>CABQYA010000093.1:0-7081 GCA_902468275.1 uncultured Urmitella sp. | reverse complement strand
CCCTTGCAGTTCCGATTCCAAGTGATAGATAAACTTCCCGCCAAAGAAAGCCCGGTGCGCCGGCGAGGAACCTTGGTTCATTCAGTTCTAGAAAATCTGTTTGACCTGCCCGCAAAGGAACGCAGATTTGAACGCGCTGACCAGAAGATTTATGAAATCTGGGAGGACACTATAGATGAAAATCCGAAGCTGTATACCGAACTATTTAAGGGCGACAAAAGCGAAGAAAATCATTTCCTAGAATCTTGTCGCGAGCTGCTTGCCAACTATTTTTTGATGGAAAACCCCGATAGGTTGAACCCGGCTCACCGGGAAAAATACTTGCGGGTAACCAATAAAGACCATCTGAACCTGCATGGATATATCGACCGGGTAGATATATCCCCCACCGGGTTAGTACGGATTGTGGACTACAAAACCGGCAAAGCACCCGCCGAACGCTATATTGGTCCCTACCAGTTTCAAATCCGATTTTACGCGCTAATCTGGTACTTAACCCAAGGAGACTTACCGGCTCGCTTACAATTGTTATTCCTCAAAGACCGGCAGGTTTACACTTATACCCCCACAATTGCAGATATAGATGCCACCAACGCGGAAATATTGGCTGTTTGGGAACAGATTTCTTCCCAAGCGCGCTCCGGGGATTTCCCACCGCGTCGCTCCCCGCTTTGTAATTGGTGTGACTACCGGGCGCACTGTCCACTCCTGGGAGCAAACCCGCCCGAAATCTCTGAAGAGGGCGTCCAAAAACTATTATCTACGCAGGTAAACTGACGGTAGCTAACATCTAAGGACGCAGGGCTGCTTTAAGCTAACAAACGCTGCACATCGCTTAGCGTCATTTGACCTACCGAGCTAAAACGCGCCGCCTCAATTCCGCTAACTTCCCGCTGTCCTACCAAAGCCAGGCGCGCCCCCGCATCTTTTCCAGCTTTCAGTCCGGGAGTAGAATCTTCCACCACTAAACACTCAGTTATCGGCACTCCCAGTCGTTTAGCTGCCAGCAGATAGGGATCTCCGAACGGTTTTTGCCGGATACCGGCTTCAGAACCAGTCACCATGACGCTCAAGGCACCTTTCGGGGCGCTACGACACACGTCCTGAACCAAAATGTCATAGGAAGCCGAAACCAAGGCAGTAGCGATATTTGCCGATGCCAACTCGCTTAATAACGACTTGGCTCCCTCTATCCAAGGTATCCCCTGAGTAACATAGAACTGGTGCATTGCCGAGACCATCATCTCAATCACCGCCTGCGGCGTTAATGGCAGATTCTTGCGTTGAATCATAATACAGGCACTATCAAACAGTGAGTTGCCAGTTAAAGCCTGCCCGTCCTCTACACTCCATTCCTGATTGAAACCCGCAACAATCTGTGCTTCCGCACGATGCCACAGCGGTTCGGAATCAATCAAGGTTCCGTCCATATCAAAAAGAACCGCGCCCATAGCTGAAAAATCCCCGTATTTGCTTACGCCAATGCCGATAAAGCGCCAGTAGCCAGCGCCACAGCAACCGCAATCCCTAAAAGCAGACGATAAATAACGAAAGGCGTAAAGGTCTTGGTTTCCAAAAGACGCATAAACCAAACAATAACCGCATATCCCACCGCGAAAGCAACTACGGTAGCAAGAATGGTTGCGCCCCAACCGGCAGGATTATTCCCTACTGATTTAGCGGCCTCGAAAAACCCGGAAGCGAAAACCGCCGGCATCGCCAGTAGAAACGAATAGCGAGCCGCCGCCACCCGAGTAAAGCCCATTAGCCGACCAGCAGTAATAGTCCCACCGGAACGGGAAACTCCCGGGATTAAGGCTAGGGCTTGCGCGAAACCAAAAAGGATAGCTTGCAGCCACGACAGATGCTCTAAAGTTTTTTCTTTCTTGCCATAGCGATCCGCTGCCCCCAAAATTAAAGCAAATATGACCAGCATAGAAACCGTAATCCACATATTGCGAAGCTGACTTTCGATAAAATCTTGGCCTAGCAACCCCAAAATGGCAATCGGGAGGGAGCCTACAATAATCATCCACCCCATGCGCACATCAGAATCAGCTTGAGTTACCCCGCTACGCTTTGGGGCAAAAGCTTGAAACCATTTACAAACTATCCGGCTGATATCTTTCCAAAAATAGATAAGAACTGCGCTTTCAGTACCGATTTGGGTAATCGCGGTGAAGGCCGCCCCAGGATCGTCACCAAATAATGCCCCTACAATCCTAAGATGCGCCGAGGAAGAAATCGGCAAAAATTCGGTTAAACCTTGAACTAGCCCCATAATTATGGCTTCAAAAATACCCACGTCCACCAAGCCTATAGCCTAGAGGTTAAATAGTGGCAGCCGCAGTGGGTGTTTTCTCTCACCCCTGGCAGTTTTCGGCAAAAATCGGGGTATTTAGCAACATTGTTTGGGCAGCAAAGTCCCCTAAGCCACCGGTTATCCCTATAAAAATCAGCTCGGTAGCTAACCGTTTTTAAGTTTAGTCGCCGTGCCTAAAACATCTAAGACTGATTCCCCTTAACCTGGGGATATGGAAAAGAGAAGACTAGGACGTACCGGACTAATGGTTTCCACCCTGGGGCTTGGCACCCTGACCTGGGGACGGGACACCGATTTTGAGCAAGCAAGTCAGCAGCTTCAAATGTTCCTAGATGCCGGGGGTAACCTGATTGATACCGCCGCCACCTATGGTGAGGGCGAGTCAGAAAAACTCATCGGCAATCTCCTTGAGGAGAAATTTTCCCGCGATGATTTGGTTATTTGTTCAAAGGCAGGGGTGCGACCAGGAGATCCTCCCAGTGTTGATGCCTCCCGCGCAAATTTATTGCGCGGACTAGATCAATCCTTAGAGCGTTTAGGAGTCTCTTATCTTGATGTTTGGTTTGTGCACCACTATGACCCGTTTGTGCGGGTAGAGGAAACCCTTACCGCTCTGGAGATGGCACTGCGTTCTGGGCGTGCCCGCTACGTAGGGGTGTCTAACTATCCGGCCTGGGCAATGGCGGAACTGGCAGTATTACTGGGGCAAGACCGCTACGAGGTTGCTGCTGTCCAAGGGGAATACTCTTTACTTAATCGTCAAGTTGAGGATGAAATTCTGCCGGCAAGCACTCATTTCGATTCTGGTTTTATCGCTTGGTCACCGTTAGGGCGAGGAGTATTGACCGGTAAATATCAAACCAGCGTTCCCCCTGATTCGCGGGCTGCCTCTCAACATTTACAAGGCTTCGTTGCCCCCTATCTCTCAAAAGAGTACGAACCGATAACCCAAGCGGTATTAGCCGGGGCTGAGGGACTAGAATGGGAGCCCCTAAAATTGGCCTTAGCCTGGGTTAAGGACGCACCGGGAGTTACCAGCGCATTGACCGGAGCACGTAGCGCTGGGCAATTTGCGGCGGTACTTAAAGCAGCTGATGCCCACGTTCCTCACCAAATCCGGGTGGCACTCGATGAGGTTAGTGCCTAAGCCAAAGCGGATAACTGGTGAACTTGAAAAATAGTGGAAAGTTCTAGAGCAAGAGCGAGGAAGTGCTAGCGGGAAGGCGGCTATAAGCTAACTAATCCTCGTTTTCCTCGTCCTCTTCCTCGTCCTCTTCGTCAAAGTCATAGTCATCATCAAGGAGGGCTGCTTCAGCTTCATCTAGCTGTTTATCCGAGTCGTCGTCCTCGTAGTCGTATTCTTCATCATCAAAATCTGAGTCAAAGTCATCAGATTCTTCATCATCTAAAACCTGGTTAATGCGTTCGAAAAGAGTATCGGAATCAATATCTTCGTATTCAAACACATCTAAGGGAAGATCACAGCCAAGCTGCGAATAGAGTGCTTCATCATAGGCAGAAAAAGCTAATTCTAATGCCTGGCTCGCTTTAGCTACCTGTGGGTCAGAATCTGGGTCAGCTGCTCGCCGGGCAGCTTCCAAATGTGCTTGCAGCGCGGCAACAAAACTATCAAAGGTCACCTGTAAATGGTCAGCCACGATAGACTACCCCCTTAGCCTCTATACAACCTTCCTGCTTAGGGTAGGTGAAGTTGCCCGCGAATCATGGTTACCATCAAATCGGTACCCTTGATTTCGGCGGTTTCTTCCGGTCCAACAATCCTAGTTGTACCGTCCGGATCAACCAGCTGCGAAGCCCCGCCATCAGGACCTAGCGGCAAAATGACCCACTCCTTACCCGGAGCATAGGTTGTCGAAGGAGTACGCCCCGAAAGCTGATCGCGAATATTCGCGATTACCACGCGGGCGTGAGCGCGGGCAGCATCTGCGCGCTTTGATTCTGGCACATCGGTGATATCACCAACTGCATAGACATTCTCCATGTCTTTAACCCGCAGATGTTCATCTACCATAACGGTGCCATTAGCATGCATAACCTGGGAATAAGATCCGTGTAGGTAGCCGGAAGACGTTTGAGCGCCATAGCACAAGAACCACATATCGGCTTCTACGGATTGTCCCGCAAGGGTTTCCACCTGGAATGTGGAAAGCATACCCACATCGGTGGGAGGCATATAGGCCAAAGGCGCACCCAGCACCAGTTCAATACCGCGTGCTTCTAGTTGCTTGGTCATGGTTTCGCGCAAAGAATCTAAATATCCAGGAGTGCCCAGGATATAGGGTTCTTTATCCACCATAATGATTTTCATATTGGGGTAGGTGGAGGTTAGCTCGCCCGCAAATTCTACGCCGACAGTACCCGCACCGACCAACATTACTCGTTTGGCACGCGCTAAGTTATCGCGCGTTTGATTAAGACGAGCCTTTGCAACCGAAGCTTGGGAAACCATGTGTTTTGCCGGGAATGGGTAGGTGGTTCCGGTTGCTAACACCAGAAAATCAGCTTCGATAGGGTCATGTCCAGCTACATAAACCGTGCGACCATCAACGCGCATACAGGTTCCGTGAACGACCCGCCCCCGTTCAAGTAGCCGGCTATAGGGCATAAATACGGTGTGTCCCCACACGGAATCTACTGCCGCCCTGAGCGCGGCGGCGTGATGAACAAACTGGTCTTTCTGTTCGACCAACGTGACATCGGCTACGTCATCTAGCCCACCCGCTACGGTTATACCACCATAACCGCCGCCAATGACTACTACTTTAGCCACGTTACCTCCCTTTGCCCGCTTCAAGTATCCCCATGAAGCAGATGCGAGCCGGATTAGACCGTAACCTGTCAGATGCCACCCTACCGGCAGCAAGACAAGAGGTTAGCAATCTAAAAATCGTTCCTTCGGTTTTAGTCTATCTTACGCTATCAAAAAGAAATATTCTTTTGGTCTTAATCCTACTAGGGAATCTGGTGTTTTAGCGCCTTTTTGATGTCAGGAGGAAAAAAATTCTCACCCTTTAGAACTTTTCCGTCCTCACGGTAAATCGGTTTGCCCGCGCCATCTAGCTTTGACAGGTTGGAAGCCTGCACTTCCCGAAGTACCGCTGGCAGTGAAATCCCACATTCAAGCGCCATTCCATAAATAACGTAGGTCAGGTCAGCCAGAGCATCCGCGGCCTCGATAGTGTCGCGAGTATTGTCATCAGGTAGGGAAGAAATAGTCTCTTCTAGGAGGGCGCGAGCCTTATCCCCATAGACCGCCCCGGTTAATTCGCACACTTCCTCAAAAATGAGACGCATCCGCATATGAACCCGTTCGTGATTTATACTGGCCGGCCCGTGCTGAATCGGCAGCCCGTAAACCTCGTGGAACTGGCGCACTAAATCCTCGGGGCGGTGCGAATCAGGCAGGTCTAGCCCCAAGTTAGCCGCATCGGCTGAGGTTCGTCCTTCGTCCTCGTTAATCAAAATTATCCCTTTCTTTATTAGTTCCCGAAAGTAAAATGTCCGTAAGTTCTTCCACTGACTTTACCCAGGTAGCGCCCGGGAACTCCGCGGCGGTTCCAGCGCCCCAAGAAACCCCGATTACCTCAATGCCGATATTCTTTGCAGCCCGATAGTCGTCCTGGCGGTCTCCAACCATCACCGTCTTTTCCAGCTGGGAAGTATTGCCCAACTGGGAGAGGGCATAGCGAATAACCCCTTCTTTACCGCGCCGAGTTAGCGGATTAGCTACATCACTAGGATTTTCAGCGCTAGTGCCGGGCCTTTCCCTGGTTCCGGCAATCACGTCCAGGTAGGGACTCATCCCACTGGCGCGAGCTATCTCGATTACCAGTTCCTCAAGTTTAGAGGACGCAACTGCCGTTTTTAGACCTGCCGAGTGCAGTTGCGCAAGCATTTTTTTAATCCCCGCAAATAGCGGTGTCTGCCTCATCCGGGGGCGGTAGAAACGCCTATATATTTCAACCGCTTCATCAAGGCGGTCTTCTTCTAAATCTAGATAGGTTTTAAATCCTAGACGTAGCGGCGGACCTACAAATCGTTTTAGCTGCTGAGGGCTTTGACTGGGAAGATTATAGTGGGAAATAACTTCCCTAATTCCCTGGGTAATGAGGGGAACCGAATCGGTCAAAGTACCGTCCATATCGAACACCACAGTGTCGAAAGTATGCTTTTCCATCCGCTTTCCGTTTCTATCCCAAGGTAAATAGCTCTAGAACGTGACTCCCTGCCCTATTGTAGGCATTTTTGTGCTTACGCAATTGCCAAGGGGTTAGCAAAGTGCTTTTCCGTATGGTGTCCCAGCTCGCATTTTAGATTTCATTTTTCATGCAAGCTACAAGGTGTGCTAATCTCACTGGTGTCCTTGAGCGCGGGTGGCGGAATCGGTAGACGCGCTAGCTTGAGGTGCTAGTGACCAACTTAACGGTCGTGAGGGTTCAAGTCCCTTCCCGCGCACTTTGGGGTGACCCGAGACAGGTTTCCTTATCTATACCTATTGCGGATGTTTATAAATATCGCTTTTAGTTCAAAATCAGCATTTTTCTAGTGGTAAAAAATCTCTTAACTCACCTAGAGTAGTTTTATGCAGATTGCTAGCGGAGAGAATGCGTAATGTTTGGCATCAGTGGTAGCGAGTTCTTGGTACTGGCGGTGATTGCCGCTTTGGTTTTGGGACCGAAAAATGTTGCGCAAGCTCTGACAGGGCTGCGACATTTATTAGCTTCTATACAATCCTGG
>CABQYA010000092.1:0-7143 GCA_902468275.1 uncultured Urmitella sp. | reverse complement strand
CCTCCCGAGATGGGAATTGTGGTCGTAATTGGGGCGCTTTGCCGGTATTGGGAGGGTGGTTTTGTCTCAGGAGGGCGAAAGCGCTCCTCAGGTGAGCGTGTTTGCCTGGTTATGTGCCTGACAATGTTGAGGTGGGGGGGCGATTTTTGCCTCGCGCCCCGAAATCCGGAAAATGCTTTGCATTTTCACGGATTTAACGCCCGCAGCCTTCCCCTCGGCATAAAACCGCGCCCCGCCCTTCTTGTCAGTGCTTCCATTTCTCTCCCCGGCCGTGCCTCTTTTGGGTGACGTTTTGACCCTCCCGGTGCGGTTGCGCCCTCCCGAGAGGGGACTAAGAGAAACCCTATCCCGAGTGGCAAATGGCAGCTAGGAAAGCTAAGGGGATAGTAACGGGTAGATATTATGCCGGGCAGCAATCACGGGTAAAGGCCGCGCCGTTTGTGCGCCTGCAAAACGCGTTCCACCGCCAATACGGTAGCTGCGACCCGCAAGGTCACGCCTTTTTCTTCGGCGTATGCCTCGACATCTTTCCAGGCGGCGGTAATGCGCTGTTCCTCTTCCTTTTGTACCCGCTCTAGCGGCCAGAAGAAATTGTCGCGTCCTTGTACCCATTCGTAGTAGGACACGATCACGCCACCGGAGTTTGCCAGAATGTCGGGAACAATCATTACTCCCTTTTCGTTCAAAATCTTGTCGGCGGCGGAATCGGTGGGGCCATTGGCGCCCTCAACAATAATCTTGGCTTTCACATCGGAAGCATTGTCTTTGGTGAGTACGCCTTCAATCGCGGCCGGTACTACTACGTCTACGTCCAGAAGTAGCAGCTGAGAGGCGTCCATGGGTTCAGCACCGGGGAAGCCTACGACTTTGCCTTTTTCGTCCACGTATTCGCCGAGAGCTTTGGTGTCGATACCGTCGGCGTTGTAGATGGCGCCGAAGATGTCGGAGATGGCGACTACTTTGCCGCCGCGACGCTGCGCGATTTCGGCAGCTCCGCGCCCTACTTTACCGAAGCCTTGGATGGCCAGGGAGGCGTCCTCGAATTTAATGCCCTTTTTCTTCAGGGCGGCTTCTACCATGATGACTACGCCCAGGGAGGTCGCTTCCGCGCGGCCTAGAGAGCCGCCCAGAGAAACGGGTTTACCAGTGCAAATGCCGGGAACGGTGTAGCCTTGGAACTGCGAATAGGTGTCCATGATCCAGGCCATGGTCTGTTCATTAGTTCCCACATCGGGGGCGGGAACGTCTTTTTCTGGACCGATAATGGGCAGAATCTCGGAAATGTAGCGGCGGGTTACCCGCTCTAGTTCGGTCTGTGAATACTTGCTGGGGTCAATAGTTACCCCGCCTTTAGCTCCGCCGTAGGGCAGATTCACTAGGGCGCATTTCCAGGTCATCCACATGGATAGGGCGCGAACTTCGTCAATATCGACGTTTTCGTTGTAACGGATCCCGCCTTTAGCGGGCCCGCGTGTCAAGTTGTGTTGTACCCGGTAGCCGTGCAGCACTTCATGGGTGCCGTCGTCGCGACGAATCGGAATGGAAACGCTCATTTCGCGCCGAGGCGAAGCGAGCATATCGTAGTCGCCCTCGGAAAATCCCAGGATTTTCTGGGCTTCCCGTAGCTGATTCTTCGCGTCTTCATAGGGATTCGGTTTGTAATCCTCGGACATAAACAGTTATCTCCTTTAGGTTTTATTCATGGTGTGCCTGGGGAGGGTATTTGCCGGCTTGTTACTGCGGGCGGTGGGGGTGGGGCAAACCCTGGATCCTCTCAGCTACTTGCACTGATAAGCGGTGGCAATCACATTTTATCTAGGACGTAAGTCCAAGGCAATAGGTGATATGGGTAATAAATAAGAATGAAAAAACGGGGACTCAATATCCGCCTACTACAGGGGCGATTTTGAAAGTCTGTAACTCATATTTCAGGTGTTTGCGCCTCCCGACCGACTCGGAGCGATGGTAACCAGGTTTAATGTAATACCAAGCGAATAGCAAAGCTGCCTGGGAAACAAGGAGTCAAGTGTAATGATCTTGCTACCCAGGCAGCTAATAGGAGGTGTTGAAAACGGGAATCCCTAACGTTATTCCCGCAGTTTGCGAGCCGAGAGCAGCCCTGCACCGATAATCGCGAAGATTACCGAAACCAAAGCCAAAGTTGCGCCGTTAGGTCCGGTTATCGGCAGGGAGGAGGGGGCGGAACTAGATATGGAGGAACTGCCCATTCTGTCTTTCCCGCTTGGAGCCTCGGTAGCTCCGCCGTTTTGATTACCCGATGGTGCCGCAGTTGCCCCGCCAGTTTCAGCCGGATTCGGCTTCATGGTGGGGTCAGCGGTTGGTCCGGAGGGCTTTCCGCTGGGTTCGCTGGGCTTAGGGGTCGGCTCAGTTGGCTTGGTGGGGTCAGTAGTGGGTTTTTCAGCCGGCTTAGCCTGGTTCATGAAAGAATCAGTCGAGTTTTGTATCCACTCGCCGTTTTCTCCCTGACTAAAGGATAGAACTTGTGGCTTCGCTATTTGCAGATTCTGTGCAGTAGTCAGCTGTTCTACCTGGTACTTTAGGCTTACATCGCTAATCTTTACTCGGTAAGCACCGGTTGCAGCATCTAGGTCAGTAGGAACCGCAAAGGTGGTAGCGCCACCGACAAAATCCGTGACCTTAAAGGCCTCTGCGGTATTGGGCTTCCCATCTTTGCCCAGGGGAGTGACCTGGAAAGAAGTCCCGGCTACTGCCTGACCTTTAGAATCAACTACCTTCCAGGCGAGTTCCCCGCTAACCGGTTTTGGATCAGTGGTTGGTGGGGGTGTTGGAACCTTCTGGTTCTTAATAACCAAAATGCCATTCAGTAAATCAACCCCGGTGTCGCCAACGGCAACTTGAGGATTTCCCCCCTCAAAACTAATGGTGTAGACGCGGTCGTCTTTAACAAATCCGGCAGGTGTGCCAGTCTGTTTTAAGGTGTAGGTCTTAGCTAAATCCAAGGTTGCTTGGAAAGAGGAATCTGCCTTATTTTCAGCGACTGGCACTACCTCTTGCCCATTTGTGAGGGAGAAAGTTCCCCCCGATAACGGATTCGATTCTCCGTCCACCAACTTCCAAGTGAAAGCCTTGGTCTTGATAACTGGAGTATTTTCAAATTTTAGACCGCTACCTTCAACAATCTGGCTGTAGTTACCATCGGAAGAAGCGGAGAAACTCACGGTTTGTGCCGGGGTTTTAAGCCCGAAATCAGGGCTGGTAGTTAGCTGTTGCACCTGGTATTTCAAGGAGCCATCGGGAACTACTACCCGGTACTGTCCCACTGCTTTATTCAAATCAGTGCCAACTGAGGTAGTGGAATCGGTGACGATAAAAGACTTCGCCGCGTCCAAGGTTTTCCCGTCGGCTAAGAAAGGAGTAACCCTAAAGGAAGTGCCGGGAACATACTGGGATTTATCGGCAGAAGAAACTACTTCCCAACGAATTTGGGCTTTAGTAGGTAACTTGGTGTTCTTTATTACCAGACCAGCAGCGGGTAGGTCTTCCCCACCTACTTGAGCCCTATAGCTTTCTCCGCTTTTAACAAAAGTTATTTGGTAGCTGGAGCTATCCGCCGAGTAACCGTTAGGAGCGGTAATCTGTGACAAAGTGTAGGTCTTGGTCGGATCAAGATTCGAGGCCATATATACCCCCGGATCTGCCGCATCTTGAGAAGTTACTGTGAGCGGATCCTTCCCGCCGGTCAATCTGAAAGTACCTCCATTTAGCTCCTTACCGGCAGTGTCAGTAAGTTTCCAAGTGAAAGAGGTAGTAGCCGGGGGTTTGGGTAGCTCACTATTGGTGAAAGTTACGGTGCTTACTTCTTTACCGTTCACCTTGGCAGCCCAAATGCCGTTAGCCTGGTCTTTTTCTACGAAACTGATGCTATAGGAGGTAGTCTCACCTAGCTTGTAACCTTTAGGGGCACTGCTTTGAGTGAGGGTACAGCTGCCCTTAGTCGGGTCTAAGGTAACGCTGTAAGTTCCCGAGGTAGTACCGGCGGCAGGAATATCAACCGATTTACCTGCGCAAACCAACTTGAAAGTACCCCCTGGTAGCAAGTTCTGCTTTGTGTCTTGTAGCTTCCAATTGAAAGCTACCGGCTGGGGAGGAAGTGGAGTCTTGGCGTTAGTGATAACAAATGCTGCAGCGCTCACCGCCGTATTATTTACCTTTGCCTGGTATCCCTGAGAAGTTTTCTCGAAAGTTACCGTATAGGAGGTCTGGGCAGGCAGGTCGTATCCTTGCGGAGCCTGCGTCTGGGTAAGTACATAGGTCTTGGCAGGATCAAGATCATTTACTGTGAAAGTACCGGAAGTAGAATCTGGTACGTTTACTGCCGCCCCGCCCTTTTCGGTCAGGGTGAACTGTCCGCCGCTTAAGGCTTTACCCTGACCGTCTTGTAGCTGCCAGCTGAAAGTAGTTTTTTCTGGCTGCGGCTGGGGAGGAGCGACTGTATCTTCGCATTTGGTAACCGCTGTCACGGTAGTATCAGCGGTGAGTTTCGCCTGTGATAGGTCAGTCTCGCTTAGGCGACTTCCGTTAAGCTCCCAATGGTCAATCGAACAGGTCTTGCCGGAAATCGTAGGCAAAGTTACTGCCGGTAGCGCCCCTAAAGCGGAATTCGGGGGCAGGTAACGCTCAGTGGTGTAAGCCTGCGGAAGGCTTCCACCCTTGCCAGCTACCTGGTATTTTAACGAGTAACCCTGCGCCCACAGCAATCCGTCCTGAGTGTATAGCTCAGAGGTGACCGGGAAGGTGAACGCGCCCGCTGCTTTCTGATCCCCGTGATAGGCGAAGAGCCTGGGAGACACCCCAGATTGCAGATAGTAGTTTCCAGTTTTGGGAACCGAAAATGCCAATCCGTTATAAAGGGTGCTGGTCAGAGCGGAGGAAAGCACGGTTTCGCCCTCGGGAGTAACCAGGGAGAAAGGTATAGCCTGTTGGTTTTGAGCTAGCTTGCTTACCGCCGTGGTGAGTCCCAAAGTTAAGGGCGCACCGCTGCCATCAACGCTGCCGTCTGCAAAACGTAGGTTTAATACCTGCGCCTTGCCCTTGACGGCATCAAGCGGCATATTAACTCCATTGGCTAGGGCAAACTTGCCGCGATTACTGCTGCCGTCAGTGCGAGGAGAGCCAACCGGGGAAGTGACCTGGATTTTCGCTCCCGCGTCCAAGTTTGCGGTAACGGAGCTACCAGAGCCGTTGCTCTTAAAGCCGAGCCCTACACCAGAACTGGCTTGCCCGCCAATCAAATCCAGGTTGGGGCTGCCGGAAAGAGTGATTTGGGCTGGTACTTGGGTTTGTAAACCAGATCCAATTGCGGCACCGAAACCGTATCCTAACTGTTGCTTCTTAGGTAGGCGAACTGGCTGGACATAGGCTTTCACGGTGGGGGAGCCAGAGATAGTGACCTTAAAGGGGTCAGCTACATAAGGTTTGATGTAACCGGCGCTGCCAATCGCCGCCCCGTGCCGAAGCCCAAATACCTTGGCGGTAACTTTTGCTTGGTCGCTAATACTTACCTGACCAGAACGGTTAGTGGCAGCTCCAATTGCACCATTTGGTGCTTCATCGTCCTCTAAAGAATCGGTATCAGTTTCCGCGGTCACCTGGGCATTACCGAAGATACGAACCTGATTTTGAGACTGTCCACGCGCGGTGTCCTCGTCTAGGCGAGAATTCCCCTCGAATTGCTCTGCTGGGGGAAGCCCACCCGCTCCAATAGCTGGGGATTCGCGCACCACCCCGAGCGCTTTTACTTCGGCGTTATCGGAAATAGAAACGGTGGAAGCTCCGGAAGCAAAGCCTCCGCCGATAGCGGCTCCTCGCCCATTGGAATAGGCAGCAACCTGCGCATTACCGGAAATGTTCACGTTTACGCTGGCACTGTCAGGGCCCGAGCCGATAGCGGCAATATCGCCAGTGGCTGCCAGGGTGGAGTCGATGCTCCCTACGCTCACTTTTCCACCGCTGATTGCTACTTCGCAGCCAGGAGTGAGTGGCCATCCAAAGTCAGCAAAGTTTTCGTTCCAGTTACCCACGCCGCGGCAACCGATATTCATAGCGCTGTTACCGGTGTCGGAAGTACTGGGAGTCACCTGTACCAAGCCACCACTAATGTTTACCTTTGCATATGCCTGGGTGTAGGAACCCTGCGCAGCGCCATCTTTACCCTTCATGGGGGTGGTGAAACTGCCCGCACCTAAAGCAGTGTGATTTCCGTGGGCGTTAATCTGTCCGCCACTGACGTTAATATCTACCGCAGCCCCGGTCTTTGCCCAAGAAATATCGGCAGAGGTAGGCATTTTAACTGCGCCGCGACCAGTACCGATAAATGCACCACCATAGGAGCCGTCGCCAGTCTTATCAAGGTTAATAGTGCCACCAGTGATGTTAATAGTTCCCCCAGCGCTCCAGGGGGTTTCGTCATAGTTGTTGAGCCAAGAGGGGTTAGTTCCCGATTTAACCTCGTAGAAAGCGCCACCGGAACCAATCATGGCTGCGCTTTGCGAGGAAGCCTGCAAATTCAACGTACCACCAGCGATATTGATAGTGCCGAAAGTCGAGAAATGCTGAGTACCGATGAGGGCAGCTTGCGAAAGTGGGGAAGTGGGGTTGGAAAGATTCAATACGGAAGAATCTGCACTGCCAATAGTCAGCTGGGTACCGGCTTTAACCTGCACTAACGGCAGAGGTGAGGGGTTGTCCTTAGTAGCATTTTCAGAGGAGGCCTTGCTGCGGGTAAAGGTGTTGTCGCCCTTGAAAGCGAGCCGGTTTTGCGGGTTCTTATCCCCGGCAACCACGATAGCTTGATCGGGGTAAGCGGTATTGTCAATCTGCAAGTTGTTTACAGTCAGGGAGTTACCCTCGCTCACCACAAAAGTTAAACCTTTGAAAGTCTTGTTAGCCGAGCCGGTGATGGTGACATTGCCAGCAATGCTAATGCTGCGGCCGTTAGCGTCAGCTGGCAAGTTGGCATCGCTTAAGTCAATATCCTTGCTTACCTGGGTACCTAGTTCGTTCCAGTTCTTGATTACCTGCCCGTTAGCGGCATTGGCAATACCTACCGCTAGAGCCGGCCCGAGTAGGGCAATCATATATCCGACCAGGGATAGGACGAGC
>CABQYA010000091.1:0-7170 GCA_902468275.1 uncultured Urmitella sp. | reverse complement strand
ACCGGTTTAGCATCGGCAGGAATTTGCCCTGGTCCTTGTGCTTCGCTAAAGGGGCCATATAGCGACAAATCAATTTTTACAGTTTGCCATGTTTGTTTACCAGTGTTTTTACCCCACTGCCCTTCCGCTTTAACCGTGATTTTATCTATAAGCTGGTCGTCCTCGTTTTGTTTGCGTATTTCTGCCTGGGTTTGGGTTTTTACCCTGAAGAACTGGCGAGGTTCAGCAGTTATAGAAGTGTTAGCGCTAAGACCAGACAACGGACCGGCTATGAGTAAATCTTGCCAGCGCTGGTGTTCCCAGATTTCAAAGGTGGTTGGAGGCAGTCCTTCCACGTTTATCTGAGCATCAACTTTTCCCGGACCAGTCACTTCTATGGGAAGTTCTTTGAGGGCATTCGCAGAGAGGACGTTAATAGTTTTACTGTTTTCTGTTCCCTTGAAGCGGGCGGGACCAGATAGGGTTACCGTTTCCTTTAGGTTTGAGATAGCGTTTCCCGCTGAGCTTTGCACTATGGGCAGCTTGAGTGTTCCTTGAGTTGATCCGACCGATAGTTTTATTTCTGCCCCTCCTAGCTTGTAAGGACCTGCATAGGCTTTTGCCTGGGATAATAGTTCGTTAGCCCGAGTTTTAATCTCGGCGGATTGTGTTTGCTGGGGCATCAGTCTGCCGGATAGGGAATGGATAGCATATACGGTTGCCCCAAGTTCTTTTTCTCCTTTTTCTATTGCACCTCGAAGCTGTCCTGCCAGATAGGCGACTCGATACTGTTTTTCTGCCGCAAAAACTGTGGTTGCGCCCTTTTTCTTGTTACTGATTTCAAATGTTGCCGCATTGGAGCGATATTCACTACCGGGGCTTACAGCTCGACGTCCTTGATAGCTGACCCATTTTCCGCGCGGAGAGTTGATTTGCCTATCGGTAGCGCACACCGCAACTTTGGTTCCATCTGTCGATTTGCGGGCATTTAACTGCATTTTCGAGTTCCCGTAGTTTATCCATACGGCTCCGATATCTGCTGCCTGTGAGGGGGATTCCCCGGTGACTATGATAGCTGCCGAGAGCATAGCTAATACTGCTGCTACAGCGGTTAAGCTCAAGGTTTTCCGATATCGGCGATAACGGTGTCGTTTTGCGCTGATTCGGGACGGGATTTTTGCTTTGTTTTCTAGGTTGCCCAGGTCATTTGGGGACTTTCTTTGTGTATCCATAGGGGAAGATTCCCATTTAGGAATCTGTGACGCTAGATCCTAAAAACTATTTGTGGAAACTGCGTAGTTTTCTCTATCTGGGGATACCGGCGCTCTGGGGATAATATCCAGCATTTTAGGTTTCTAGAGCATCACCAACCTTAAAAGTTCAAGATTTTTGGGAAAACTGGACAAAACCATCAAAATATACTTTAATCACAATTGAAACTTCTGTAACACCAGTAACTTCTAAAACAAGTTGGTTCCCGATGGTTAGTAAGAAAAAAATCTATAAAATAGCAGCCGGTATCCTTACCTTCGTAATGGCAATCACGCTGATACCACTGTCAGCCGCCTTTGGCGAGTCCGGTTTTCGCCCCGGAAATATAATTTCTGATGCCAATATGTATCAGTCCTCCCCCAGTATGACTCAAGCCGAGATTCAAAAATTCCTTCAGACACAAGGAGCAAATTGCAAAGGGAATGGCTGCCTAAAGAATTTGCGCTTTGATACTCGTAGCTACGCAGCTGACAAATACTGCCAGAGTTACCAAGGCGCAAAGAATGAGCCAGTTTCACAAATAATCTATAAGGTAGCTAAATCCTGCAAGATTAATCCCAAAGTCCTTTTAGTTACTATCCAAAAAGAACAATCTGGAGTCACCAAAAGTCTAACCAAACCTACCCAAAATAAGCTCCTTGGTTATGGTTGCCCAGATAACCGCCCCTGCAATGAGCTTTATAATGGGGTACAAAATCAGCTCTATCGAGCAGCCAGGCAGTTCCAAATCTACCGGACACACCCCAAATCCTATGATTTCTACTCCGGTAAAAACGCTAGAATCCAGTTCTCCCCCGACCAAAACTGCGGATCAAGCAAAGTGAAAATCGAAAACGCTGCAACCGCTAGTCTCTACAACTACACTCCCTACCAACCTAACCAGGCTATACTGTCCGGTAAGCCTGATTCATGCTCTGCTTACGGAAACTATAACTTCTTCACTATCTATAAGCGCTGGTTTGGAGACCCTCGCGGAAGTGCCCCCGCTACCTCTCCGAAAAACAAAGTTGATGTCCCAGCGGGAGGAAACACTGGAACCAGCAGTAACACCAAGGCTCAGGCTGAGGCTGAACAAAAAAACAAGCCCACTAAACCCAACCCTGCGCCCTCAGGAAAGAACCAGAAACCGGCGCAAAACGCAAGTAGTTCCAACTCCAAGACTTCCACCGGGGCTACCAATTCCACTCCGGCAAAAAATAGCAAAGATTCCACTACCACTAAACCGACCGCTAACACCGGCAGCGCCACGTCCTCACCCAAGGAAGAGCCCAAGCCCGCGAGCAGCCCCGCGATATCAACCGCAAAGGCAGACAGCCAAAAAGAGGCGGCACCCGGAACCGCTAACAGCACTAACGGAAAGAATGCTGCCACCCCAGCAAAAACTCCCTCCTCAAGCGGTACCAACCCAACTTCAGACCCTAAAGACAAAGCTCAAAGCCACTCACCGGCTAATACAGCTCGAAGCGTAAAACCTTCCGCCAAGCCGGTTACTTCGCACAGGGCAGAAACCATTTCTCAACCAAAGCGAAATGGGCAAACCGGTAAAAATGCTCTAGCTAGCACCGGTAGTGTCGGAGTGGTTTCGCTCGTAATCGCTGCGGCAATGTTGGCATCTGGTGTTGCTATCCGCCGACACGTTGTCAATAACCGTCCTATTCGCGTTAATTGCTAGCAGCCTAGGCTACTATCGGTCAGTGCCTGATTAATGCATTATTGCCGGGCACTGACCGATATTCGCATTTAGAGTCTCTGAGCAACCTTAAATAGGGCGCGCCTCACTCGAACTCCCCTTGCGCGACACTCGCGCGGGTAACCCTTAGCTATCCGCGGCTACCTGCGCCCTTTAGAGCAGAAAGCACCCGTTCGATTATTTCTTGGGTCTGTTTTGGGCCGGAAGTTGGGCAGGTTTGTACTCCGGTACGCACCGCGGGATAGTCATTACCATCCGGGTCGAGCCTATCGCCTACAAACAAGACTTCCCCAGGCTGAAGAGCAGTTTGTTCCAAAAACTTTTCTACCCCATAGGCCTTATCGACCCCTCGCATAGTTACATCAACCGAGGTAGAGCCACCAGAAAGCACAGTTAGTTCCGGCAAACGGGCTCCCACCTGGGAAGCGATTTCTGCCCGTTTTGCCCCCTCGGGGTCCCAGGCGTCTTTTTCTTCTCGGTGAGCTTGCTGCCCGAGAGCTGAATACGTCAGCTGGGAGCCACGGTTTTCGATAATTTCACCGACTGGATTTTCGCACCAATACCCTAAAGAGCGCGCTACTTCTTCTATCACTTTTTTCGCTTTATTGACTAGTTCGGGCGGCATTTCGAGCTGGTATTGGGTACACCAATCACCGTTTTCAAACAGGTAATAGCGTGTTCCACAAGTTGGCATTAGGTGCAGATTTTGCGGTTCATAGTTTAGGGGTTCAATACTGGTTAGCAGCTGCCGTGAAAACTGTTCAAACGAACCTCCACTGATTACCCCGGTAGGGAGGACGCGGGTTAGCTGGGCGAAGGTTTTTGCCATTTCGGGCTGCATTCCCTGTTTTGAGGGCGAGAGCGTTCCGTCTAAATCAAAAATCATGGCTTTTATCTGGTTCACTGTGCGCCTTTCTCTCGCCCGGCTTTACTGGCATCAATGGGGATACTAGCAGTCAAGTAGCTATTTTAGAGGTTTTGTCAGCATTGCACCGCCGAGCCTTTATTAGCTTGCGCATTTGCTTGCTCCTAAAGAGCACCCTAGTGTAACCTCTGCTGGTTGAGCTAGTTTTTAGAGGGCGAGCGAGCGTACCTATTTAAGAGGGCACACTTTGCTCCTAGGCTTCCCCGCTCATCCTTTGCGGTTTCTACTCTTTTTCGAGGGCGCGCTCTCGGGTTTTGACCACCTAAGAAACGGCGTGAAAGGCGCTAGTTTTAGTTGTTCCCCTTGCAAAAAGGGTTCATGTAACCGTTTTCATAAAAATGGTTTTAATCTAAATTACACCCCTTCTACCAGCAGTTTTAGCCACCTTAAACCTACTCCCTAACCCGGGATTCTAATTTTTGACACCCGCGTATTGACTACCCAAAACCAAGCTTTCTATAGTATTCATGTAAACGTTTCCACGAAGAGGGAAGTTTCAGAAACTTCTCGAATCGCGATAACAGAAAGAGAGAATACAAATGACTAGCGTACTTGCCCCCTCAATCTCTAGAACCTCCACTCGTCTCGAAGACCCAAAGATGGTTGCCACCATTTCCTTTGTCGCCTTAATGATTTTTGGAGTAGCAGTTTCCCTGGTTGGAGTATTTGCTGGGTTTACCATCACCACCATCTTGGGCGGACTACTAACCGCCGCCAGCGGTTTCGCTCTTGGCTGGTCCACCATCTATTTTGGTCTACAAGACAAATAACCTACAGCGACATATCTACAACCGCGCGACCTTGTATTTTGCCCTGAGAAAGCAATTTATAGGTCGCGTTTGCTTCATTTAAGGGAACTCGCTTGGTAACGATTTTTTGATAACTAATCAAACCCTTAGCAGCCATACGAATTACTTCCGGCAAATCCTGGCGGGTACGAGCCCCATAAGATCCCAAGATACGCTGCGAGCGGCGCACCAGGCGATTAATCTCCACCTGGGCAGTCTGCACACCTGCACCCAGCCCAATCGGAACCATGCGTCCTCCGTCTTTAATTACATCCAACGCAGTATTCCAAGTTTCGGGACGACCGAGCGCTTCGAAAGCCACATCAACGCCCCGCCCTCCGGTAATCTTCAATACCTCTTCTCGCGCATTAGACGTTAGCGAGTTAATCACCTCGGTAGCTCCCAGTTCTTTAGCGCTGGCGAGCTTGTCATCGGATACGTCTATTGCCACAATTTGGCTGGCTCCAAAAGCCTTGGCAATCTGGATAATGTTTGAACCTACTCCCCCGGTTGCAACCACTGCCACCGATTCCCCAAAACGCAGATCAGCCCCGCGCCGTACCGCCCCATAAGCAGTCAAAGCTGCACACCCGATAATTGCCGAGGAAACCAAATCCATACTTTCCGGCACAACCGCCACGGAAGTAGCAGGTACAACTGCATATTCCGCCAATCCCCCCATGGAATACATTGCGATTTCAACACCATCTAGGTCAGCCAGGCGAGTAGTCCCATCGTAGAGCTTTCCTTCTAAACGGTTTAGCTCAAAGAAAAGCGCACACAAATCATCACGCCCTGACGCACAGGCTTCACATTGACCGCAGGGCATGAGAAAAGCTCCGGAAACATACTGACCTATTTTCAAACCGGAATGTTCATTACCCTCGCCTATCTCTACGATTTGTCCGGCGACTTCATGCCCGAGGACGCAGGGCTTAGGGAAATCAATAGCTCCCCCGATTACGTGTAGGTCGGAATGACAAAGCCCACAAGCAGCAACTTTTATAAGCATCTCGCCAGCTCGGGGGTGAGGAGTGCGAATCTCATTCACTTCCAGTCCCTTGTCAATGTCGCGGAGAACTGCGGCTTTCATCGTCTCGGGAATCGTCATTTTCTACTCCTTTGCTAGCTTTAGGGTGACACCTTTTTATCGGGAGGCTTTGGATTTATTACCGACCCTGCCAATTAGTCAATTAGTTCCAGTATGAAACAATTTTAGATGTTTGTCTATACATTTTAACAAATAATCTATTTCTCGCGACAGCCTCCTGGGAGAAAACTAGAGACATAGCGGGTTAAGCACTAAAAATAGTTATTTTTTTGGTAACCCAAAGAACACTAAACAATTAATTAGCGCTACTATAAAAATGTGACAACAATAGAACTTTTTGGCTTTTCATGGTCAAACCAGCTACCACATTGAGGTGCTACCTGCCTAGGAGCCGACAGTAATTATTAAGTGGTCACAGCTAAATATCCCGCCATGTTTTAACCGAGCTGCACACAAAGGAGGGTAAGGCCCACTCTTAGCCCCGAAGTTATCTTCATTTTGGCAATCTGCGCTTTGCTGTGTGGACTGGCAAAAACTGCTCTCCCCGGTCTGGCGTGCATACCGGTAGCCATCCTCACCGCCGTAATGCCGACCCGCACCTCCACTGCCCTGATGTTGCTGATGTTGCTAACCGGAGACTTACTGGCGGTTTGGACTTACCGCAAGGACGTGGATTGGAAAGTTCTACGCACCCTATTTCCACCGGTAGTAATCGGGGTATTGATTGGCGCAGCTTTTCTAGCAACAGTTTCTAACCAGGTAATGAAAGTTTCTATCGGGATAATTATCTTAATACTAACCGCTATTACTTTGGGGCTAATCTGGTATGCGCGTCGCAGTGGACGTGACCTTGCCACCTCGATGACTACTTCCCTACCTGCCCGCCTTTTTTATGGTTCGCTATCGGGATTCACTACGATGGCGGCAAATTCGGGAGGACCAGTAGTATCGCTCTATTTCCTAGCCTCACGTTTCGAAGTACGCCGCTTTCTAGGAACGCAAGCCTGGTTCTTCTTTATTATCAACCTGATTAAATTGCCCTTCTCTGCCGGAATTGGTCTGATTACCCGTGAACTTTTGCTGCTTTCTGCGTGCCTAGCTCCCCTGGTCCTTGGAGCAGCCCTCTTAGGGAGGCATTGGATAGGACGTATAGATAATAAAATCTTCGACCCCATTGTCACCATCCTGACAGTTTTGTCTGCTCTGCTATTACTGTTCTAAGTGCGAGCGCATCACTGGCGCAACCAGTCGCAAGCGCGGGAAAGTTTCGTCCGACTGGGGGTGCGGGCATGGCGGTTGAGAGAAGTGGAAGCAATGACAGAAGGGCGGGCACGGTTATATGCCGAAGGGTAGGATTTCGGAACAACAATGGGCGCGGCCGGTAAAAAATGTGGGAGCAAAGACAGAGGGGCGGGGAAAAGTTTGATCCGAGGGGGTGCGGTGGGCATAAGAATTTGGAAAACGC
>CABQYA010000090.1:0-7340 GCA_902468275.1 uncultured Urmitella sp. | reverse complement strand
CACTTTCCAAGCCGATCGCCTCTACCGCATTGGGGTTTCGATTAGTTCTCAAGATCTCTCCGAGATGCTTAATGCCCATATGTCTAAGCTTCGGGCGGCAGAGAAAGTGTTAGATCGCCTGATTAAACGACCTATGCCTGATTCCAAGGCGGATATGGATGAGATACTGGCTAGACAAAAGATTGACGTAGATTTCGAGCGGGTAGATAAAGACCAGCTAAGTGTTAGTCGGGCTGGATATGGTCTGTTTACCGATCGTCCAGTTTCTGAATATATCCGTTGGAAACAAGACTTTTCCCAGCTCTCGGCAAAGGTGAGGCGTTTTTCTCGTAAGCCGGCACAAATGCTTGCCTACAGCACTTCACAAGCTCGACAAATTGCCACTGCTAGCCCCGCTTCGACCTTGAGCTTAGATGATATTACCCGTGCAGATATTGAAGAGACTTTGAACGAGCAGGTTAAGCCGCTTTTATTGCCAGCTACCACTAACATTCTTGACAAAAAAGCCTTAAAAAAAGAGCTACGTAAGCATGAACTCAATGTTATCCATGAGATTCGCGAACGGATGACCATGCCGGTGGCTCTGATTGCCTGGGTAGTTGCCCTGTCTGTTTGGGTAATATCTTTTGTCCCTTACTTAATAGCAGCTGCTACCAAAGGAAGCGCCAGCCTAAGGGGCGGTATCGTCATGACCTTAGTTGTTCTTTTGGTTTTATCCTTATCGGGGCTAGTAGCTTTGATTGGAATGTGGCTTACCCTGCGTAATAGGATTGCCCAGCTGAATGATTTTCTGCATCAAAGCGCAGTCGATGTCCAAAACGGAGCGAAAGCTTTCTCGGCGTATCTTTCTAGATATGTTACCTATAGGCGAGGGCGAGAGCTATTAAGAGGGTCGCTGCGAGCTAAAGAGCATTTGGGTGAAGATCGTGCTCGCTGGACTCGAATTCTCGAGCGGATAAAGGCACGCCGCCGCGATGAAAGAGAAATCGTGCTGTCTGTCGGCGGTGATATCAGGATTGAGCGTTATTATGACGGGGTCTGCGAACAAGACTTTGAGTCTGAAGAGAGGGTGCAAAAGCTTTACCGCTTCCAACCGGGAGATTCCTTTATGCCTTTTAATGATTCTGGCGAAATGATAAAGGCTCCCTATGACTTCGTTTCCGGTTTCACTCTGCTTCGTCTGCCTCTTTACGAACCAGAATCTTCCCAAATCTTTGATGAAAAGGAAGACGATTACGTAAAACCGCAATCCAGCCAATCTGGGAGCTCTCCAGTGGTCGCTGATAATCAGAGAGGAGACCAATAAGAAAATGAACGGGTTAATTTCCGCTGTGTCCCTATTTGATGCTTGTAAATCTGCTATCGGATACTTACCTTTCATCCTTTTACCCTGTGTGGTCAATATTCCTAGAACTCGTCGCCATCAGCAAATATTTATGCCCGTGGTTGCATTTCTTTACACAATTGCGACATTAATAGTCCTCTACATATTTAATAAAACCCTAGAGGAAGTGGTATTTGCCTGGCTTTTTAGTTATCTTCCCATCTTGAAGAACTATATTTCTATTTCTCTATTTTTCTATATAGAAAATGCAGCCATAATCATAGTTTTTGTGGTAATAAAACTTATGTATCGTCGCTTTGCTACCAATTTCTTTCAAGGTGATGATTTCTTGGGAATTAGTGTCGTAAAGCTTTTCTTTGACTATGATTCCATCTCTAATCGTTGGTATATTCAATCCCGATTCGGGAAAACGCGTTCATTTTATTGTGCGTTCTTCGTAGGATCTGTGCTGTGTACCTTGGGTATCGTTACCGCGATTAAAGCCTATCCCGAACTGCCTGCCTTTGGAGCAATTTGTTTCCCCCTATTTGGAACCTTACTGTTGGGGGAAGTTTATTATGCCTTACATGGTTTAACCGATGATGAAGTTAAGGATTCTCTCTACGGGGAATCGGAAGAAAACAGACACGTTTCTAACTATTCTGCCCTACGGGCAATCTATCGCAAGCTTTTTCCCGATCGGATTCTCGATGATGGTATTGAACTAAGTAGCCCCGTAACTTCTGAGAGTTTTAATGCCATTTATAAATTGAGAAAATCTGATGATGAAACTGAACAAACCTACGGGGAATATTTTGATCGTCTCAAAAAACAAGGCATTGACATAGATGAAAACCTTATGTTAGCGGGTTTGAATCTTCTGAAAGGAAAAAGCTGCCTATTTTGTACACCCTTTTATCATGATTTAACTTCCTACGTTTCTTTTTCATGCTACGTGCGCTTACTAGAAGGCGGAAAATGTCTAATAATTGTGGGGCGCGATGCTAATGCCAGCGATATTGCTGACTGGATTAACCAAGGCTTAGAGGATATATCTGGAATCCCGAATCTATGGTCAGTGGGAGTAATCGGAGAGATTCCCGTGGATGATCTTGACGTAGGGGTATTACGGGCGGCTGATTTACACCGCTACCAAGTGCTGGCAGCCCATAATGAGTTTTTATCAAGGGTAGAAATAGTCTTATTAAGCGAACCCTCTAAGATAGTTGCTACTTCCCAACTGGGTCTGGGGGTGCTTGCTGCGCAAGTGTCCCAGAAACATACTCCAGTATTTGCGGCTTTTGACCGTAATGCTGATGGCTTGGTGGATACTCTATCGCACGTGCTTAAAACCAATTTCACCTCGGTGATAGCCACTCAACCTAATCGCGGTAGCAGTTCAGATGTGGTTTGGGCTGGGCAAGGGGAACGCTTGGTTCCTCGAATTATACCCGGTGTGGTGCGCGATCTTGGTATGGGTACGGAGCTAGCTGCCGTTGCGATGAAATATAACGTTGAAAAAATTGGTTGGGTAGGTGGGCAAAACTATCCGGTACTAGATATGAGTTGGATTGCCGGGCAGTATGCAGAACCGATAACAAGCTATGCAGAAATGCCGCATTCCCAGCAGGCTTTTCAAGATTCCTTTTCGCCGCTTCCTAATCCTCCAGCGCTCAAACAAAAAAACCACTCCTTCTTGATAGTAGAAGATGAAATAGCAAATGTTCATGAGTCACTGCGCTTATATGGTTCACGTAGTACGTTTAACGGATTTGTAAACCTAATTAGCCAAGACTATTTACTTCGCGACTATATGGCTGATAACCGTAGGATGTTCCACGCAGATCGCAAGGCAATTCCGACAATAGTTTCAGACTATTCGCGTTCTACCCGTAATACAGTGTTACGTCTTTTACTGGAGTTGGTTACTTTTTCAGTTCCTCTCGAGTCGATTGTAAAAGATTTAGAGTTATCCGGATGTATCGAAAAGAATCTTTCCCTAGACCTAAATACTGAGAAAACTAAAGAGGACGATAGCGGTTTTGATGATATTGGTGAGCCTTTAGCGATTACTCGCTTACGGGAAATGATGTCCCGCTATTTCCAAGTAGCCGAAGATAGCATCATATTTGAGGTCACAAAAACTCCAGCGGAGGAAGCAGGAAAATTTCTTCTGTCCTACCGGCTTGCCGATATCACTGTTTTCTCTCACGTCCTTAACGGTTTACATACTTCTTATTTCGTGGTTGAGGATGAACGGTGCGAACAGAACTATATTTCTGCCTGTTTAAGTGGGCATGTAGCTCAGTGTGTTTTACCTGGTCAGTTCCTTACTTATGGGGGTAAGTATTATCAGGTGCAAGCCATTGAGGTGGGTAATGCCAGACAGGTGGTGTTAAGGCGGGCAGCCGATCATGTGGAGGGCAGGCCCGCCTACCGTCCGCTGCTAGACTTTACGATTTCTAATATTCGTCCTCAAGGGGCAAGCTATTCCCATCTAAGCGGCAGTCCGTTAAGGATTCAGCGGATGATAGTGGAGGTTAAAGCACTTACTAAAGGATATTTGGACTTGCCGAGCCGCTCAGATTTAACACATATGCGCAGAGTGGATTTGCCCGATTTACCTATGCGTTCTTATGCGGATAAACAAGTTTTATGCCTTAAATGTCCGGGGGTTGATCCTAAAGTTAGAGCTAGTTTAGCGGTGTTACTGAATGAGCTTTTTGTTAGTATTTTCCCTGATTCTCACCAATTTTTGTGGGCGAGCACCGCCTATTCAGATGACGAATTCGAGGGATTGTTGCCAGAGTTTACTCTTGCCCAGGCTTGGGTAGCTAGCTCGGTAGAGAATCCCTCTGAAAAGGAAAAAGAAACCGAAGAGGGGATTAGGTCTTTATCTGAAGGAATCTACATTATCGAAGATAGTGATATTGATTTAGGTTTGCTGGAGGCTTTTGAACGTAACTGGGAGCGGTTCTTCAATATCCTTTCTGATTATCTATTGTGGCTAACCACTCCGGTTGAATCGGAAGGTACTGAAGTTAAACCTGAAGATGTAACCATTAGCTTCCCTGGTGAATCCATGGAAGAAGTGCAGGCTCGACAAAAGCGCAAAGAGGAGGAAGCGCAAAGGGCACTCGATAAAGAATTGCCATTCTGGAGGCGATTTAAAGAGTTTATTAAATACCTGTTGCGACGCAAACATATTAAGCTGCCTACAGATCCGATTGAGGGGAAAGATAAACCGACCAAACTCACTTTGGGGCAGCGAATTAAACTATGGTTTAAGCGTTTATTTGGTAGAGGAAAGACCGGAGCGGACAACTCCCAAAAACCACTTTCCCCTGATTTTACTGAGGGTGATGTTAGCGCGTTAGATCCGGAGAATCTGCGTGAACCGGCAGACGAAGCGATAACAGCAGAGGGCGATTCTGGGAATGCAGGTGACCGAGCTGAGGAGCTAGCAGAAAATGAGGCGACAACAATTGGGACTAGCCCCGGCGCGGAGGAAACTTCCGTCAAGGAGGGCGAGCCTAAGGTAAAACTCGTTCCCGATATGGAACCTGTGGTGATAAAGGTGGATGGCAAAACTAATCAAACAGAGGTAGTGGACTCTGATTTAGAAAAACCTGATTCGTCCTCCAGCAAAGATAGTGAAGATTCTAGTGAACCGGTCGCGGAGGTATCGCCGGTAACCGAGGGGGAGAGCTCTGATGATGATAGCACTGCTGGTAGTAAAGGTGGGGAGGTAGACACAGATGCGTAGCAGCTATTTAGACTATTCCGGTTCGCTCGCGGGACAGACCATAAACATTTCTGGTGTCGCGGATTTTCTAGGTTTAGCTGGTTTTAACGACTCTCCTTTTACTAGAACCAGATTGGGCGATCCGGTTAATGCCCCAAATATAAAAATTGGGGAAGAGGGAACGAATTACTGTGATTTTTGTATGACTCCTTTAATGGGGGGAGATTTTGAGCGCCTGGCTGATGGGCGAGAGAGATGTATGCGCTGCTCCGAAACCGCCATCTCTACTCGCGACCAATTCGTCGCCCTATTCATGCGGGCTAAGAAACAGATGGAGCTGGTTTTCGAGATAGATATTTCAGTAGCTATGCAGGTCTCTATGGTTAATGCTCGGGAAATCGCCAAGGGCAGCGGGGAAACATTTGAAGCAACTCCCGGTTTTGATGGTCGGACATTAGGCTATGCGGTAAAGTCGTCTGCCGGGTATTCGCTCCATGTTGAAAATGGGGCTCCTGCTTTGGCCTTGCTGGGTACTACTATTCATGAACTGACCCATATTTGGCAGTACATTAATTGGGATCGTGCCTCCATAGAGAGAGTCTACGGAAAAGATAAAACCTTGTGCGTTTATGAGGGGATGGCAACTTGGGCGCAGATTCAATATCTCTATTCCACTCATGCCACAGCTTATGCGCAACGCGAGGAGGCTTACACCGAAAAACGGAGTGACGAATATGGCGTTGGTTTTCGGGCTTTTCGGGAAAAGTATTCTATGTGCCGTGATGGGGTTCTTAGGGGGAAGACTCCTTTTAAACTAACCTGGCCGCTCTAAAAAAGTTGGCAAAGAATCTGCTGGCGCTGAGTCTTTTAGCTATTAACTTGGCGTTGCTGCCTATGGAATCAAAGCGCTAGCTATTAAAAACTGGGAAACTTCACCCGGTATGTCACATTTTCCGTATCCCATACGCGCTATAGTTTTCGCCGTGAATCTGCTTTACTAGGGCATCCAGACTTTATCGCGCATACTCCTAACGCTGGGTAAGCCTCTTTTAGTAGCCTGATTACCCCTAGTAAATGCTAGAATTACCTACATAGTTTTACCGAAAATCAGGATAAGTTATGCAACTACAAGCCAGCGAAACCAAACCTGAATACCGTGAGGAGCATCAGCTAACACCATACGCTGAAGTAGCTAACTACCCGACCATGGCAGAAGCGGCTATAGCATTTGCTGACGTTGCTCTGAATCTTGCTGATATGCCGGTAACTGATTCTAGACCCCGCGCCCTCGTACGCCAGGTGGCGGAACAATCCGTCAGCGCCGATGAAGCCGTTAGAATTCGTTTATCTGAAATCCTGGGTAAGTGACTGAAACCAGTCAGTTTAAAACCTGGAACGACTATTACATACCTGGCGCTGTTACACTCAAGACAAGTTCACCAGCCTAGGTATTCCGTACCTACAAACCAATCCAGACATATTAGAAAAGGTCGAACGGGCGGCAATAAACATCAGTATTGCGTAGCTGGAACAACGTTGTTTTCGTATGTTCTTGTTTGGGCGTGCGGGTCGGCTTTTGCGGACAGGTCTAGCTACGTTCTTACCAAACGCTATGACCCGCCTCTTTAAATCGTATTTTCAACCATTTCAGGTTGGCAGGCGCGCTTCGTAGAATGCTGAGCTGCGGATAAACCACGCAACATTAAGGATGCCTGCCAGTGGATGAGTATGCTTCAAATCATCCCCAAAGCCAAAAATACTGGACAGACTGGGAAACTAAAGCTGCACGAGTGCGGCGTCCATAGTTCGGACATTACCTAGCTATTTTTGTAAGTAAGGTAAAGCTAAGGTTAATATTTTGTTGTCTCTAAGAGGAGGCTGCAGCCCAAATTCCCGTGCTGCACACCCCACCACCAGCAACGGTGGCATGAACGAAAGGAATTACAATAATGAAAATCAATAAAATGATTAGAGCGAGCCTACTTGGTCTCTGTTTGAGCTTGTCCTACCCCTGTATCGCTCATGCGTCATCATCTGATACTGCATCAAACTTGATAGGGAAAAGCGAAAAGTCCTCATTGATGTTTGAGCTAGTAAACAAGACGCCTGGTACTAACTATAGTGACATGAAGCGTGCTATTGAAGAAGAGGCTTTGGCTAATGGTGTGACTGAGAATCAGGTTATCAGAGAGATTTTGAGTGAAATTGATTCTGAATTTCAGGAGAATCAAATCCAAGCTAGGTCAAGTTCGAAGCCTAAAGCGAATAAGC
>CABQYA010000089.1:0-7355 GCA_902468275.1 uncultured Urmitella sp. | reverse complement strand
GTGGTAATTAATCAGCTTTGCGGTTCATTTCAGCACCTATTTGCGCCGTGAACTCTATGATTTGGCTGGCGACCGTAACTGGGTCAAACACCTGCAATAGGTGACGGGAAGAATCTGCCCGCACCAGGCGGGCATCAATGGCACGAGCAAACGCTTTCAGACCTTTCCAGGTTTTTCCACCTTTGCGATGGGCAGCAGAAATAACCAATTGTGGAAGTTGGTTGTCAAGCAAATCTATCTCTTGCAAATCTTTCCATGCCATGTAAAAGGAGGGTTGCTCGCGGGCTGCCCCCTGGTAAAGCCAGGTTAATAGTTTTTGTTCCAACTTTTGATAAAGGGGGCCTGCGCCCTCGTTATTGCCCTCAAAAGAGGGATCTATCTGTACGATTCCCACAGGTCGTATCCGGGAGGGGCTGGAACTTTTGAGAATCTGCGCAGCCCAGACGCGCACCAACATTGCTCCATAGGAATGTCCAACCAGTATGACTGGAAGGGGGTTAGAGAATGTGGCTCCCAGGTGAAGCGCAGTTTTTTCTCCGCCCTCGCGCATCTCGGTTACTAGACTTCTCCAACTTACGTTTTCACTCTCATCGGGATTCAAAATAGTTGAGCGGGTAGAGCGGGCGCAATAAAACGCGCGACAAAGAATCGGGAAAGTCAGATTCCAAGATCGCATAGACCCTCCCAGCCCTGCCTCCAGCCAAATTAGGGGTGTGGGTTGAGCCGGGGCGCTAGTGCCAATCTGGATTTGCATACAGCTAATTTAAATCATCACCTAATAACTGGCAGTTCCAGATGTTACCAATTTATCTCGATGTCAAGTAAAGTTGATGTAAAGGACTTAAAACGAGATATTTTGGAGTTATCCATGGCAAAGATTAAAGTAGCTGGTCCGGTTGTGGAACTTGACGGCGACGAAATGACCCGGATTATTTGGCAGAAAATCCGAAATGAACTACTCCTTCCGTACTTACATATGGATTTGCGCTACTACGATTTGAGCGTAGAAAACCGGGATGCCACCAGTGATCAGATAACTATCGATGCAGCAAACGCGATTAAAGAACATGGGGTAGGGGTTAAATGTGCAACCATTACCCCCGATGAAGCCCGGGTAAAAGAGTTTGGGCTGCGGAAAATGTGGAAATCACCCAATGGAACTATCCGCAACATTCTGGGAGGGGTGATTTTCCGTGAACCCATTATTATGAGCAATGTACCGCGACTGGTTGGAGGCTGGACAAAACCTATCGTAGTTGCCCGCCACGCATTCGGTGACCAATATAAAGCCACCGATTTCAAGGTTCCCGGTGCCGGCACCTTAACCATTACTTTCCAGCCTAAAGATGGCTCTCAGCCCATTGAACATACCGTGGTTGAATATCCAGACAGCGGTGGAGTGGCTCTTGGGATGTACAACTTTAACGAGTCAATCAAGGATTTTGCGCGCGCCTGTTTCCGCTATGGTCTGCTCCGTGGGTATCCAGTCTACCTGTCCACTAAAAACACTATTTTGAAAGCCTATGACGGACAGTTCAAAGATATCTTCGCCGACATTTACGCTGCCGAGTTCCAGGCGCAATATGAAGAAGCCGGACTGCACTATGAACACCGATTGATTGATGACATGGTGGCTTCTTCCCTTAAATGGGAAGGCGGATATATTTGGGCCTGTAAGAACTATGACGGTGATGTGCAATCCGATACCGTAGCGCAAGGATTTGGTTCCCTAGGGCTAATGACCTCGGTACTTATGACCCCCGATGGGCGCACTATGGAGGCCGAGGCTGCTCACGGAACCGTAACCCGCCACTATCGGCGCTTCCAGCAGGGAGAAAAGACCTCCACCAACCCGATTGCCTCAATCTATGCCTGGACGCGCGGTTTGGCGCATCGCGGAAACCTAGATAACACCCCGGAAGTTACCCACTTCGCAAAGACGGTAGAAGAAGTCGTAATCTCTACTGTCGAGGGCGGACAAATGACCAAAGATTTAGCTTGCCTAATCGCGCCCGACCATCCCTGGCTAGATACCGATGGTTTTATGAATGTATTGCAAGAAAATCTGGAGCAGCGTTTAAGACAAGAATCCTAAATACTAGCTGGAAAACTGGTGATTTTGCTGGCGGGAATATGCCAGAAAATCATTTCTTTCAACATCAATAGCGGGGCGGACGCAAAAATAAAGCGTCCGCCCCGCTTTTTCAGTAGTTGCTTGCCGGAAATAGGCTAGTATTGATTAATGAACTAAGAGTTCAAGAAAAGCTCAAGATTTGAACTCTGGCAAGGAGGGGAAATAGTGGCAAAGAATCCGCAGGCAGATACCCAAAGATATCTGTTTGTAATGCCGCCGATGCCGCACAGTTCTCCACTGGTTACTACCCTTTTGCGGGTGCTGTTTGAAAGTGCCAAGATGGGGTTTGAACTGGTTCCCATCCTCCTGAAAAGCGACGAGATTGACTTAGACTATCTGGCTGAAACCTCGAAAGAAATCGGTCCGATTCTTCCTCTAGTTTCCTTTAGTAAAGAACAAAATAACCAGCTAGAAGCGCTGGGAGCGCCGGTAAAGAAAGCAGTTTTCGCTACCGATTCGCCCTTATATCCAGTGGTAGCTGCCCTCTACGGTGCATCCGGGCGGGCAATGGCTTCCCGAATGGTGTCCTCGGGGCATCGCAATTTGGTTTACCTCTGTTCTTCCAGCTCCCTGTTGGAAAACCTAAACCAACTGCGCTATGCGGGGGTACTCCAAGGATGTATTCTTGGGGGTTGTCCCACCCCTACTATGCTGACCACCGAATATAATTCTCCCAACCTATCGGGAGATTTGGTGCAACTATTTTCTAAGAATCCTGGTATCGATGGGTTTATCTGTCACAATGATTTCTTGGCAATGGAAGTTATCCAAGCTCTAAGAATGTGTGGGCGCATGGTTCCCAATGACTGCGCAGTAATCGGGGTAGGTAATGCCCCTGAAGGGCAACTTTTTAATCCGCCCCTCACATCAGTTGATTTTAATCCCGATGCCAGTGGACGGATTTATGCCCAAGCGCTCGGCGAATACTTGTCTGGAAAAAAGGTTGTAGCGCCTAATCCAGAAGAGGTTGATAAAATAATGACGCTGGTAGCCCGGGGAAGCGCCTAGGATCCAGTCTTTAAGGGGAGGGAAAATGACCGACTCCGCAAAACCGCAGCCAAAACGGCTAGGAGTTTTAACCTCGGGCGGCGATGCCCAGGGAATGAACGCTGCGGTACGAGCTGTGGTACGTACTGCCTTGAAAATGGGTGCTCAGCCGTATGCAATCCTCGAAGGTTGGCAGGGAGCTGTCACCGGTGGCGAAATGATTAAACCGATGGGCTGGTCAGATGTTTCCAGCATCCTAAACAAAGGTGGCACTGTCATCGGAACCGCCCGTTGTAAAGAATTCCGTGAACGTTCTGGGCTGCGTAAAGCTGCCAAGAACCTCCTATTAAACGGGATAGATCGCCTAATCTCAATCGGAGGAGACGGTTCCTTAGCCGGAACCAACGAGTTCCAAGAAGAATGGCCCAGCCTGTTAGAAGAACTGGTTGCCTCCGGTGAACTCACGCCCGAGCAGGTATCTGGACATGAAAAACTGCGGGTAGCTGGGCTAGTTGGCTCAATCGATAACGACTTAGTCGGCTTCGACATGACTATTGGCACCGATTCTGCTTTACAACGAATCCTATCTGCACTAGACGAATTATCCTCGACTGCCGCTTCCCATCGGCGTACTTTCGTAGTAGAGGTCATGGGACGACACTGTGGATATTTACCCTTGATGAGCGCGGTTGCTCGTGGCTGTGACTATGTATTCATTCCCGAAGCGCCCCCCGAAGTTGGGTGGCAAAGCACCCTCGCCCAAAAACTTGCTGCCGGGCGGCAAGCCGGTAGGCGCGAATCAATAGTGCTGGTAGCAGAGGGCGCTATCGATCATGAGGGCAATCCCATCACCGCTAATGATGTTTGTGACGCTCTCGAACAAGAAATGGGGGAGCGTCCTCACCTAACCATTTTGGGGCACGTGCAACGCGGCGGCACGCCCTCTGCCTATGATCGGTGGATGCCTACCGCCCTCGGATATGCGGCTGTATATGAAGTTTTGAATCAAGACGAGGACTCCCAGCCGGTGATTATTGGTGCTCGGCATAACCGAGTGGCTCGTCTGCCCCTGATGAAAGCCGTCACTGAAACCCGGGCAGTCGCCAAGTTCACCAAGGCTAAAGAATACGGTAAAGCTGTGCAGGCTCGGGGACGCTCCTTTGCGGAAATGCTGGAAATTAATGAAGTAATGGCGGCTCCACCAACAGCAGAATCACAAAAGAAAGATGCGAAACGAATAGCGATAATGCACGTAGGTGGACTTGCTCCCGGTATGAACACCGCGGCTCGGGCTGCCGTGCGTTTAGGAATCGCAGCCGGACATGAAATGCTGGGGATTTACGGCTCTTTTGAAGGGTTAATGTCCGGAAAAATTAAGCCTTTAGGCTGGGAAGACGTTGAAGGATGGGGCTTTGATGGGGGAGCAGAGCTGGGGACTTTACGCCAGATTCCCCGCGTCGAAGAATATTATGCAATCGGTCGCGCCCTAGAAGAACACCGCATTGATGCCCTGATGGTAATTGGCGGATATAACGCCTATCTTTCGATTAACCAGATGCGGCAAGAAACCTCTCGCTACCCGGCTTTCAAAATCCCAATGATTTGCGTACCGGCATCTATTGACAATAATCTTCCGGGTTCGGAAATCTCTATTGGAGCCGATTCCGCGCTAAATAATGCGGTTTGGGCACTTGACAGGATTAGAGAATCTGCGGCTGCCTCCCGGCGATGCTTTGTCGCTGACGCAATGGGACGGCATTGTGGGTATTTGTCCCTCATGTCCGGTATCGCTGCGGGAGCCGAATTGGTTTACCTTGACGAGAATCCCTACGATTTGCAAGATTTAACCGATGATGTGCAAATGATGCGAGATTCTTTCCAAGAAGGTCGCCGCCTCTGCCTGGTATTACATAACGAAGAAGCCGGTGGTCGTTACAATCGCGAGTTCATTGCCTCCGTATTTGCGCAAGAATCAAAAGGGTTGTTCGATGTCAGACATTCTGCCCTGGGACATCTTCAACAAGGTGGAGAGCCATCCCCATTTGACCGTATTCTCGCTACCCGCCTGGTACGGGTAGCAATTCAAGAGCTAAATACGCAATTTGCCCAACAACGGACCGACCCCCTAGCCGTGGGGTTGAGTGCTAACGGGATTGAACCTTTCGGGCTAATGCAAATGCAGGAAAAGGTGGATACCCAGGTGCGTCGTCCTCTTGATCAATGGTGGTTACCGTTGACCGCTATTATTTCGGTGGTTTCGCGCGATGAATGGGATATTGAAGTTTCCCAGCTACCAATCATTGACCTCTAAGCTAAACATTTGAATAGGAGAAAAATGAACGCTGCTTTAGACCCGACAACCTGCCCTGCCTGGAAAGAGCTACAGGGTCTGTCTGAAGGTTTTAACCCCGACTTAGCGCAATGGTTTGCCAAAAATCCTGAGCGAGCAACCCAGCTTAGTTTCACTGCCGCTCAACTGCACGTTGATTTATCGAAAAATCTGCTAACCGAACCAGTGCTAGCAGCTCTAATGCGTTTAGCATCCCAAACCAACGTCGAAGCTCACCGGGACGCCATGTTTGCTGGTGAGCATATTAACAACACCGAAGATCGAGCCGTGCTTCACACCGCCTTGCGGGGCAGCGCAGAAGACAATCTCCAGGTGGATGGGCAAAACGTTTCTAAGGACGTGGCGCAGGTTCTAGCGCGAGTTTACGATTTTGCTGAACGGGTTCGCGCCGGAGCGTGGCTAGGAATCACCGGGAAACCTATTAGTACCGTGGTAAATATCGGTATCGGCGGTTCGGATTTAGGTCCGGCTATGGCCTATGAAGCGCTAATGCCCTATGTAAAAGCGGGTTTACAGTGCCGCTTTGTATCCAATATCGACCCCACAGATTTGTGTGAAAAAGTTAAAGACTTAGACCCGGAAACCACCTTATTCATCGTTGCTTCCAAGACATTCACCACCCTAGAGACTTTAACTAACGCCCGGGCTGCTCGCAGCTGGCTGCTTGAAAAACTTGTCGCTAATGGGGTTTGGGGCGGCAAAAATAATCCCCAAGAATTAGACGCTACCCAATCCCGGGAAGCGATTTCAAAGCATTTCGTAGCGGTGTCTACCAATCTGGAAGCCGTATCCGACTTTGGCATCAATCCCGATAACGCCTTTGGTTTTTGGAATTGGGTAGGAGGGCGCTACTCGGTAGATTCCGCAGTCGGTACTGCTTTGGCGGTTGCGATTGGTAAAAAGGGTTTTTCTGATTTCCTTTCCGGTATGCGCGCTATGGATGAGCATTTCCGTACCGCTCCTCTCAGCGAGAACGTTCCGATTTTGATGGGACTACTCAACGTGTGGTACCGAAACTTCCTGCACGCACCTACCCACGCGGTGCTTCCCTATTCCCAGTATTTACATCGCTTCCCCGCATATTTGCAGCAGCTAACCATGGAATCAAATGGTAAAGCCGTGCGCTGGGACGGACAGGCAGTGAGCTACGATACCGGTGAGATTTTTTGGGGAGAACCCGGAACTAATGGGCAACATGCTTTTTACCAGCTAATCCACCAGGGAACTCAAATGATTCCCGCCGACTTTATAGCTTTCGCCAACCCCACCTGGCCGCTTAAAGACGCAGACAATGATCAGCATGAGCTATTCCTAGGTAATTTCTTTGCCCAAACCCAGGCGCTAGCTTTCGGTAAAACCGCCGAGCAAGTACGCGCCGAAGGCACTCCAGAACCTATCGTCCCTGCCCGGGTATTCCCCGGAAATAAGCCGTCTACCTCGATTATGGCTTCCCGGCTAACCCCCTCGGTATTGGGACAGTTAATTGCCCTCTATGAGCACATCACCTTTACCCAAGGGGTCGTGTGGGGGATTAACAGCTTCGACCAGTGGGGCGTAGAACTTGGCAAACAGCTCGCTAAGGCACTCACTCCCGCAATCGCCGGTGACCGGGAGGTTCTAGAGCAACAGGATCCTTCTACTAAAGCGTTGATTAACTACTACCACGCCAATCGCGAACACTAGCCTGTAAAACTATCCTCTGTTAATGCGACGGCGCTGGTTTCTGCGTGACTGCGGGGGCTAGATTTTTCCTCCCGCCCAAGAATTCGGGGAAAGACGGAAGTCTTTCCCCGAATTCTTATGCCCACCGCACCCACTCGGATAAAATCTAGCCCCCGCGTATAGCTGCGATTAAAACCGCTAACTGTATTTGAAAATTCGTAT
>CABQYA010000088.1:0-7377 GCA_902468275.1 uncultured Urmitella sp. | reverse complement strand
TATCCAGGTGGAAGTAACCGATGATGGGCATGGTCTAGATCCTAGTGTTACCCGCCGGTCTGGTCTTGATAATCTGAAGAGCCGCGCCCGCCGCCACGGCGGTATTTGTCTCGTTAAGGCAGCTAAACCTAACGGGTTAGCCTTAAGCTGGGAAGTTCCCTTATCTTAAGACCACTCATCAGTGTTAATAGCTAGTTATGTCCGCTAACGAAGTTTAGGTTATAGCCCCACCGATTTAGCAACCTCGGACAGTTTTTCTGCGCTGCGAGTAAGAGCATCCCGCTCATTTAGGGTAATCGGCGGATCTAGGACGCGCCCTACCCCGGAGCGACCCACCAGAGTTGGGGCTGCCATACATACCCCGGAGATACCATTCCAATTGTCAAGTAGGGACGAAACGGTCAAAACCCGATCCTCATCACGCATTACTGCGGAGATAATGTTGGTTACTGCCAGCCCAATCGCGAAATTAGTTACCCCCTTTCCGTCAATAATCCGGTAGGCTGATTCCACTACGTCTTTCGCTATCCGTTTTTGCAGCTTATCATCAAAAATCCCTCCCCCGACGGTGGCTCCCCACCGCGAGAGCGGCACGTTACCAATCTCGGCACTCGACCAAAGCGGAACCTCGGAGTCACCGTGTTCACCGGCAATATAGGCGTGAATATTTTGGACTGCAACCCCGGTTTCTTGCGAAATTAGGTAGCGCATCCGGGAAGTATCAAGCACCGTTCCGGAACCAAAAACCTGGTGCGAGGGCAAACCACTCATCTTTAGAGCCATATAGGTAGCGATATCTACCGGGTTAGAAACCAAGATATAAATGGCATCGGGGGCAACGTTTAGCACTTTCGGCAAAATAGAGTTCATGATGTTTACCATCGCCTGCACCATATCTAGGCGTGACTGTCCCGGTTTTTGCTGGGGACCAGCGGTAATCACGATAACGTCCGAGTCACGTAACACCTCAACATCGTCTGAACCGGATATTGAAGCGGCAGGGGTGAACTGAATCCCGTGTGCAAGGTCGAGCGCCTCCGCTTCGACCTTAGGTTTATTAATATCGAATAGAGCTATTTCCCGAGCTGCACCTTTAATCTGGCACGCATAAGCAAGAGCAGTACCAACGAAACCGGCACCGACAATCCCCACTTTCGAGCGACGAGTCAGCGCCGAGGGGTAGAGAGAATTTGCACGCTCTTTCGACATAGTTTCTCCTTTAGGGATAGAAGTTTTCTTCTAAAACCAAATTACCCTGCCATCTTTGATAATACCGATGAAAAACAACCTATTTTCAGGGTGATTTTATAGTCTTTCGCGTCTTTTAGCTGTTCTGGGCAGATTCTCGCTGTTTCGATAGGCGCTTTAAAGCGCCCAACACAGTATCCCGATTAGTGGTTTTCCAAAAAGGAGGTAAGGATTTAAGCAGGTAGTTAGCATACCGGGCAGTAGCCAGTCTCTGATCTAAGATTGCAACTACTCCCCGGTCATTGGCAGTTCTAATCAGTCGCCCTACCCCCTGAGCCAATAATAGCGCCGCATGAGTGAGGGAAACCTCGGCAAAGCCACTTCCCCCTGCGACCTCAACCGCGCGGGTACGGGCAGAAATATAAGGGTCATTAGGACGAGGGAAAGGTATTCGATCAATCAACACTAGACGACAGGTATCCCCCGGCAAATCCACTCCTTGCCACAGTGAAAGCGTGCCAAATAAACAAAAATCACGATTAGCTGAAAACTCATCTATCAGCTGATTTATAGGTCGTTCTCCCTGTAACAGTACCTTCAAGTCACAGTTATCGGTAAAGTATTGAGCTGCCTGCTCCGCCGCCTTAAAGGAAGAAAATAGCCCTAACACTCCCCCGCCAGCTGCTTCAGATAGCTCTAAGGCTCTTTCAAGAACCGATTGGTCGAGCCCTGATTGCCCCGGACGTGGTAAATCAGAAGCCACATACAAGATTCCTTGCTTAGCGTAATCAAAAGGACTACCTAAATCACTACCTTGCCAAGTGTGCGAAGCGCGCAGCCCCAGGCGGGAAGCAATTGCATTAAAAGAGCCTCCCAGCTGCATAGTGGCAGAAGTCAGCACGCAAGACCGTCCCTTAAACAGGTTCGCATACAGTTTATTTCCCACGTCGAGAGGCCCCGAATAAAGGCAACGTTCCCCAGATTTTTCTTCCTCAATCCAGGCAGCCGATTTGGTCGGGTCAAAGCCACTAATCAGTTCAGCGGCCTCTAAAGACTCTTCAATCTGAGCCAGAGTCACTTTTTGTTTACCTTTATTTTCGTCCTCTTTATTAGCGCTAGTAACCTGTCCGGAAATATCGGATAGTTCGATTTGCAGCGCAGTTAAAGTCTCTTGCAAAGCTCCCGGAATGGAGTTCAATTCTCCCTCGGGCAAGTCATTTAAGGTTTTTGCTAAGCGCTCGGATACCTCAAAAAGGTTGCTGACCGGCAAATCAAAATGCTTTCTAGCGCTGCGAGCAATCCTTTCTATTGCCACACCTGAAAGGTTCACGCAGGCTTGCGAACGCGCCCGGGAGGGAAGCTCGTGTGCCTCATCAACGATTAATACTTCAAAATCTGGCAGCAGCTCGGCGCTAGTGAGTGCCGAAATCGCTAATAGCGCATGATTAGTGATAATAATATCGGCATCTTGGGCTTTGAGCCGGGCATCTCTAGGAAAACAGTCAGTAAAATAGCGGCAGGTTTTCCCCTGACATTGATTAGCAGCGATTGAGGCTTGCCGCCAGGCGGCTAACGCTACTGCCCGCTCTAGGTCGTCACGATCCCCGCTATCGCTCTCTTGCGCCCATTCCCGCAGCCTGGCCAATTGTTTGCCCACCAAAGTGGGGGAAGCTGTAGTCACCTCATAGGCGGGAAAGAGAGCTTCACTTTCTTCGGGAGCGGCCAGTTTCCAGCGACAAATATAGTTTGACCACCCTTTTAGCACCGCCACGTTTGGAAGAGGATACCCGAGCTGCCGGCACGCCCCCTCTACCGTGGGAATATCACAGCTGAGGAGCTGACGCTGCAACGCCAAAGTAGCAGTCGAGATTACAACCCGTTTCCCATGGTCTATGACCTGCTGGAAAGCAGCCGCCAGATAGGCAAGGGATTTGCCCGTACCGGTTCCTGCCCCCACCAATTGCGCGCCCTCTAAAGAAAATGAGCGGCTTGCCAGATTACACATTTGAACCTGTTCCTCGCGCTTACTCCCACCAATACGCTCAATACAGGTTTGCAGAATTTCGCACGCTGCTCTCGCATCTTTACCGCCACTGCCTTTACCCTTATCGGCAGTGGCAACTAGCGGAGAAACCGAAGAATCCATCTAGTTCGCCACTTCCAATATGGCTTGCGCCAAGGCAGGCTCGGCTCGCCCTATAACATGAGTGCCCTGTTCTAGATACTCCACGGTATCGACGATACCCTCCTGGTGGAGTCGGGCTACCAGAGCAGATTGACTATAGGGAATTACGTAATCTATGGGTTTAGCGGGCGCAGGTAGCGCTTTGCCGATTGCTTCGCGGAGCTGGCTAAGACCTTGCCCACTGCGGGTCGAGAGCGCTATCGCCCCAGGTATTAACGATTGCAGTGCGCGGATATGGAATGCATCTACCAAATCTGCTTTGTTGAGGACGATAATTTGGGGGATTGCAGAAATGTTGGTTAGCTCCCCCAACACTTCCTTAACGGTTTCTACCTGATGGGAGGGGTTCTGGTGGCTGGCATCTACTACGTGCACGATTACATCGGAGTATTCAACTTCCTCTAGGGTGGAGCGGAAAGCTTCTACCAGCTCGTGCGGAAGTTCATCAATAAAACCTACTGTGTCGGTTAGGGTGTAACTGCGCCCATCGGGGGTTTGCGCCTGGCGCACGGTGGGATCTAGGGTTGCAAACAGAGCATCTTGCACCATCACATCCGCGTCTACCAGGGAATTTAACAGGGAGGATTTCCCAGCATTGGTGTAGCCCACGATTACCACTGAGGGCAGGGCGCTTTGCAGGCGGCTCTCCCGTTTAGTGTCCCGTCCTTTTTTCATTTGCTGAATCTCGCGGCGCAGTTTCGCGATTCGCTTGGTAATCCGGCGGCGGTCAGTTTCCAGTTTGGTTTCGCCCGGGCCGCGCGCGCCGATTCCGGCTCCTCCCGACACGCGCCCTCCTGCCTGGCGAGACATTGATTGCCCCCAGCCCCGAAGGCGGGGCAGCAGGTATTGTAGCTGCGCTAGTTCCACTTGGGCTTTCCCCTCACGCGAGGAGGCGTGTTGGGCGAAAATATCCAGGATTACGGCGGTGCGGTCGATAACTTTCACTTGAACTATGTCTTCCAATCCTCGCCGCTGGGAGGGCTGGAGCTGGGCATTTACGACTACGGTGTCGGCGTTCAGCGCCGCTATCTGCTCGGATAACTCTTTAGCTTTACCTCGCCCTACGAAAGTTGCCGAATCCGGGGTGCTGCGTCGCTGCAAAGCCGCACCTACCAGTTCGGCACCTGCGGTTTGAGTCAGGGCAGCCAGTTCGGACAGGGACTGCTGCGCATGAGCGCGGTCATGGTCATATATGCCCACAAGGAATACTTTTTCTAACTGAACCCGGCGATACTCAACCTCTGAAATATCCAGGTCAGAGGCGTTCGTGCGTTGAAATTCTTCCCGCAATTGCCGCGAGAAATCTCCACCGTGCGAACTTTGTCTAGATAGCGCGGTGCTCGTCCAATCCAGTAGTTCTAGCCCTTTTTGTTCCGCGGGCCGATGGTTATCGGATTGGTTTTGATTTGCGATAGCTGGGGCGGCGTCTGTTACGTGTGGGTTTGGGTGGCGAGCGCGTACACGGCGAACCAGGTCATAGGCGCGTTCTAGGTCTTGTTTGCTGACCTGTGATTCTTCTAGGATTTGCGCCGCCCCCTTTCCACTAATCGCTTCTCCTGATTTTCCCATGCTCTACCCCAGGGCTGCAATAGGGCGCGCGGGCGGGAGGGCGCGTCATTTTATTCTCTACCGCCAGATTTGTTGGTATTGGCACGGGTTTTATGAGTTCGATTCATATCACACTCTGTCAAGTTTGTTTCTCTGTCGAGATTGGGTATTCTTTAACAGGTCTAGGGCCTATAGCTCAGTTGGCTAGAGCGCCACGTTTACACCGTGGATGTCGGGGGTTCGAGTCCCTCTGGGCCCACCGTGACGAGCTTGAACGGCAAGCAAGTTTACTTGCTTGTTAGTGAGAGCGAGGAAACGGCGCGCAACACGAAGTGTTGCAAGCACAATGAGGAGCCCGAACGGTACGAAAACCGTTCGAGTTTTCGTATTAGTGAGGGTGACGAAATTGTGTGTAATCCCGCCAGGGATTACTAACACTCATTGCGACTTACTTCCATCACATTTTCTTAGTTCGGCAATCTTTTATCTTCCATACAAGGTTCAAAGGGCTGGGGCGGGAAAAGATACGAGAGGGGGCTTGAGCCGAGCGCAGCAAGGCTCACCGGGGTCCCCCGAGCGCTTTTCCCGCTCCAGACCGTCTGGTTCTTTGAGGGTAAAAAGTTGCATGTGCCCCCGTACAAGATAATCTAAACGCTTTTCCTACTCAGGAAACGTTTTGATTACCGGAGGCGATTTCAGCTGTTTAGCGGCCGCGGGAAACGATTTGTGTACCCGCCCACTGGGGAGAAACCACTTCCGAGGTGGTGGGATTCATTCCCGCGGTTTTAGCCGCTTCCTCGATTAGACGCGGATCAACAGCCTGCGGATCAGAGGCGATTGGGCTGAGCACCCAAATTCGTCCTCCTTCATCCATATTGCCCATTGCGTCCATCAGCAAATCTGAAAGATCATCGGCGTTCCCGTCATCATCACGCCACCAAATCAGGGCACCATCACTCATGCCGGTGAAATCTTCATCTGCTAAATCGTCATCAATCTGATCCATAATGGCTTGACGAAGATTTTCATCAACATCTTCATCCCAACCAAATTCTTGAATGACTTGCTCTTCTTTAAAACCCATTTCCGAAACGGATAGGGAAGTTTCATGCCTTTCGCCTGTGGTTTCCACGTTCTCTAAAATACATGATTGAGACGATTGGGAAAAACACTAGCGCCGAGTTTCAGCTAATCTTTGTCCATATTTCACCCTTTTCTGAAATAACCCCACAGCATTACCAGCTATAAGACCTGGTAAACTTGATTATTCTCAGCATTATTGCAACCTTGAATCATTTTAGAGCGTTACCGGTTTACCAAAACTTCCCTCATTTTCATTAGTCAGGCAACGAGCAGTAGCGAAAGCACCAAAAATAGATAAGAATTAGATTTATATGGTCTTTGGTTGAAGGAGCAGCAATACCTATGAGTGATATGTCTGAGAATAAAGCGTCCCTGGATTCTATACACCAATTAGCTAAGGCAATACCAGACCCTGACCCGGAAGAGACCCGTGATTGGCTCGATTCTTTAGACCAACTGATTAAAGAACGCGGCCCGAAACGTACTCGCGATATTTTGTTGCGGATGCTTTCTCAAGCCGGCGAACAAAACGTGGCGGTGCCTGCCAATTTAAATACGCCGTTCACTAACACGATTAAGCCGCATGATGAACCGACTTTCCCCGGGGATGAACGCATCGAGCGGGATTATCGTCGCTGGATGCGCTGGAATGCCGCCGTGCAGGTTACCCGCGCGCAACGCCAAGGGGTGCATGTGGGGGGTCATATTTCCTCCTATGCTTCTATCTCTACTCTTTACGAGGTGGGCTTTAACCATTTCTTCCGCGGCAAGTCCCATCCGAGCGGCGGGGATCACGTGTTTTTCCAAGGGCACGCCTCCCCCGGTATTTACGCGCGGGCTTTCCTAGAGGGGAGGCTATCTGAGGAGGATATGGATGGTTTCCGTCAGGAACTATCTCAAGCCCCTCACGGTTTGCCTTCTTACCCGCATCCGCGACACCTGCCCGAGTTTTGGGAATACCCCACCGTGTCTATGGGGCTGGGGCCGGCCGAGGCGATTACCCAGGCCTGGTTTGATACCTATTTGACTAACCGGGGAATCAAGGACTGTTCTGACCAGCACACTTGGGCTTTCCTGGGTGATGGGGAAATGGATGAACCGGAATCGCGGGGAATGTTGCAGCTAGCGGGACAGCAAAAACTCGACAACCTAACGTTTGTCGTGAACTGTAACTTGCAGCGTCTGGATGGCCCGGTACGCGGTAACGGACAGATTATTCAGGAACTAGAGTCTTTCTTCCGAGGCGCCGGCTGGAACGTTATAAAGGTAATTTGGGGTCGCGGCTGGGATCGGTTGTTAGCCAAGGATCATGACCATGCGCTGCTGAAGGTGATGACCGAATGCCTGGATGGTGACTACCAGACGTTCAAGGC
>CABQYA010000087.1:0-7446 GCA_902468275.1 uncultured Urmitella sp. | reverse complement strand
GTTGGTGGTCAGCCCGATTTGGTTGCCATAGGAGGAATATCCGGCAGCTGCCCGCTGGGTAATTTCTTTACTGGAAAGCTTTCCATCTATGGAATCCTCTAGCCGCGGATCGGCGCTGCCAGAGATACGCATTGCCTGATAGACAAAGGTGCGCCCGGATAGAGGATCGCGGATTGCTCCCCCAATACAAGTAGAAGCCCCCCCGAAAGGTTCAATCTCGGTGGGGTGATTGTGGGTTTCGTTCTTGAATTGCAAGATATAGCGTTTGCCATTCACGGTTACATATACCGAGCAGGCATTAATCTCGTTAGAGACTTCCTGGTTTTTCACCTTTTCTCGCTTGGCAGCTAGCGTTGCCAAATCCATTAGGGTGATTGGTTTCTTGCTGTTGCGTTCTGCCAGATACTGATTCCATTCTGCTTGCAAGTGATCCGCGTAAGGACCACTAAAGGTCGCATCGGTTAGCTCAGTTTCAAATGTGGTGTGACGGCAATGGTCTGACCAGTAGGTATCTATTACCTTAATTTCGGTTTCGGTGGGCAGTCGCCCGATAGAATCAAAATAATCTTTGATGAATAACAAATCGTCTTTGGTCATTGCCAAAGCAGCATTTTCATAGTAGTCTTCGGTGATTTCAACGCTGGGAGGTAATTGCCGGTTAGGAACGTAGGTTTCGTTTTCCAATACCGACATATCTTTTATACGCATCTCGATGGGGTTGAATTTGACCGCGCCAGTATGCCCATATCCGCATTTCACGGTGGCTTGATACCCCAGTAAAGCTAGACATTTTTCCGCGGCATCTGCGCGTTGATCAAATTGACCTGGCAGGTATTCGAGGACGTAGTAGTCATCAAGGTCAATGCTATCGAGTACGATATCCTGGTTTATCTCGGCGAATACCGTATATTTCACCTTTTCGAGGGCAGCAGTGTCCAGACCGAAGATGTCATAGACATTGAACTGGGTGGTATCGTTCTTTTTTCTTACGAAAATCCGCTTATTCAAAGTCTTCCCTTATCTGAAATAGCTGCCCGATATGAAATTTTGCGCGCGAAATTGGGAAGTCGTCTGAATTCTCACCCACTACCCAACCGCATTCCCCCGATAACTGGTTTTAATAGCTACCTGGGAAGCTTGTTAGCTGTTTAAGTCGTCTGCTTGGAGGCGACGGTTAAACAACTACCCTTAAAGCCTAGCAGGGTCGGCGCCTTACCTACCAATCTCCTATTGGTTACAGACAGGCTATATTCGTCACGTTTCCTGCATTTTTATCATTTTAGGAGCTTTTTATTTCTCGAGGACGTGCTGATTACTAGCTTTAGAACAGTAAACACTCTGGGAGGGTTTTACAGTAACCGTATTTATCAAGATGGGGTTAAAGTAAAAATATGTTAGTTGCATTTTCTATCACCCCCTCTACTGCTGACGGAGTGCGGGACGCAGTTGCGGCAGCGGTACAGGTGGTTCGAGATTCCGGACTCCCTAACCGCACCGATCCCATGTTTACCACCATTGAGGGGAGCTGGGATGAATGTATGCAGGTAGTTAAAGATGCTTGTGAAGCGGTTTCTAAATTTGGTCCGCGGGTGGCTTTAGTTCTAAAAGCCGATATTCGTCCTGGTCGCAGTGGTGAAATGAGCGCGAAGCTGACTCGCCTAGAAGCCGCCCTTGAAGAGTTAGATTCCTAAGTTCCTTACCTTTTGAGCATTGCTGTTTGATGCGGAACTAAAATAGTTGGTGGTGTCACCCCGCAAGCCGGGGTGACACCACCAATTTGTTTAGCTAAAACTGATTTTTTAGTTAATAGTCGAGCTAAATACCGTCCGATTCGATTCGGTAAGGAAACTTATTTACCGAGCTGAACTGTCCATTCGGGAGGAACGTCCTTGCCAGATTCCTCGTCCTGTTCTGCCTGAGCGAAAGTCTCTTGTACGATTCCTTTCGCATGGTGGGACGGAGAATAAACGGCATAGAGTTTCATCGGCTCGTCACCGACATTAATAATGTCATGCCACTTACCAGCGGGTACCATTACTGCCCAGCCGTCGCTAACTTCCTGTTCAAAAGTGAGGTTATCTTCGGTGTCCCCCATCACCACTTTGCCTTTACCAGCATCTAAGCGCAGGAATTGGTCATTATCGGGGTGTACTTCCAAACCGATGGATTCACCTACCGGTATAGACATTAGAGTTACCTGCAAGAATTTCCCTGTCCAGGCGGTAGTGCGATAGTTGGTGTTTTCCTTGGTTTCAGTTTCCAAATCGAAGCTGTATGGTTCGGGGCCATTATCGTGAACAGTCATGGTCATCTTCCTTTCTTTATCGCTTATGCTGTTATTTACCATGGTAACTAAGCTTTTAGGTTAAAGGTCTAAGTTCTTTACAAATATCGCTACCAGCGTTGAATTAGTTACCGAATAACCGTTCTAAATCATTCAAATTATTGAGTTCATTTTGAACACTGTCTTGTACGGCAGATTTTGCGCTAGAGTAAAGCGCGTACGATCCGGTAGGAACTGCAAACATTCCGATTACCAATGACGCACACAAAGTCCAGATAACAAAGAAAACCGTATGACGCATTTCGGGGCTTTTATCTTTCGGATATAGGTCTTTTAAGCCTCCGAAAACCAGCAATTCCATCATCAAGAAGGATGCCGAAAGCAGCAATTGCAGCACCAGTATCATTATGGTGGTCAAAACGGGAATTGGGAGCAGGGCGATTAAGAATATCAATGACAGCACAAAAGTGGGCAATACCAGCCCAGTAGCAACTATCGAAGCTACCTGGGTAAACGAAACCGCAGTTTGCTTGGTGCGGGCAGCAGCTAAGGCTAATACCGCCCGCAGAATCACAGCCGCGAACGCCACCAGTGTGAACATAACAAAGCAAAGTAACCATTGCGCGAAGTACAAGACACTATAGGTTCCGTATCCGGAAGCCCCCAGTATTCCTCCAGAGAAAATATCTGCACTGCGAGCAAGGAGCACAGAGGAAGACAGTCCAGCTACCAGAGCAAATAGCAGCATCATGACCCACCACCAGTGTTTCAACTGGGAGTTAGCTTTTACCCGGAGTTGTCCTTCAGATTTGTGCATTCCTGTAAAAGTTGGCCAAATAGCTTTCAATGCCAGAGCAAAATCTCCTGCCGGTTTCTTCATTCCAGGATATCCAGCACTATTACCTGGGTAGACTGGATAACCCCCAAATTGATTGAGCGGTTCATATCCTGTCTGCGGATAGGGATTCTGCCCGGCTGACATTGAATTGGCAGCATTAGATACCGGCTGCGTTCCAAATCCAGGTTGCGGAGGGTAGGGTGGATAACCACCTGGCGCACCAGGAGGCGGGAAACCACCAGGAGGAGGTGGAGGAACCATTCCCGCAGGAGGCATTGGAGAATTCATCCCAGTTGCAGGAGCTGGCAGCGGCAATGATGGATTAGAGTTAGTTGCCTCACCACTAGGAATGTTAGGAGTATTGCTTGATTCAGGTTCTAATGATGCAGACCCCGGATTTGAGGAGTCTGGATGGATAGGAGTACTCAACGATTAACCTTTCGACGTAACTACGACATTGAGTATTTTATCATCACCTATCATTAAGCCCCTTGGAGCAGTGCAAACCCTTCTCTACTCCCACTCGATTGTTCCTGGCGGTTTGGAGGTGCAGTCCAAAACCACTCGGTTCACTTCCGGAACAGAGTTAGTAATCCGGTTAGAAATTTTAGCGAGAACCTCGTAGGGCAACCGCGACCAATCGGCCGTCATCGCGTCCTCAGAAGAAACCGGGCGAAGCACAATCGGATGGCCATAGGTGCGTCCATCCCCCTGTACCCCAACACTGCGTACATCTGCAAGTAAAACGACCGGACACTGCCAAATGTCCCGATCTAAACCAGCCGCCGTTAGCTCTTCACGAGCGACTTTATCGGCAGCCCGCAAAATCTCTAATCGCTTCGCGGTAATCTCACCGATAATGCGAATCCCTAAACCAGGACCGGGGAAAGGCTGACGCCAAACGATTTGCTCCGGCACTCCCAAAGCTAAACCAATCTCGCGTACCTCGTCCTTGAAAAGCGTCCTGAGCGGCTCAATTAATTCAAAATTAAGGTCATCCGGCAAGCCCCCAACATTATGGTGACTCTTGATATTAGCGGCCCCTTCTCCCCCACCAGACTCTACTACGTCAGGATACAAAGTACCTTGCACCAGGAACTTTATTTCTTCTCCGCTTTCGCCAGCTTCTTTTACGAGGGCGCGTTGAGCAGCCTCAAAAGAGCGGATGAACTCGCGACCAATAATTTTACGTTTCGCTTCCGGCTCGCTAACCCCAGCCAATGCAGTCAGGAAGCGTTCCGATTCATCTACCGTCACAATTTTAATCCCGGTTGAAGCAGCGTAATCACGCTCAACCTGTTCTCGCTCTCCCGCACGCAAAAGACCATGATCAACAAAAATGCAGGTCAGTTGATCCCCAATAGCTTTATGTACCAGGGCAGCTGCCACTGAAGAGTCCACTCCCCCAGATAAACCACAAATAACCCGGGCATTACCTACTTGACGGCGAATCTTTTCAATTTGGGTGTCGATAATAGAGTCGGCAGTCCAAGTCGGCTGCAAACCAGCTCCCTCATAAAGGAAATGTTCCAAGGCGCGTTGACCATATTGGGAATGTAACACCTCGGGATGCCATTGCAAACCATAAAGATGACGCTTTGAATCTTCAAACGCCGCCACCGGAGTTTGTTCGGTAGCAGCAGTTACCTTAAATCCCTCGGGAGCTTTAATTACGGAATCCCCGTGAGACATCCACACTGTCTGTTCTAAGGGAGTGCCGGCAAATAAACATCCCCCGCCGTCTTGGAGTTTAGCCTGAGTATGCCCGTATTCGCGAGTCCCGGTTCGTCCTACCTGACCGCCTAAAGTTCGCGCCATAAGCTGGAACCCGTAGCAGATACCTAAAATCGGGACACCCGCAGAAAAAATCGCGGAATCAATACTGGGAGCGCCCTGCGCATAAACCGAGGAAGGGCCGCCCGAAATAATAATAGCTGCCGGGTTTTTGGCTAGGATTTTTTCCGCATCCATAGTGTGCGGAACAATCTCGGAATAAACATGGGCTTCTCGTACCCGCCGCGCAATCAATTGGGCATACTGCGCCCCCATATCGATTACCAATACCGGGGAGGACGAATCAGGATTATTTTTCAGCACCCTCTAAGCATATCGGGATTAGGCTTTGTAGCACGAGTCGAAAGGTACTTCGTAAAGAATTTCTAAGACTCTTGTGCTTATTCCTTAGATATCGGCAAATCTAGCGACCTGAAACCGTGATTATGCCAAGTTGTGGCGTACCAGGCCCTGGAATATGGCAGGGCAAGTGGGGCGGAACTGATAACCTGATTAGTAAATACACCCTAACGAAAGCGGAGATGGCAAAACCATGCCCAACAGCTGTTATTTAGCACCTTTACAGGCAAACATCACTATTGGTTCTATTGCTTGCGCCTTGGCGAGTGCCTTGGAAGATTGCCCGATAAAATCAGTATTTGAATCCCCATTTGCTGAACCCAGCAAATGGCTTTTTGAACCCCAAAAATGTGCACAAGAACTGGTAAATAGCCTTTACACAAAGCAGACAACTATATTTTCAGGAAGATTTACGAATGTACCAGCAGGTTTAGATATTTGCGGTATTCATGCTGACGTGGCCCGTCATCTTCGCGCCCCCATCATTTTAGTAATTGACGCACAGAACCTGGATTCTCAGGGAGCAAGTTCCGCCGCTCACGCCATGGCGGTACAAATCGAAAAACAAGGTGGAACCCCTATCGCCTCTATCTTGCTTAACGCCTCATTTACCTTTGAGAGTTCAACCTCTCATTCCCCGGTAATAGTTACTCCCAATACCGAAATATCTGCTAAGCAAAGCGAGCTACTTGCCCACGCCCTCGAAAATACCCCCACCCCCGGTATTCCCCCGCTAACCTACCAGGCTGAGCTAACTAAACGGGCAAAATCTTCCCTACGTAAAATAGTTCTTCCCGAACCTGAGGACGACCGCGTCTTAAAAGCAGCGGCTCAGGTACTAGCGTTAGAAGCTGCCGAAATAGTCATTATCGGAGAGGAAAGCCAAATTAGTGCCAGTGCAAAACGTCTAGATATTGATTTAAGCGCAGCCGAAATAGTAAATCCTCGCGATAAAGAAAAACTGGCTCGTTACCGTTCTCGCCTCGCCGAGTTGCGCGCCAAAAAAGGAGTAACCGAAGAAAAAGCGGAAGAAATGTTGAAAGACTCGGCATATTTCGCAACGATGATGATTGAGAACGGCGACGCGGACGGAATGGTCTCTGGTGCTTGCCACACCACCGCAAACACGATTCGCCCCGCCTTACAGATCATTAAAACCAAACCGGGAGTATCGACAGTCTCGGGGGCATTCCTAATGTTGTTCTCTGACCACATCGACCTATATGCTGACTGCGCAGTTTCGATTAATCCTAATGCCACCCAACTAGCAGATATTGCTATCTCGAGCGCCAAGACAGCGAGCGATTTTGGGGTAGAACCAAAAGTTGCCTTAATTTCCTACTCGACTGGGGACTCGGGCGCAGGAGAAACTGTAGATAAAGTAAAAGAGGCAACCCAAATAGCTAAAGATAAATGTCCCGATTTAGCCATTGACGGCCCTTTGCAATTCGATGCCGCAGTAGATGCACAAGTAGCCTCCAAAAAACGCCCAAACTCACCGGTTGCCGGTAAAGCTAACGTATTCGTATTCAACCATTTAGATGTGGGCAACTGCGTTTATAAAGCCGCTCAACGCACCGCTGACGCGGTTGCGGTCGGACCGGTTCTGCAAGGTTTAAATAAACCGGTAAATGATCTTTCCCGCGGAGCCCTAGTTGAAGATATTGTTAATACCATAATTATCACTGCTATTCAGGCACAGGATTAATCCAGCTAAGGAGAACGAAAAAATGACAACAGAAACCGTTCTGGTTATCAACTCTGGTTCATCTTCTATTAAATACAAAATGATTAATCTAGCAGATGGGCAAGCCATAGCTTCCGGGATTGTGGAACAGATTGGAGAAAAAGAAAGCCGGATTAAACATATTCACGGCTCCCTCGAAAAGAAACTAACCCGCAGCGTACGTGACCATTTAGAGGGGATGGCGGTAGTTGAGGAGCTTTTCGAACAGGTAGGCCCGCCTTTGGAAGATTCTCATGTAATCGGGGTGGGTCACCGCATAGTTCAGGGAGGTCCCTATTTTTCCGGTCCGGCTGTAATCGACCAGCGAGTATATGAACTAATCCAGGAATTATGCCCGCTGGGGCCGCTACATAATCCCGCCCATCTTAAAGGTATTGATGCCGCGAAACGTATTCTGCCAGATGTTCCTCATGTGGCAGTATTTGATACTGCTTTCTTTAATCA
>CABQYA010000086.1:0-7562 GCA_902468275.1 uncultured Urmitella sp. | reverse complement strand
GGAAAAACCTAGCGCTCGCGTTTACGACCAGTCGCGTCTTTTGATACTCGAATTTCTGCCCTTAGACATAAAATCGCCCCTATGTTTGCGCTCTGTCGCGCTCTAAGGTGACGTTTTCGCCCTCCCGGTGCAGTTGCGCCCTCCCGAGAAGGGAATTGTGGTCGATATGGGGGTGTTTTGCCGGGATTGGGAGGGTGGTTTTGTCTGTGGAGGGCGAAAATGAACCACAGGGGTTAAGTAGATTTCTCTTAAGCGTTGCACGTAGAAAATAAGTCTTTGCTCACAAAATCTGGTTTACGTGGGAAAATAGCCTATAATGGACTTTCAATGTCACCCCGTTGGAAACATAAGAAATTCAGGTGAAAACATGAAGCAAAAGGTTCAGGGGTTTAGACCCTCTCTCCGGTTTGGGCTCGCTGCGGTAGTTTCTTTAGCAGTCACTTTTAGTGGAGCTATGGTAGGGGCTGCTGATGCGAATGCTGACGAAGCTGTAAATGACGATACTGCTAGTACTTCTAGTACTTCTAGTACTTCCCAATCAGAGGTAGCTAAGCAAGAAGTGCCGGCACCCCAGCCAAAATCTACGGTTGAATCTGCCTCCTCGCAGTCAAATACCGTGGCTGAATCCAGTTCCCCTCAGCAGCATGAAGCGGAAACTCAGCCCAAGCAAGGGGAGACTACTGTTGCTCCTGCCCCTGCTCGGGCTCCTCAAAAGCTCCCAGAATGTAGCGCAGAGCAATCTCCGAAATGGAAAGTAACCCCTGGGGTGACTACTGATAGTTGGAAAGATAATGCCGTAATTGATTACCTGGGAAAAGATAAAAAAGCTCGTTTGATGGTGCAATATTCGTTGCTACGCGAAGGGGGAGCAGCCTCTGGGCCGCTAGCTTTCACCCCCTATGTCAGCTATCTAAAACCAGGCACTGACACCTGGACAGATTTGCAGGAGATTAAACTTTCTGCATACAGTATGCCGAAGTTTTTACCTCCGGAAGATTCGTTAGATAAAACAAAGGACGGCTGGCCGGCAACTGTGAAGCTGGTTTTGAAACGTACGGATGGAGCCTGCGAGATTCCTGCTGATAAAGCTGCTTATACTTTTGAGGTTCCAGGTGGCGAGTTGCTTTCCGATGCTGAAGTAATGAGTTTTGAAGCTCAATATGACGAGGGAGAAGATCCAAAGCCGGGTAACGATACTTGCCGTCACAACAAGGGAGATTTAATCTGCCTATATCCGACGGGAGCAGGAAGTCTCAAAGACGCAAAAGCAGTGGCAGACAAGCTGGTAGCAGAAGACAAATCTGTAAACGTCCTCTGGGTTGATGGCAAATGCGCAGACGTAGCTGCTGACGGTGTTACCTGTAAGGATATTACCTATGCGGGGAAAGGCTACGCAGAAATTGAGGTTAAAAAATACTTCAATTATGTGAATGAAGTACTGAAATATACCGATGGTAAGACTGCCGAGATAAAATACTGGGGCGCGAAACCTCGCCCTGGCTATGCTTATCAAGGAGGGGTTCAAAATCACTACGTCCATAAAGATGGGTCGCCGGTAAAATATGTATCTGATTTGAACCGCATACGGCTATATAAGGATACTGGGGAAGAAAATAAGGCATTTTGGTATGGGAATATTGAGCCTGAAAAGCCCACTGCTGCCGATAACATTGGCGAAAGTAATGATACTTTCCAGATTCCCGATGACAACCGGTTAAAGTATTATCTGGTCTCCGACGATGGTAAAGTCACCTATCAAGACCAGGTTTCGGGTACAAATAAAGTATCTGACGTTACTAAATACGTTGATGGGAAAGCCACTGTGAAAGTGCGTGCCCATGTCAAAGACTACTGCAATTTAAATAATGACCCGCCTACTTCAGCAAAGTATTCTGAGTATTATTCCATTGACAATAGCTACTGCGGCTATCGAGAGTGGACCTTCACTTTCTACGGTTCTCAGAAGGTTAAGGTGGTTCCACCTAGTTTTGATGATGGGACTGGTACTTTTACGGTTCCGGATATTCCTGGTGTGAAGTGGATGATTGATGGGAAAGAGGTTACTCCTGGGACTCATGATTATCCGGATAAGCATGGGAAGATTTCGATTACTGCGGTTCCGGGTACTCCTAATGATCCGAATGTTCCGATTGAGTTGGTGGATAATAATGGTCCGTATGAGCATGAGTATGATTTGCGTCTTGAGGTTGTTCCGCCGGCTCCGGTGGTGGAGCGGCTTAAGTGTGGTGTTGCGGGTAGTGTGAAGTTGCCTGATTCTGAGGTGTTTGAGTATAGCTCGAAGGTTGAGGGGGATAAGGCTGTGGTTGAGGCAGTGTTGAAGAATGCTGCTGATTTCAAGCTTAAAGATGGTGCTGTGATGAAGTGGGAGTTAGATTTAACCGCCGAGCCCTGCCCCCCGCAGCCCGACAATCCGACAAAACCCGACACCGGCGATAAACCTGGCAAACCTGGCGTTGAAAAACCGGGTCAGGTAATCCCTGGCAAAGGTAAGCCGGCTGCTAATCCTTCCTCTAAGCAGGTAGTGAGGACGCAGACGCGGGTTACTACTCCGATAGCGCAAACGGGCGCCTTGGGTACTACCGCTGTTCTTGGCGCTTTGCTGCTAGCAGCAGGGATAGGGATAACTTCTCGCCGATACCTGCTTCAAAGGCATTAAGTCGCTGTCTAGCAGAATATAACCATAGAACAAAATAACGGCTGGTAGAAAAGTGTAAATCTTTTCTACCAGCCATTTCGGATTGCATATAGTTTAGACTGGGGCTAATGCCCATTCGGTTATTAACCCTTAGACTGTTCGCTGTGATAGCGGTTATCCCAGTATTGACCTGATTAACCCGCTTTTTATGTAGCGCTAATGCCCATATTTCCGCCACCTGCCTCATACTTGGTTTGAACCTCAAAGGTTAATAGCGGAATAAAATCTGAGGTAATGCCCGTTTGGGCATTATCCCTATAATCTGCAGTCGAACTGCCTAAAACATTTTGTCCGGTGATGGATACCAATCCATCACCGGACAAAACCGTTACTTAGTTACTGGATTCTATCCGTGCCTCCTGCGCTGCAGCGTGGCGATAGCCAGCCCGGACATTAATAGCGAGACAGCCAACAATTCGGCTCCCATTGTTGCGCCGGTTCTCGCTAGTCCCTGTTGCTGCGGGTTAGCGGCTTGAGCTTTCTGGTTTGCCGCTTTGCCACTTGCTTGGGGCTTCAGGTTCTGCTTGTCTTTACCGCTTTGCCCTGGCTTTTGGGTGGAATCACCGGGGGAAGCACCCGGATCAGGGGTAGTTCCCGGATCAGTGCCGGGGGTTGGATCTTTACCCGGTTCCGGATCACCACCGGGGGTAGGATTTGATTCCTTAACGGTGATGGTAAAGGTAGCTGTGGCCTTTTCCTCTCCATCTACGTTCAAAGCCGTTACCGTGACTTTATAGGAGCCCGCTTTCTGGGGAGTCCCGGAGATGGTTGCAGTAGCGGGGTCAAAATTAACGCCCTCTGGCAATCCGGTAACTTTCCCGATAGCTCCGTCTTTAACCTCTAAGGTAATAGGAGTAATCATCGAGCCCGCTGTTACGGTTTGGTCAGTTATCGGACTAATCTGCGGGGTAGGCGCCGGGGTGGCGGCATCTCGCGGGGAAATCTTGAGGGCGAGCTTAGCCTGCGCGGTTCTGGGGTATCCAGTTCCGTCTTCGGCTTCCTTTAGGCTAACGGTTACTTCGTAATCTTTGTCTGTCTCAAGTTTGCCAACGGGAGTGCCAGTAATCTGACCGGTTTCTTTATCGAATACCAGCCCCTCGGGCAGCCCAGTTACCTCGAAAGTGTCTGCTAGCTGCGGGTCGTTGCGTTCAAATAAAGTACCCAGTGAAATCGGGGTGATTTCTTTTCCGATCTGCCCGCTAGCAGCGGCATCTTTCCCTTTAGGTTCGGTGCGGAAATCGTCCTCTAGCCAGCGCAGATTAAAACTGAGGTGGGAAATGTCTTGCCATCCACCCCCATTGGGTTCCATCAATAACCCGATGTTGCCATCTTTCTGCACGGTCATAGTGGTATAGCCGGTGCCGCCCGTCTTGAACTGTTTCTTTAACGGCCAGGTTTTCCCATTATCAAACGAAGCCCAAACGTATCCATTCTTACGCCCATTATCGGTTCCCGAAAACAGTAGCACCTGTGAGCGTAAAGTGCCGGGTTTCGCATTTGGGAAAGCTCGAATCGCTTGTGCGTTGTTGGCTTCATCAGCTAAAGCATTGCTAACGTGGCAATCTTTCCAGTTTTCCCCGGAATCGGTAGAGGTACAGATAATGCGACCTCCACCTTGTTGGGAGCGTGAAATCAGGATTAGGCTCCCGTCGCTTAGTTCAGTAACTTTGTTCTCGTCAAACTTTTTACCCTCAACTACTGCTGGGGTAGGGTTACCAGATTTCCAGGTTTTACCCTGGTCGTCCGAATAAATCGTGTAGGCAACAATCCCTCCGCTCTTCGGGACACAGGCCATCTGCTGGAGCAGCCGTCCTTTGTTAGGTGCAGTCATTTTTTGGGTACCGGCACCGGAGGTAGCAAAGCAAGATTGCAAATCCTTCGCTTTTTCTCCTAATACCTGGTCAGTGATTACTCGCTGCGTCCAAGAGTGACCATTGTCGGTAGATACAGACAGCCCTAGGTTCATGGCGTGTTCGCTATTTTCATCAATTTTGCCATCTTGGGTAAAAGTATAGGCAGGATTCTTCGCAAATACTCCCGATACCTGGCTGTACACGTGGAAGTTATAAATAGTCCCACTTTCATGGTCTACTACGTACGACGGGTCGGAGTAGCCCCTTGGACCGGCAATGTTGCTGCCCACGATTCCGCGAGCAATCACTGTTTCTGGCTGCCAAGTCTTGCCATTATCGGTTGAACGGCGCTGCATAATCGAGTTTTCGTTCGGGGAGTCTCCTCCATTCATACTGCCGTTCTTCGGGCGGTAATCGTAAGAGGCTAATAAATCTCCATTCGGGGCAACAGCGATTGCCGGAATACGGATATTCGCCTGTTTTGAACTGGTAGCTACCGGGTGTATTTCACTGATTTTAGCTTCCGCTGCCGGATCTGCGTCTTTAGCTTTAGTGTTCGCGTCTGCCTGCGGATATTGTTTTTGGGTATATACGAAAGCTGTGGCAGTTACGCGATTAAGTAGTTGCTGCCCCATTTTTCCGTCAATAGCTAACTTGGCTTCCACTTCACCGCGGGTTAAATCCGCTTCAGTGATGGTGTAGGTCAGCTGGCAGCGGTGAACTGTTCCGACTGCCAGACTTTCAAGAGCGCAGCTGCTGGCGGCGCTGTCAGTCAGGTTAGTCAGGGCAGGGTCGGTTACGGGTGCTACTTTCAAAGCATCGTCTCCGTTCGCGCTAACTTCTACCGCGAATTTTAGAACATTCCCCACCTGGTAGTGGGCTTTTTGCGACTCGGGAGCCAGCTCAAACTTGTCCAACTTTAGATAGTTGTTGGCAACCGGCAGCGCCTCGGCTTCGGTGGTTGCATAATAGGTGGCTGTCCCCGTGTATCCGGCATTGGGGTAATACTGCCAAACTATTTCGGGGGTGAATTTTCCGGCTTTAACGTCAGCTTCCGTGACTACATGGGAGGGGGTATTGCAGTCCTTTTCTTGATTAACTGGCATATTTGACCATTTGCAGCCTTCCCAATTTGCCAGGTTGGAGCTTTTAGCGGACAGGGCCCGCGCTTTGCCAGTGTGGTTAATCAAAGTGGCTTTGAAGTTAATGCGTTCGCCTAACGTCCATTTTTGACCGGCTGGTTTCGGGTTGGTAACGGTAAGGGTGGTCGGTATTTTATTCTCGTTGATTCCACCCAGGCTGGTTTTTTCCCCGCCATATTCCACCTCGGAATACATCCGGAAAGTAACGTAGGGGATAAACCCGCCTGCCCTAGCCTCCGCTTGGGTAACTACGTGGGTTAGCTTTTTCGCGATTCCCGCTATGTAACATTCCTGCACTTCATTGGCAGCAGCGTTGCGCCATTTGCAACCATCCGCATTTGCCAAGTTGTAGTTCACTGACTCAAAGGAGGCGGCTTTGGCGGTTTTATTGGTTAGCTTTACCCGGTATTCAACGGTCTGACCGGCTACTTTAGGATTGCCGGATACTAAATATAGCTCTATTTTCGCCTGCGGAGTATCCTTCATGCCTACTAAAGTCGGTTCTGCAGCATAGGCACTTAAGGGGGTGGTTAGACCTGCCCCAATCGCTAGGGCGAGGGCAAACAACATACTGATTACTGGTTTTATAATGGGGTGCTTCTTTGCGCTCATGAAATTTAGACTAACAATAATAAAATAGTTTTACCAGCAGCAATAGGTTGTAATATTTTAATGTTTTGGTTGTGGGGGATTACCGGATTCTTTACATAAGGAATAATTCTCAATCTTGAATGTGTGGGTTTTCTTTTATAAAGTCAAGCTAGTTATCGTTTCTACTTCAAAGAAGAGGTCTCATTCTGTATCCTGCCTTGTTCCTACCACTCAGCAGACGAGGGCGAACTATTTCAGGTTTCGCTCAACGTCCTCTATTTCCCATCCGGCATTTCAGTCTTTAGGTGTCCCTATGAAGAACTGTGCTAAGACGAGAAAGCAGCTGCCGCCCGCAAAGTTTTCGGCACGTAAATGGGTAATAGCAGTGGTTACGGCACTGGTGGCGGCGTTAGGAATCGGCATCGGAATTTGGAAATATATGCACTCGTCCTTTGCAAAAACTACCTCCTCCACCGGGGAAGCAACTATGTTTAAGCTCTCCGGCGACCCGGTTAGTAACGCCGAGTATCTTCAGGCTGCTCGGGCGGTGAAGCAACAGGTACAGGGGGAATGCGTGAGTAAATATGGTGCTCGCCTTGAGGACGAGGACTTTTGGTCTCGGAGCTATCAGGGACATATTCCGAGCAGAGAAGCGGCAACTTCCGCTTTAGCGCAGCTTAAAAACTGGCGGGCAGCATTCTCTCTTTTCCAAGAAGCTGGTTTGATTAAGGATGCGTCTTTTACGGGATTGCAGCGCGACCTGGAGCGAACCAACCAGGAAAATAAGCAAAAGATTGACTTAGGGCAGCCAGTCTATGGTTTGCAAAGCTATGACCTGGCCACTTTTATTAGTTATCGGATTTCGTCCTTGACTCAGCAATATGTCATCAATCCCAAGAATCCTGGTATGGATTTTTCCGAGGACGAGTTGCGTAGCTTTTATGCTTCCCGGCAGTGGACGGATGAGCAAGGGCGAAAAGCTGGTTTTGAACAAGTGCGTCCGCAAGCTGTTAAGGCACTTCGTGAAGAAAAACTATCCAAGCTGATTACTGCGCGGGCAGAAAAATTGGTAGTGCAAGATTTCTCAATTGAAAGAACATCCGCTTTGATTCAGGAAGAGTTTAAGTAACGGTTTTAGCGGTAAACACAGTTTTGAAAAGTGAATAGAAAATAACAATAAAGGAAAAAGGGGAAGGTAATGTTGAAAGCTCTACGGCGAGCAACTATCCTTGGTTCTTCCGTGGCGTTAACGGCGGGTCT
>CABQYA010000085.1:0-7597 GCA_902468275.1 uncultured Urmitella sp. | reverse complement strand
CGGGAAGGTAGTAAAAAAGTCCGTTGTTTTTCGCGAAGCTAAAACTACATCTAACGAAACAATAAAATGGTGGATTCGTAGAAATAAGGGGATTTCTGAGGGTAATACTTCAACAATCGACCTTTCGGAAATTATTGCTATAACAGCAGATGGCAAAACCAGAGGGAAATGCCATATCGAGTTCCAAACTACTGAAAATGAATTGTGTGGACGTTCGTTGGAAGAGGCCATCCGCAATGTCAATCGAGAGTATTACAATTTAGGTAATGGCATAAGCGAGAAGGATCTTGAATTTACGGGTAAGAGTAAAACAGATTTTGCACTCGATCTGATTTACAATTACTCAGATTATAGCATTCCTGACTACATAAAATCCGGATTAAAATGGTTAAATGACCAAAGAGTTCTTGAGTAAGGAGGTGGCAGTTCGTGGGTGAAGAGCATACTAGTGTAAATTACAATCTTGCGAAAGCAGAAGCTGATAAGGTTGATGCACAGATTATCGAATCACTTAAATCAGGTCACAGTTTCCGTGTTGAAGCTGGCGCGGGTTCTGGCAAAACGTACTCTCTGAATCGAGTTATCGAATGGATACAAGCAAATAAATGGTCTGACTATAGCCGGAAGAAACAAAATGTAATCTGTATTACATACACAAATGCAGCTGTAAATGTAATTGCAGAAAGACTTGCAAAAGATTCATTTATTCTTCCTTCCACAATACACTCGTTTGCATGGAATGCTATCAAACAGTATCAGGGTGTTTTGATCGAAGCTGTCACAACAAATTCCGATTATCTGCCAGTCGAAGGTGACTTTAATCAAGTCACCGAAGTTGCATATACTTTGGGGCGTCGCTACAAGGAAAATGGTATTCACTACCTTTATCATGACGATGTTCTAAAGCTCTTCTGCCAGCTTCTTGGTAACGCTAAATTTCGCCGGGTATTTGCGGATAAATACCCTTTGATACTGATTGATGAATACCAGGACTCCTATAAGCCGATTATTGATTACTTTATTGAGTTTTTTATAGCAAAAGGTGTTGGACCTCAATTCGGCTTTTTCGGCGATGCCTGGCAAACCATCTATCAGTCAAACAAAGCCTGTGGAGAAATTGAACACGAAAAAATTGAGGTAATAAAGAAAGGATCAAATTTCCGATCTGGGCCAAGGATTGTTCAACTTTTAAATGATATCCGCCCTGAGTTGCCGCAAAAATCAGCCATTGATGGATTTGACGGTGAAGTTTTAGTGATTACATGTGATGATTATTCGGGAAGTCGTCGCACAGAACGCTATTTCAAAAATGAATTGCCAGCGGTCGAGCTGAGGACAAGACTGAACGATATCAGAGAAAAAATTAAACAAAATACACCTGCTGATGAAGATCTCAAAGTTCTGATGATTACGCACAAAGTTCTTGCTTCCCAACAAGGCTACGAGCAACTTTTGGACATACTTGGCGATGGGTTGCGTAATAAAGAAGATCCTTTTCTTATTTTCTTTGCTGATACGGTTGAACCGATATACCAAGCGCTTGATACCTCGAATACCCAATTACTTTTTGACACGCTCGGAATTAGGCGTTACCCAATAACCAAAAAATCCGAAAAGATCAAATGGAAAAAACTGCATGACCAGTTGGCTGACGTTCGCACAAAAAAAGCTGTCGATGTTTTGGAGACGATTGTTCATAGTCAATTGATACCCATTCCACCCAAAGTGGATGAGGTGTACCGACTTTATAAGGATTCTCCGGAAACAATGTATGCGTCGAAGGGGACAATCCAACAGTTTTTGCAGCTGGATTATGAACAATTTATTGCTGTTAGGGATTTCCTATATCCAGATGCACAATTTTCAACAGAACATGGCGTAAAAGGTGAAGAATACGATAACGTTGTTTTTGTTATCAGTAAGGGATGGAATCAGTACCAATTTGAAACCTATGCACCTATGATAACAGGGCACTCATCTATTCCTAATGGTAAAGAGACATCGTATGAACGAAACCGGAATCTTTTCTACGTCTGTTGCTCAAGACCTAAAAAGCGGCTGTTCCTTTTTGTCACTGTCCCGATAGAAACCGCATTCAGAGCATTTTTGATAACTTTGGTAGGTGAGGAAAACATTCTTACTTATCAACAATTTATGGAAATAGCTCATTAGCCAACAACGAAACGCAGCCCACTGATTATTGCTGACCGGTGGGCTGCTTCTATGTATTCAATTATTCGGGTTAATACCCCAAATGTTACTTAGCCACATAATGTCGTGCCATTTTCTGACCGATACCATTACTGCCCAGCCATCGCCGACCTCTTGCTCGAAGGTGAGGTTATCTTCTGCGTCCCCCATTACCACCTTGCCTTTGCCGCATCCAGACACAGGAACTGGTCGTTATCGGGGGTGTACTTTCAAGCCAATAGATTCACCTACCGGTATAGACATTAGGGTTACCTGCAGTTATTTCCCGGTCTAGGCGGTGGTGGGGTAATTGGCATTTTCCTTAGTTTTGGTTTCCGAATCGAAGCTATAGGGCTCCGGTTCATTGTCATGAACTGCCATGAGTATTTTCCTTTCATTAGCCTTTCAGATTGTCATCTTTCGTGCTATCCAGGGTGAGATTAGGTCGCAGCATTTCCCGGAGAATATCGCTACCAGTGTTGAAATCGGATTTATTTATTCTTGAAATATCAATAGATTGTTCAGTCACCATGGTCTGATTTTTCAAGTTTTCGGATTGTTATTTACTGGACTTGTTAGAGTGGGATTATGTCGGACTATTCCCCTGATAAAGATAGTAATGCTGGCAGTTTCTACGGGCTTCTGCTGGTTATCCACCGGTAACTCCGCCGATTCCACCGGTTGCTCCGATCCCTCCGGTTCCGCCGGTTGCTCCGGTTTATCCGGGACAACCAGCTCCTGCTAGTTATCTGGGGCGGCCGGTTCTTGGGGAATCTCATGAGGTTTCTTCTGCTTATCCTGCAACCCAGCCGATGCCTCCTGCCTTTCCGGGGCAGTCGATTCCTAGCGGTCCGGGGCAGCCGGCTGCTGGTGGGAAGGGTAAGTCGCGGCGGGGATTGATAGTTACTCTTTGCATGCTCTTAGTGTTTGCGCTGGGCGTCCTCGGAATAACTCTCTTCAACGTATTCACCGGCGAAGACTCTCTAGCCGTAGGGGTAAAACCGGCTTGGGATAACGCGGCAACCGTCGAACTAGAACCCGAGGGCGAGCCCGCCCTGGCCTACACCCTCTATTGGTCTGGTAAAGACAAACTAATCTTGATACAACCATCAAAAGACGGAAGTGGCATCGCCCAAATGCTCGACCCTAAAACCGGGACTAAAACCGGCAACCCTATCGTCCTTCCTAAATGCGTAAACTCTCTCAAATACCCCTACCAAATAAAGAATGAGAAAATCGTTTGCGCCACCAAAGAAAACTTTCGAGCTAACTCGAATAAGAAATATCAGTTCAAAGAACAAATCTATACCGATAAACACCTAATAGTAGGTGCCAGCCCCTCAGCAACAAACGCCCAGCAAATCGTGACCTACAACCCCAAAACCTCAAAACTCCTATGGGTGCAAAACCTGAAAGCACCTGCCACCGTCACCTGTAACGGCAAAGGAATCTACACCACCAGCACCTCTGCAGACTCAAATGCCACTGGCAAACAGAAGCTACAGCTCATGGTCTATACTGGCAGCTCGAAGGCACAAAAAACACCCGAAAAACAATTCGGGAAACCCCAAGAAACCAAACCCCAAATAGCCAAAGACGCCATCAAAAACATCGACTTCGCCAACGCCTACCTCCCTATGGTCAGTTACGGATGCTTCGAGGAGAATATCTGGCAAGAATCTGACCGTACTCCAATTATCAATAAGATGCCTGACGAGACTAGTCACTGTTGGGCGACCATGCAGAACGGAGAATCGAGTGAAAAGAGTGACCCCTTCGATTTAGGGGAAATGAGCAGCGATGTTAAGCTGACGCCTCGCAATGAAATTGGAGAGCTTTTCGACTCAGAAAATAGTTTCACTAGCGATGATAATGAGCCTTATGGGATCGGATACGCCGATGTAAACAACGATGGTTACTTAGATGCCCTCGTAGTAGCTTATGACGGCGAAGCAGCGAGTTTTATCTTGGCGCTTTTTGATCCAGAAGACCTCGAGCACCCCTATATGACAGTGATAGGGGGCAGCCAACAAGGCGCTCGAATCGAGTTAACACCTCCGGGAACGATAACCGTCTTTGAACCAAACCCTTCATCGGGCAAAATGGATAAAATCCAAACACAAACAATGATTAAGGGACACGAAATAACAGATTTTAATAGCAGTTATTAGCGGAAGATCAGTTCTATTTTCGGCATAATGAAAGTTGCTTGTTCTAATCAGCTACTCTGCCTGTAAACCTTGCTGCGGTGGGCAATCTCAAAGACTAGTACTACTAATTCACCATCTTTTATTTCGCACAAAACCCGGTAGCTGCCTATTCGATAGCGCCAGGAACCTGCAAGGTTAGCGCTAAGTGCTTTTCCTTTTTCTCTCGGATTCTCACACTGGGAAATGTTTTTTCGCAGCCAGGAGGTAATCAGTTTCGCAGTTGGTTTATCTAACTTGGCGAGTTGTTTGACCGCATGGGGTGAAATCACCAATTTCCAACTCACAATCCCAGCATCTCCTCCACTTGATCTAGGTCGTAGCTAACTGGATTGGCATCGTATTCCGCCTTAGCCTTTTGGTAGGCGGCAACATCTATTTCATTTTCAATCTGTTCCAATACGCATTGCCGCATAAATTGGGAACTGTTCATTCCTACTAGCTGCGCATAATCAGCTATCAAAGATTTTTCTGCCTCGCTTAACCGCACAGTCATAGTGGCTTCTAACATCTACACCCTCCTTTGTATTACATTGTAACTCGAAGAAGAGTATCAACGCTAGCTTTTTCGGGTTACAGAAACGTACAGGCAGCTGCTTCCCCATTCATAGTTCGCAGACGTTTCTATTTGCTAGTTTTTAAAAGACCGGTAATAGCTTCGCCGATGAGGTTTACTAGGAGGGTGGCGTCAGAATATTCGCTCTCGAAAGCAGCATTATCTATTTGGGCAAAAACTAGTTTTTGGCATTCGGCTCCTCCCGAGGACGTAGGTAAGCAATGGTTGCCGCTTGCTGTGCACATGGCAGATGCGGGAGAAGTGGCTGAGCTGATATGGGATAAATATCTGTCCCCTCGGCAGCGGCAGTTATTGGTAGAACCATTAGCGCGGGTAGAGGAGATAAAAGAGCCCTCCCGGAATGCTTTAGCTTTACTGAAGCTAATCGTGGGTGCCCATGATATTGGGAAATGCTCGCCGATGTTCCTTACCCAGAACACCGAGCTTTATGAGCGGATATTTAAAAACAGTGACGATTCCCTCACTAAATACCAGCGGGCAGAGGAACTGCGCGGAGATAACCCACACTCCTGGATAGGGGAAATAGCGTTTGAAAGATGGCTGGAATCGCGCTGGAATCCAGGAAAGGCGGAGAAAAGATACGTTTGTGCCACTGCGAAACAACTGGGGTCGATAATCGGCGCTCATCATGGACGCCCGGTGTCTTGGCAGCGACATGCTGATATAGCGAATCCCAATCTCTCTGAGGCTATTAATGGTGATAAAACCTGGAAACGGATCCGCCGGGAACTACTAGATTGGTGGATGAACTGGACTGGCAGTCAAGAGGTTATTCGCCAATGCGAAGGGGTAGTTTTTCCAACTACCTGGCAAAGCCTGATGGCAGGGATTACCGTAATGGCTGACTGGATTGCTTCGAACCAAGAGCTGTTTCCACTGGTTGACTGGTACGAGCTATATCCGACGCGGTTGCTATCTCCTGAGCATCATCGCCAGCGCACTAATGCAGCTTGGGAGAAGCTACATTTGCCGCCCTCCTGGCAGCCAGAAATGCTCTCTCAAGACCCTGATCAGCTGTTGCAAACCCTATTCGCGTTAGGCGCTGATGCTCATGCTCGCCCCGCGCAGGTGGCAGCGGTAGAAGCCGCGGAAAAAATGGCGCTACCCGGCATGATGATAATCGAGGAAGTGATGGGGGCAGGCAAGACCGAGGCCGCGTTAATGGCAGCTACCATTTTGGCGAAACGGGCGGGAACTTCTGGGGTGTTGGTGGCTCTACCGACAAAAGCTACTACCGATGCCATGTTTACTCGAGTAGTCGAATGGGCTAAGACTGCGGCGAAGAATGGTTTTAGCCTAAAACTTCAGCACGGAAATGCTGCCTTGAACAGTGCTTATAAGAAAATCCAATACGGAAGAATCGCTAGTGCCGGCAATGCGGTTTCCTCGGGGCAGAGCGCTTCAATGGGTATTGATGAAGAGACTACTCAAAGCAGGCAGCCGGCACTAGTACATCGCTGGTTTAAGAAGAAAACCGCGCTGCTAGCCTCGGTAGTGGTATGTACAGTGGATCACTTGCTGTTTTCGGCGCTCCGAACCAAGCATGTGAGTTTGCGGCATCTGGGCATTAGCGACAAAGTTGTCATCATTGACGAGGTGCACAGCTACGATGTCTACACCAGCCAATTCTTGAAGAGAACCGTGCAGTGGCTGGGGGCGTTCGGGGTGCCGGTAATTGCTTTATCCGCCACCTTGACCCGGAGGGCACGTGAAGAGTTGTTTGCAGCCTATGAAAAAGGGCAAGAGCTAAAACGAGCTGCTCAAGACGAGGGCAAACTTTCGGAACCATTTGACGTTTCGGTATTTGCCGCGATGCGGAAACCGCAGCCTGCTGAAAATGGGACGGTTACAGCACCAGCCAAAGAGGAAGAGTCGGATTCGTCCTCACAAGCACCCACCTATCCGGCGCTTTCTTACTCGGATGGGCAGGGGATTAAGGTTCGCCCTCTGCCCGTATTAGCTACCAAAGAGATAGAAGTGGAGCATTGGGAGGACGATGCTGGGCTGGTCACAGATCTTCAAACGCGACTCCAAAACGGGGGATGTGCCCTGGTGGTACGTAATACGGTTGCTAATGCGCAACGTACCTATGAAACCTTGCGGGCGGTATTCGGGGATGACGTCCGTTTGGTGCATTCGCGTTTTACCCAGCAAGATCGGCAAGATAACGATGAATGGCTGGTGCGTACCTTTGGCAAACCCGGAAAATCTCGCCGCCCTAAGCGGGCGATCGTGGTGGGTACCCAGGTGGTCGAACAGAGCCTCGATATAGATTTTGATGTGCTTTACAGCGATTTGGCGCCGATTGACCTGGTATTCCAACGTATGGGGCGGGTTCATCGTCACCAAAGAGACTCTCGCCCTCGCTTGCTTGCCCAGCCGTGTTGCATCCTAATGGGCATACCCGGCAAACAGGATTCAAAGCCACAAGTAGATCCGGGCTCAAGCTATGTTTATGACGAGGACGTGCTGCTGCGAACTGCCGCTTATGTTCTAGATAAAGAGGACGCGGGGGAAGTATGGCGGATTCCGGAAGATATCGGGACGGCGGTGGCTGGAGTCTATGAGGAAACCGGGGTCACCCCCGATTTGTGGAGCGACACCTTAGAGCGGACAAAGAAGA
>CABQYA010000084.1:0-7762 GCA_902468275.1 uncultured Urmitella sp. | reverse complement strand
GTGCTGACCCCAGTGGTAAAACAGATTCTGCCCCTGCGGTAGAAAAAGCGATAGAAAAGCTGAAAGAGCTGCGAAAAGCGCACCCGGATAAATCAATAGTTTTACGTTTTCCTACGGGAAGATACGATTTTTACCCCGATAAAGCCCCAGAGCGCACCCTATATGTTTCCAACACGGTGGGTGCAAGTGAAAGATTCAAAAAGAAACGAATTGGAATCCTAATTGAGGATTTAGATGACGTGACTATAGATGGCAGCGGTTCACTTTTTATGTACCACGGAAAAATGACTGAATTCGCAGCAATTAATTCCAAAAAAATAAAAATACAAAATGTAGCTACCGATTTTGCGACCCCAACCGTAATAGATCTCGCGGTAGAAAAAGTTGATAGCGACACCAAGACAGCTACTTTTCTAGTTCCAAAACAATACAACTATTCTTTGAATGGTAATGATATAACGTGGTATTCCGATAGCAGTCCTTATAGTAACCAACGATACTGGACCACAAAGCAATCAGAATTTAGCTATATGCAGGCATATGATGCTTCCAAACAGCAAACTTGGAGAGCTGGCAACCCAAATAGCACAATCTTTGCTAATGTCACCGCTATTAAAGAAACAAGAACCGATAATGCCAGTCATCTAAAAGTTACCTATTCTAGCTCGCTTAACAAGTTGTTAAAAAAGGGAATGTATTTCCAGATGCGGCTATTAGATCGAGATCATCCTGGAATGTTTATTTGGAAATCTAAAGATGTCGCTATTGAAAAGACTCAGATAGGTTTCTTACACGGCTTTGGGATTGTGGGGCAACATAGTGAAAATATAACTATTGATAATGTTCGGTTTGAGGCTCCTGCGGAAACTGGGCGTTCTACCTCGGGATTTGCTGACTTTATTCAAATGTCAGGAACGAAAGGTAAAATACGGATAACTAATTCGTATTTTTCTAACCCTCATGACGATCCCATTAATGTTCATGGCACATTTAATGAAGTAGTCGAAAAAATAGCCGCAAATAAAATCAGGGTACGTTTCAAACATCATGAAACAGCCGGTTTTCCCAATTACTTCATCGGGGATCAAGTTGAGTTTTCTACTAAGGGGAATATGATTACTGTTCCGGATTCTGTGCGAACCGTGACCGCAGTGGATGGTCCAGACGGTAAGGGAGGAATCCAGGGTGAAGGTTCTGGAAATCTCACCGATATTATTTTGACCTTTGATAAAGACATTCCTGCCCAAATTGGGGTGAACGGCACGCACGTAGTAGAAAACATTACCTACACTCCCGAAGTGGAAATATCGAACAATGTTTTCACCGCCACCCCCACGAGAGGGATTTTGGTAACCACCCGTAAAAAAGTGGTTATAGAGAATAACACCTTTGACGGAATCGGGATGGCAGGAATATATATTTCTAACGATGCTCAAGGCTGGTACGAATCCGGTCCAGTCAGAAACCTAACGATTAAGAATAATATTTTTTTGAATGGCAGTTCCCAGGCGATATTTATACAACCGACTAACCCAACGGTCAGTGAAACAAATACTGTTCATTCAAACGTGAATGTTACCGGAAACAAGTTCTATATTCTGAGAGCAGGTGCGCAAAATCCTGCGGGCAATGGGCGAGATGCGCAGCGAGTCCTAGATGCTAAAAGCACAAAAGACCTTAGTTTCACGGATAACACAATCTGGCTGCAAGACCCCGGAATCTTGACTTTAACATCGGAACAGAAGATAGTGCCGGTGGGAGGCAGTATGCGACTGCTTACTTCCGGCAGCCCAATGACAAATACCGCTTTATATCGTCTGCAAGGAAACAAAACCGTTACTATTGCCAATAACAAATATGGGCAAGGTTTAGACACTTCCATAGATGTTTCCCAGATGGATTCCGCTAATATCAACATCAGTAATGATTTAGCCAAGACTAATGGGGCAGTTGTAACTAACCCCCCGACCCCGCCGACCGTTACTCGCTACTTTGTTTCCTCGAATCCGAACGTAATAAAAGTCGATTCTGAGGGCGTAGTTTATGCACTAAGTGAAGGTAGCGCCACGCTCACCCTGACAGAAGTTGCAGGAACTGGAGATAAGGCGGTTAAACGCACCTCCAATCCCCTAACGCTGCAAGTTTCGACCACAGCCGGTGCGCCACAGGAAATCTACAGCTTTACTGATAAGTGGAGCATAGAAACAGAAGATTCGGCTCACCAAATAAAACCTAAGGAATTTGGCTTCACCTCGACCTATTCATCTGGAGGTCTATACCAAGAACAACAAGGAAAAAACATTTTAGTCGGTCAGGTGATAGACCCTGAAAGCTCCAGTGATTTTGAAATTACTGTTAGGCAACAGGGGCTAACCAGTTCTTCGTGGTCAGATACCGGAGTTTACCTGTACAAGGATCAAAACAATTACCTTGCTATTCAAAGAAAACACCGCAATGGTAATATCCGAAAGATTGCCCAGGTTAGAGAAAGCTCCGCAAAAGCACAGGAAACTTGGTACGGCGGAAATGAGACTGTACGAGCCGGTGAAAACGCCGAATCCGTCCTCATGAAGTTTTCAAAACAGGGAAATACTGTTACCACCTATTTCAGTGCTGATAACGGAAATAGTTGGAACAAAATCGGGCAAGCAGATGCTAGTTTCCTAGGTAAAGATATAAAACTAGCTTTTGCTTCCGCTAGTAGTTCTGAGCCCGATGGGAATAATACCCCGGTTTCCTATACGGATATCACCCTGAACGGTAAAAAGATAAAAATAGGAACGAAGAAAACTGTCCAGGACATAACGCCCAGCGGAAAGATTCCAACCGCAAAAAACACTCAAGCGCGGATTACCGGTTCAGTGTCGGGGCTATTAGATGGCGAGATAACTACGATTCCCAATGTTTTTAACTACGCCGCTACTACTGATGCCGCTCATTCCCTGATTAAGGTTGCTTTCAAAACAAGTCCGAAAGCAACTATGCGACTCCAATTGAATAATAAAGAACTAAAACCGGGCGCAGATGGAACAATTAATTCTATTCAATTAGCTCCCGGAACAAATATCTTAAAAGCTGACGTTATCGCAGAAAATGGGATAACTCATTCGGTTTACCGCTGGACAATGTTAAACACGGATACTCGGGCTAATAGCGCTCCTGCCACCAGTGAAGCCTCACGCAGCGTACAAGTTAGTGTTCCAAACGAGCAGGCAAACATGGGGACAGCGGCTATAGAACCGAACACTATCAAGGGCGTAAAACTGTATAAAGGTGACACTGTTACTTTGAAAGCCACTCCCGCCGAAGGGTATCGCTTCACTGGTTGGCATCTCGCAGACAAGACAGTATCTTCTGAACCCGAGTTTTCCTATACGGTCGCAGACAGGGACGTCGTATTTAACGCAACCTTCGCCCCTATTGTCTCCCCGGACACTCCTCCTATAGACACTCCTCCAAGTGATACCCCCACTACCAACCCGCCAACAACCGGTGGGGCTACCCCCGATACTTCTAGCGGAGGCAAAGCTACCCTCAAGGGCGTAGCTTCCCAAAAGAGAACCACAAGGCAAACCCAAAGTGGTAAGAACTCAAAACCTACAGTAGCTGGGCTTACAAAAACTGGTTCTCAAGATGTATTTTTACTTGCACTTACGTCACTCATCCTAGTTAGTGGGGGCGCAATAATCCGAAACCGCAAAAGCTCTCAGCTGCGTAAATGATTTTGATTCAGTTTTTCTGCTAGAAGAAACCATGCCGTAGCTTCGCCCCGGATATTGCTGGGGCGAAGCTAGCCGGGAAAAGAGACTAATCCTCGCGGGAGTCGGCTAGGAAAAGTTTGATTGATAAAGGCTCAAGCAGGATATCGTCACCGGCCAGGTTAAGCGAAGGCACGTCCTCGTCAGCTTCGGTAATCGCAGAATCCCATACCTCGTGGTAGGCAGTTCCTCGACCCGGAGCTAAGCGCACATGTTTCGGGGAAAGCATCCCATTGAAAACTGCCAGCAAATCCTGATCCCCATAGGGGCGTCCAGAACGTAACATTTGGAAAACTCGGCTGGCAGGGTCATGCCACGCCCGGTCGCCCATCAATAGTCCCACCTGGTTGTACCACGACAAATCCGAAATGGTGTCCCCAGGGTGAGGTTTACCAGTCAAAAATTTTGAAGGGCGGAAAACCGGGTGTTCACGTCGCAAAGTAATCAATTTTCGTACAGCTCTATAGAGCTCTTTTTGCCACTCCGCCAGTTCCCAATTCAACCAGGTAGTCTCATTGTCTTGACAATATGCGTTATTGTTGCCACCTTGCGTGCGGGCAAACTCGTCACCTGCCAGCATCATCGGGGTGCCGGAAGAGATAAACAGGGTGGTAAACATATTGAGCGTTGAACGAATCCTGGCGGCAGCTAACTCTGCTAAAGGAGAATCGGTTTGTAATATTTTCTCGGCTTCATGACCGGGAATAAACACCCGTCCTTCACTACCATGATTCCAAGACAGGTTGTTATCTGAACCGTCTCGGTTGTTCTCTAAATTATTTTCATTATGTTTATGGTCGTAGCTAACCAAATCCCCCAAAGTGAAGCCGTCGTGAGCAGTCAGGAAATTAACCGAGCAGCGGGGGGAACGGACTGCGGGAATATGCCCAGCCCCGTAAATATCTTGGGAACCAGAAAGGCGAGATGCCAGTTCAAAAGGGGGAGCCCCGCGGGACTCGCCCCGAGACTGTGCCCGCCCATCGGATACCCAAAAACCGCGGACGGTGTCCCGGTAACGGTCATTCCAGGTAGAAAACGGTAACGGAAAATCTCCGGTCTTCCAGCCGTCTGGTCCGACGTCCCAAGGCTCGGCAATCATTTTAACGTCCCGCAAAACCGGGTCATCTAAGCAGGCTTGGAAGAAAGGATGAAAACGGGTGAAATGTTCCTCGCCACGCGCGCAAGTAACCGCCAGGTCAAATCGGAAACCGTCAATCCCTACCTCGGAAACCCAGTAACGTAAAGAATCAAGAATCATTTGGACTACTCGCGGATGGGAGGTATCCAAAGTATTTCCGCAACCGGTGTAATCAATGTTTCCACCTTGGGAATTCAGGCGGTAATACATAGCGTTATCTAGGGCGCGCCATGAAAGAGTCTGTCCATCTGAACTGCCTTCACAGGTGTGGTTATAGACCACATCTAGCAGCACTTCTATCCCGTTTTCATGCAGAATCGAAACCATGCCTCGGAACTCATCAAGGACTGCCGTAGGACCTTGACAGCGAGCCTTACTGGTGGCGTAGGAAGGTTCCGGAGCGAAATAGGACAGGGTGGAATATCCCCAATAGTTACTTAATCCCCGCTCGTTTAAGAATGCTTCCGAGAGCTTAGCGTGTACTGGCAATAGTTCTACCGCGGTGATTCCCAGGTCTTTTAGATAGGAAATAGTTACCGGGTGTGCCAATCCGGCGTAGGTTCCCTGTAGTTCCTCGGGTATTCCCGGTAACTGTTTGGTGAGCCCCTTGACATGAGCCTCGTATATTACGGTATTTTCCCAGGGGATTTTAGGACCGGGAACTACCTCAAACTGTTTATCTACTACCACTGCGCGTGCCGTAAAGGGCGCCGAGTTGGTGGGGTCTAATTGGAAAGGATACAGCGGGTAGAGCGCCGCATCTGTTTTATGGGCGTAGGTTTGGCTGCAAAGCTCAACGTTTCCACTAATCGCGCGGGCATAGGGGTCGAGGGCGAGCTTGTAGGGGTTAAAAAGATGTCCCTGTTCCGGATTCCACGGCCCCCAGGCACGAAAGCCGTAGCAAGTTCCAGCCGTTACCCCGGCAACGTGTCCGTGCCAAATACCATCTGTTGGTCCCAGCAATCGGTAGCGCGTTTCTTGGGCTGTAGGTTCTCCGGAAGTGAAAAAACAGACTTCTACCGCCTGGGCATTAGGGGCGGTGACAGCAATATCAACCCCGTCTCCCTCTAGATATACCCCCAGGCGACTAGGTTGGGTTGCACCAGCGTTTACCGAGGGACTGGACGGCTGAAAAGAGTCGTTCACTAAATGCACAAGGTGAATCCTATATCTTCACTGTCTGTCCACCTATTTATACAGGTAAAAAGCTTGTCTGAGCTTTTTATTTTAGAACGTTTCCCCTTTTGGAAAAGCGGCTAATCAGGGCTAATCACCGCTGTCGTCTGTAAGGAAGTGAGGCTAGGGGGTAGGAGAGCAATAGGGCGAGCATGAATAATGCCGATACCAGTAACCAGCTGCTATGCCAATTTTTAGCGGTGGCGAATAGTTGCGCGGTAATACCTGAGGGAAACAGGTGCTGCGTCACTACGATAGTAGAGAAAACTAACGTGGGTATAACTATAGATACTGCTCTGCCGGCTAAAAGGAGGGCGAGCATAGACAGGGAACCCAAAATGATAGGGGTACCGAGAAAACCGATTATACCGGGAAGTTGATAGCCCAGTTCGCTCCATTTGATGCGTAAATACCAGGTGATAGCGGGTAGGCAAGGACTAATAATCACTAAAGCGGTGAAAGTGCTGTGGATCGCGCGGCGCGACGGGGGAGCTTTAAGCTCAGCTTTATTGAAGTGCGGCTTGGTAATTGTGGGGATAAAACTGGCAGCAATGAGTGCACATATCTCTGCGATACCTACTGCGCGGGCAGGAAACCCGGCTTTCACGCTAACTCCGATGTAGGTCATGGGGAAAGAGAGGGAAAGTATGGATAACGCAATCAGGAACAACGCACCCACGTAGGCGTTGCGGGCGTGTAGGAATCCATTAACGGTGTTCATAGCGTTTTGTTTTCCAGGGAGCAGGAGGAGATGAGCTTATTTTGGGTATGCAGGAATGAGTTGAGTTCCCTCTCGCTCATGTGCGCAAATGTGGAGTTTACCTCCGGAGAAATATGTTCGGCTAGATTGGTGTATTTGGCGCGCTGAAGCAGCTCATGGGCTATTGCCGAATTGAAGTCGTGACTTTCGATAGTTTTCGTCTTATCGATGCAGCGGTCGGTGGTAGCCGCGCTCACCACTTGCCAAGCAATGCTTTCTTCCAGGCTATTAGCAACGTTTTCGCTATCATAAGGACCGGAATCAACAATGATGAAAGCCTCGCCGTTTCTCGGTAAATCTCGTTCAACAGCGGCATCGTCACTAATGATGGTTAGCAGAGAATTGATTCCCACCTTTTCCAGCCGGATGATACTTTTTTGTATCGAAGGGCGTGCTGGCAGGTTTTGTTCATGTAGACAGACCTGGAGCTCTTGAATCTTAAAGCAACTGGTTTTCACCGGGCGGTGAACGGTTAGTAATTCTGGTCGCCATACAAAAGCGCATCCAACCAGCGCAAGGACGCATACTACGGGAACTATTTGGGGGAGTAGAAGATTTCTGCCGTGCGCAGATAAACCTGGGTTTTTGCCTGCAAGCGGGAAACTTAATACGCTGTAGCCTGCTAAAAGCAGCGTGCAGGCAAATATCAGCGAGAACATAGCTACTGCCGGATTGGTTTCAAAACGAGCCGAGCCTGTTACCTGGTGAACCGGAAATAGCAGAGCCAAAGGACGCAGTACGGGTTCGGAAATTATTGCCATTAGAGCAAAAGTAGCGACCGATATCAGGGGTGCTATAAAGACTCTTTTTATTGCCAGTCCAGTGAAAAAACCGATAGCGACTAGCGTTATAACCCCACCAAAAGCGACCAGTAAGCTTGCCCACGACAGGCTTCCACCGCTCCCGTAACGACTAGTGAAGTAAAGCAGT
>CABQYA010000083.1:0-7827 GCA_902468275.1 uncultured Urmitella sp. | reverse complement strand
AGCGCCACGCTGCCTGGCTCGCAGTCACTGCTAGCCGCCGCAATTACCTGTTCACACAAAACTCTTGCTGCTTGGCGATGTGCTTGCCAAAACCCATCTGGAGCAACCCGGTATTCCCCAAAACCAGAAACTGTTAAACGGATATTTTTCTCTTTAAGGGCGCACCCGTCCTCGTCAAATAGAGTATGCCCATCCCATACCCGCAGCCCTCTGGCGCTCGCCCAAGCCCGGATGCGCCCTCCCGGCTTTAAGATCTCACTCCAGCTGGCTGCATTACTAAATAAAGACGAATCGCTAATGAGCCGGTCAGCTAGCGGGAAACTGTCGATCTCTATCAGTTCTTCCCCGCGGAACTTTGTCATCGCCAGGCGCCTGGCAGAACTGACTTCAAAATCGGCGCGTAAACGATACCCCAATCCGTCCTCGCCGCAAGCATCATTCTCGCCGCTAGCGTTATCCACTCTCTCAGGGCAGGCGGCTCCCGCTGCTGAATCGCCATCCTGAGTACCCGCGCCCAGGCTACCACCGCTCACGCCTTGGCAGCTCAGCTCTCCCCCACTGACAGCCAACGCTTGCGCGTAAACTTCCTCTCCCCCAAGCCTACGCAGACAATCCGCAAGTACCTCAGCTTTCCAGGCGCGTTGGTACGACAGTTTTACGTGACATAAATCTGCACCTCCAACCCCGCCAGGTCCGGCCGATGCCCAAATAGGTTCACAGCGGTGCGGGGAGCTTTCCAGTACCGCGCTCACCTCGGCAAAAATAACTTTGCCTTTTTTAGCGACTGGGATAGCTTTCACCAGCTCTCCTGGCAAGGCGAAACGTACCATATAGGTTTGACCGTCCTGATGTGCCAGGCAATAACCGCCATGCACGGGGCGTAATAACCGCAGAGTAAGTTCATTCATAGTTAAAGCTCAGCAGAAAAATCAGGTTGAGTGTTCTGGTGATAGCGACCTTTTCGGTCATTGCGGCTCTGTTCAATCCCCCAACCGCCGTGGACACTATCGAGCCAGGGCAAATGCCCATCGTCACCCATGAAAGCTCCTTTAGTTAAATCTTGAGGGCGACCTCTAAACACCGGGGACGAGTGACGGTATTCTTCGGGAGGACGCAAAGGCTCGACTCCGGCACGCAGCGCTGCCCGTTCTAAGCTATCAGACAGGTTCCAAGGAACCAGCACCACCAGCACCCCTGGTATATCCCGTAGCTGGCGGCGAATATGTTTGGCAGAGCGATTATGTAAATACTTTTGCCAAGGATATTTCACTAAGTAGAAGGGGATATAAATCGTCACTAGGTCGCGCGGGCAGCGCCGACGCAGCGATCGGATATGTTGCACTAAAGGACCATTTATGTCGCGGAAAGGCGAGGCCAAAACGGTAAGCGGAACTTCCAGCCCACTTGCAAGCCAGTTTTCTTTAAGGTTATTGAACTCTGCGGAATCAATATCTACGTGTACTAACGATAGCGAGGACGGGTGTGCGGCACGTGCATACGCAATCGCACGCATCGTGGGTTTATCCAGTTTAGAAACCAGTACCAGGCTTTGAACCCGCGAGGGCATCGCCCGACCGGCCTCGTAATCAGTAACGGTTATTTGCTTACCGGAGTGCCGATAGTAGCTACCAATCGACCATAACAGCAAAAACACCCCTGCCATCAGTGCTAACGCCACCCAGGAGCCGTAGGTAAAACGGGAAAGAGTAACCACCGCAAGTACGGTTGCGGTGCAGATAAACCCAATTGCGTTTACTATCCAACGGCGACACAAAACTTTTCTATTCTCTTTAAAGGTGCGAATCCTGAGTTTAACCTTCCAATACTTAAGCATTCCCAGCTGCGAAACGGTCAAAGAAATAAACACACCCACTATATACATGTGGATTAACTTGGTGGCGTGGGCATTGGTTACACAAATCAATACTGCTGCCAATAGGGCAGGTAGGAAAACCGAAAGCGAGGTAGAACGCCTGTCTCCCCGTCGAAAAAACTGCGGAGGCAAGAATCTGTCGCGTGAAAGTACCTGAGTCAGCTGGGAGAACCAGTTAAAAGCGCTATGAGCCGCAAAAACTAAAATCAAGGTGGTGGTGGCAGTAACCAAAAAAGCGATAAGCGGGACAGAAGTAAACACCGTGTCGGCTAACTGTGAAATTACCGGGGGAATCTCCCTGGTAGTTAGGTAACTATCAGTGGGAAGAATCTGAGAATCAAAAGCAGGAACCTTAACTCCCGTAACTTTCGCTAGGTGCAGAACACAAAGCATCATAGCGGTACTAATCAGCCCGAATAGCACCAGGGTGATTCGCGCGTTTTTAGGACGCGGCCGATTAAAGGCCGGAACTGCGTTACTAATGCCTTCAACGCCGCTCAAGGCAACGCACCCCCCTGAAAATGCGCGCAGGAACAGCAGCACTCCTCCTAATCCCGTAAGTCCTGCCTGATAAGGCTCAAGCGGCATAATCTTTAGTGATGCGCTGGCAGCTTGCCCTAGCGTTCCTATCCCCTCTTGCACTAGCCCGAAAACCGCGAGCAGACCGATAGCCCCCATAAACAGATAGGCGGGGATAGCGAATAGCCGCCCAGACTCGCGCACCCCTAACAGGTTAAGTACGCTCAATAGCGCGACCATGCTTAAAGCTACCCCTATTTGATGGTCGCTAAACGCGGGAACCAACGCCGAAAGATAGTGCGCACCTACCGTAGTTGAAACCGCGATAGTTAAACAGTAATCAACGAGCAAGGCACTAACCGTGACCAGGGCAGCTGAAAGTCCCAGATTTTCTCGCGAGACTTCATAGTCCCCTCCTCCGCTAGGGTAGGCACGTACCACTTGCCGATAAGAAATGATTATTATCGCCATCACCGCAAATACCGCTAGCCCCACCCATAGGGAAATACCGGATGCAAAGATTCCTCCCAACCCTAAGGTGAGAAGAATCTGGTCGGGGGCATAGGAGACCGAAGAAAGCGCATTAGTAGTGAAAACCGGCAGCGCATAGCGTTTTGGCAAGCTGCTATCAGCAGCGGACTGCCCAGTATCTGCCTGAGATTTAAAACGGTTTTTCATACCTTTCATCTCCCGATCATCCAACTATCTACAGAAATCTTACAGTTACTAGCCAGGTGGAAGCTGAAAATAGTAGCAAAAAGGTTTACGCTACTTCCATGCACTTCGTTGTTTTAGGTTCGGGCAGAGTAGGAGCCCGAGTTGCACAGACTCTGGACGAACAGGGGCACTCGGTAGCTATCATTGACTCCAACCCCGAGGCTTTCCGCAAACTCCCCACCGATTTTTCGGGTCAAAAAGTTAGCGGAATCGGTTTCGATCGGGAAGTGCTAGAAAGAGCCAATATCGAGGAAGCCTACGCTTTTGCGGCTATCTCGAACGGGGACAACACCAATATTTTGGCGGCGCGTATTGCCCGTGAGACCTTTGGAATAGACCGCGTGGTTGCCCGGATTTACGATATTCGCCGCGCCGAGATTTATCGCAAACTTGGAATCAACACTACTTCTCCGGTGTCGTGGACAGCTTCGGAAATGTTGCGGCAAATGCTGCCAGATGATTCCCAAGTTGTCTATTGCGACTCTGTTTACCAGGTGAAACTCCTGCGAGTTATCCCCAGTGAACACTGGTTAGGGCTTAGTTTGCAGCAAATCCAGAAACTACTAGATATTAAAATCGCCTATATCGGGCGGGACGGCGAAGCCTATTTCAACCTATCTACCCTGGTTGTTCAACAAGGTGACGAACTGATTTGTACCGTCCCTACCGAAAGAGCAGCCGAAATCGAGCGGGCTTTCAAACGTCCCCCACAGCAGGAGGAATAAAATGCGGATTGTGATTGCCGGAGCCGGCTCTGTGGGACGTTCCATAGCTAGAGAACTGGTAGCTAACGGCTATGAAGTTACTATGTTGGATAACCATCCTTCCCGGATGGAGGTTGCCTCGATTCCGCAAGCGGATTGGGTTTTAGGGGACGCCTGTTCCCTGGATGCTCTCTCGAAAGCCGAAATCAGACAAGCCGATGTGGTGGTGTGCGCTACCGGTAATGACAAAGTGAATCTGGTTGCCTGTCTGCTAGCTAAAACCGAGTTTGGGGTGCCGAAAACGGTGGCGCGGGTAAACAACCCGAAAAATGAGTGGCTTTTTGATGACGCCTGGGGCGTAGATGTTGCCGTGTCTACCCCGCGAGTTATGACTTCCCTGGTAGAGGAAGTGGTGTCGGTGGGAATTCCGGTACATTTGTTCCGTTTCCACACTTCCGATACGAATATGTATTCATTGACGGTTCCGGAAGATTCACCACTAATCGGCAGTCCTCTATCTACATTAGATTTACCTCCATCGGTGGTGTTAGCAGCGGTTTTGCGGGATTCTCGTCCTCTGGCGCCTCGCCCGGATACTTTGCTGCAAGGTCTAGATGAGTTGTTGATTCTTTTCAGTTCCGAAACCGAAGCTGATTTAGAGCAGATTAGTACGCTGTTTGCGCCCCCTCCCGAAGAAATCGCCGACCCCGCACAAGAGGATTAGTTAGTTTCTAAGTTAGCTAATCGCGACCGCGCAAGTTAGCGGTTTCTTCGCGCAGTAAAACCCAGTTGAAATAGCCGACGAGGGCGAATGCGGGCAGGCCCAGAATAAGGCGGGCTGCTCCCAGGGGAACCAATAAATTCGCGTAATACAGGGGTAGTTCTACCGCTAATCTCACTGTGAACAGCGCTACCCACATCCAGGTGCAAGTCCGGGCAAGGCTGTAGAACCTGCGGGAACTGTGTTTACGCCAACTGCTCAGTTTTCCGCTTACCCCCGCAACTAGCCACCCAATAGCTGGTCGCCGACAAAGAATAGTGACCACTAATATCGCTGCGTAAATCCCGTTTATCCAAAAACCGAAAGCGAAAAAATTCTCGACTTGCCCGCTGCGCCAGGCCCAAAACACACTGATTAAAGTACCGGCAAGACCGGCTAATACTTGCCTTAAGCTTTGATGTCGCAGCAGCCGAATAGACGCAAAAATGAACGTGGCAGCCAGCGCTAAAATTACTGGCAGGCGCAGGGAATGTACGAAAGGATAGACTGCTACCACCAAGAGGGTGGGCAGGGTTGCTTCTAAAGCTCCCCAAGGACCTCCGATTGCTTCACTCACCGAGAACTGATTAGCCCCCAGTTGCGCCCCAATCCCCCCTATCTGTCCCCTGAGCGGTTTTTCTAAAGTTTCCTTTCGTGAAGAGGACGAATCAAGGGGACAGCCCTCCTGGACTCTAGATGGGGAGCAAGGTTCATTGACTTTATCGTTCATTGTCTACCATTGGGGATATTTGGAAACTGGGGTTTATTACGCATAACCCGTTAGCGCGAGAAATCACCATTCCCTGTACGGCCAGTCGAATGCCCGGTTTGATTCCCGGGACATTTTTTCGACCAAGCCAAACCACTTCTATCGAACCGGTACCGTCGAACAGGGTGGCTGCAAAAGAGCCGGATGCGGCAGAGGGAGGGTAGGTAACTGACCGCAACACTCCATAAAGGCAGGCGTGTTGGCGTTCGCGAACATCACTAACTTGAGAGGAGACCTCCCAGTCCGCGTTTTCCCGCGCGTTTTGTATTTCCTCCGCGCTCACTGCTGCTCTGCTTCCTCACCGGCATTTAACTGGTCGGCTACTTCCGGAGGGAGTTCAATTGGCAACAGTTCGCCGGGGACTTTGGCCTGATCTCCCCTTACTACTTCCATGCCGTGTAGGACTTCAAATAGCCCTGCACGAGCATTTTCGTCCTCTGCCGCCTGGCCGCGCACAATCACCCGCAAAAACCAGCGGTCGCCCTCAATCCCCCACAGCAACAGTGGGAATGCGCCCTCGCCGCTAGATTTTCCACCCGGGATTGGACGAGCTAATATCGCTTCCCCGAAAGGGCCGGGCAGCGGAAAAACCTGGTATTCCTGCGTTTTCAGCTGCTCGGCAAGCTCTTCGCGAATCTCTTCCCAAAGACCCCCGGAGCGTTGCATCGCGAAAGGAGAAAGCTGCATCTGGGCGGTCGCGGACACTATCTCTATCGCCAAGATATTGCCGTGTGCATCTTGCACCGGAAACACTTGCAATCCAGTGATTAGCGGAATTCTAAGAGCACCCAAGTCTAGAAACTGGCTTCCCTTGGGAGATTCACCGTCAGAATATGGCCCTGAAGCCTGGGTAGCCTCCGGCGCTAAGTCGCAGGGCGCATCTAAGCTAGGAGCCCCTCCCTCAGCTGGAAGAGTTTCCGGCAACTGTTCCTCAGCTATCGTCTGATCTGCGCTGTCTATGGCAGCAGCGCCTTCAGTACCCTCAGTTTCCTGAGTGACCCGCTGGCGGCGACGAGAAGAAAAGAATCTCATCGGCACAGTTTATTCGGCGCAGTCACGGCAAACCGGTTTGCCATCTTCGGCCCCCGCCAGACGGGAACGGTGCTGAACTAGGAAGCAGACCGAACAGGTGAACTCGTCATCTTGTGCCGGAATAACCTGGACAGATAACTCTTCACCAGACAAATCCGCGCCGGGCAGCTCAAAATCTTCTGCCGCCGCATTTTCGTCCTCATCAACCTCAGAGGAACCAGAGGCTTCCGCTCGGCGAGCCTTCAGTTCTTCCAGGGAATCTTGTTCCTCTTCTTCTTCATTTTTACGGGGGGCGTCATAATCTGTTGCCATGGCTCTTCCCTTCTAAAAGCAGTATTTAAATCTAGAGTTAAGAAAACAATAGACGCGGGGATATTAACACTTCAAATCATAAAATGCTAGATACGACAGACACACCGCGTGTAATAGGCAATTTTTCCCGCATACATGGCAATCTCTAAGCAGGGGAATGGGAGGATTATGAAAGACCTAGAGCTGCTCGGGCTACACCCAGACGGGAACCAGCTAATTCTTAATGATGGTGACGGTGAGCGTTATGCCATTGCGATTACCCAACAGCTACGTGACGCAGTACGAGTCACCAGGCCCAATTTAGAGGCGGTGCCCCAAAACCCACAAAAAGCGGTTTCACCTCGAAAAATCCAGTCTTTAATCCGGGCAGGCAGCACCATTAACGAAGTGGCAGCCAAGTTTGATATTCCCGAAGAAAAAGTTCGTCGCTACGCCACCGCGATTTTAGCCGAGCGTTCTCACGCGGCGAGCCTGGCTCGCTCCTGTCAGGTAGGTGGGGAATCGGATTCCCCGCAGCTAGGAGAATTGGTGATAGATCGCCTGGCTGCCCGCGGGGTAGCTGCAGACTCTTTACGCTGGGACGCGGTACGGGACGGGAAAGGGCCTTGGGAAATTATTTTAACTTTCACCCAAGAAGCTAGAGAGCTGTCTGCACGTTGGCATATGGAAGCTGGCTCTTCTAGCGTTAATGCTATCGACCAGGAAGCAATTTGGCTCACTGAGACCTCCCGACCGGCATCGAAAGTTTCCAGTTTTGAAGAATTCTTCCCGGCTTCCTCCCCCCAACCTATTTCCCCTAGTGAACCTGACACCGGCACAGACGCCCTCTTAGATGCACTTTCGGCGGCGCGAGGAAAACGAGACGCTTCTCCTAACCTCCCGATAGAGGACGAGGAGGACGATTTTGAAGATGTTTCTATCCCAGAACAAACCGGGGCAGATGGTAGTGCCGCCCCTAAAGAAGCCGCAGAAATAGTCTCCTTGCATGGAATGCGAGCCGGCAGCGGGCAAATCGACAAACAGAATCCTCGAACAGATACAAACAGCTCCCGCAGTATTTTCAGCCCGCCAGATTCTTCGGAATCAGCCCCAGAGTCACTAAAAGGGCAAGGCTCCCCTGCCTCTAGTCCCGACCCTAAAG
>CABQYA010000082.1:0-7840 GCA_902468275.1 uncultured Urmitella sp. | reverse complement strand
CATGCTGAGGGCGGGGCAAAGGGGTCGGACTGCACCCGGTCAATACAGAAAGTGAAATCCCCGAAACTCCATTGCCCAATCAGCTGTTTATAGCCCCCATAGGAGCGCCCATCTAGCGATTTTGTTTTCTTGATAAGTTCATCTGCCTCGCGCATAGTTACCTATTCTAGCCGGGCACAGATTTGCCTTGTAGACTAGCTAGTATCCTCAGCTGTTTCCGATTTTTGGAAGAGGCTGCGCGGTTATTTCAGAGAATGAAAGGGATTTTTCGTGACTGACAAGCTGAAACTAGCTGACACTATTCAGGCTATCAACTGGAACGATATTGAGGACGATAAAGATCTGGAAGTATGGGATCGGCTCACGGGGAACTTTTGGCTGCCCGAAAAAATTCCGTTGTCGAATGATTTGCCGTCCTGGAAGACTCTGAAACCGGAAGAACAGTTGATGACGAATCGGGTGTTTACCGGTCTGACCTTGCTAGATACTTTGCAGGGCACGGTGGGCGCGGTTTCGCTGATTCCGGATGCGCGCACCCCGCACGAGGAAGCGGTTTACACCAATATCGCTTTTATGGAGAGCGTACACGCGAAGTCGTATTCTTCGATTTTCTCCACTTTGCTGTCTACCACCGAGATTAACGAGTCTTTCCGCTGGAGTGAAGAAAATGAGAACCTACAGCGTAAAGCCCATATCGTAGAAAAGTATTACCGGGGTGACGACCCTGAGAAACGTAAAGTGGCTTCTACCCTGCTAGAGTCTTTCCTGTTCTATTCCGGCTTTTATGCCCCCATGTATTGGTCGGCGCACGCCAAGCTGACTAACACCGCGGATTTGATTCGTTTGATTATCAGGGACGAAGCGGTACATGGCTATTACATTGGCTATAAATATCAGCTCGCGGTTAATGAGTCCTCTCCGCAGCGGCAAGAAGAACTCAAAGACTACACCTTTGATTTACTGACCGAGCTTTATGACAATGAAGAGTCCTATACCGAAGATTTGTATGATCCTTTGGGGCTAACCGAGGACGTAAAGAAGTTCTTGCGCTATAACGCCAATAAAGCCCTGATGAACCTGGGTTACGAGGCGCTGTTCCCGGCGGATTCTACCGATGTGAATCCCGCGATTTTGGCGGCGCTTTCACCGTCGGCGGATGAAAACCATGATTTCTTCTCCGGGTCGGGTTCGTCCTATGTTATCGGGGAAATTGTTGATACCGAGGACGACGATTGGGACTTCTAATTCTTTAGGGCGCTGCTGCACTTGCCTAATAGTTAATGGTTGCGGGTGGGGAGGATTTACTTTTTCTTCCCCACCCGCAACTATCTGTTCGTTTAGTAATTATCTTTCTGTCCTAACGGTTGCTTGCGTTTTGGGCTAATGCCCATTCGGGCATTAGCCCTGTGTTTTGAATCAGTAGGGCAAAATGCTCTGCTGGGGTCGGTTTTAGGAGGGCGGAACTGTCTTAGGAGGGTGGAATGGTTGGGGGATTGATTAAAACTGCTGGTAAGATTTCGCAGAATCACCCTCCAGCGACGTTATTACCCTCCCGGTGCATTACCGCCCTTCTGGTGCTTTACTGAAGCCCTAGAGCATACAGGATACGCAGCCCTCGACCTCGGTTCCTTGCAGGGCATGTTGACGCAGACGCATATAGTAAAGGGTCTTAATCCCTTTCCGCCAGGCGTAAATATAGTTCTTGTTGACTTCGCGGGTAGTGACGGTATCCGGGTAGAACAGGGTTAAGCTGAGCCCTTGGTCTACGTGCTGGGTTGCCACCGCATAGGTGTCGATAATCTTTTGCGGTCCAATCTCGTAGGCATCCTGGTAATATTCCAGGTTGTCGTTATCCATATAGGGAGCCGGGTAGTAAACCCGCCCGATTTTACCTTCTTTACGAATCTCAATCTTGGCCACAATCGGGTGGATTGAGGAGGTGGAGTTATTGATATAGGAAATCGATCCGGTTGGGGGTACCGCCTGCAGATTCTGGTGATACATTCCGTATTCCCGGACTTTTTCCGCCAGTTTCTTCCAATCTTCGCTGGTAGGAACTTTGATGGAAGATTTTTCTAGCAGTTGACGGCATTTCTCGGTCTTGGGAGTCCAATCCCCGTTAATATATTTCTCGAAATACTGCCCAGAATAATACTGCGAATCCTCGAATCCTTCGAAGCGTTCCCTGCGCTCCTTAGCAATCTTGCACGAGGCTTTAATCGCTTCGAATGCCACGGTCATGAAATACATATTGGTGAAATCTAGGGCTTCGTCGCTGCCGTAGAATACTTTTTCGCGCGCCAGGTAGCCGTGCAGGTTCATTTGCCCGAGGCCGATGGCGTGGCTCATCGCATTTCCGCGCTCAATCGAAGGCACTGCGCGAATATTTGACAAGTCAGATACGCTGGTCAGACCACGAATTGCGGTCTCAATGGTGGCGGAAAAGTCTGGAGAATCCATAGTTTTCGCAATATTTAGCGAAGCTAGGTTACAGGAAATATCTTTACCCACGTGCTCATAGGTGAGGTCTTCGTTGAACTCGCTCTTTTCCGAGACCTGCAGAATCTCGGAGCACAGGTTGGACATGGAGATCCGCCCCTTAATCGGGTTGGCACGGTTCACGGTGTCCTCGTAAACGATATAGGGATAGCCGGACTCGAACTGGATTTCTGCCAGGGTCTGGAAGAAACGCCGCGCATCAATCTTCTTTTTGCGAATCCGTCCGTCCTCGACCATTTCCCGATAATGCTCGGTGATGGAAATATCGCTCATTGGTTTCCCATAGACCCGCTTCACATCGTAGGGGCTAAACAGGTACATAGGTTCTTTATTGCGTGCCAGGTGGAAAGTAATATCCGGGATTACTACCCCCAGGGACAGAGATTTAATCCGGATTTTCTCGTCCGCATTTTCCCGCTTAGTGTCCAAAAAGCCCATAATGTCGGGGTGGTGGGCATTTAGATAAACCGCGCCGGCTCCTTGTCGCGCCCCCAACTGGTTGGCATAAGAAAACGAATCCTCTAGTAGTTTCATTACCGGCACTACCCCGGAGGACTGATTCTCAATTTTCTTAATGGGAGCACCCGCTTCCCGCAGGTTAGTTAAGGATAGGGCGACCCCTCCTCCTCGTTTTGAAAGCTGCAGGGCAGAATTAATACCGCGCGCAATCGACTCCATATTGTCCTCAATGCGCAGCAGGAAACAGGAAACCAGTTCCCCGCGGGCTTTCTTGCCCGCATTTAAGAAAGTGGGAGTGGCCGGCTGAAAACGCCCGGTCATAATCTCGTCTACCAGGCGCTTGGCGAGTTCTTCATCCCCGCGTGCCAGGTAAAGCGCCACCATGCATACCCGATCTTCGAAACGTTCCAGGTAGCGTTTACCGTCGAAAGTTTTCAAGGTGTAGGAAGTGTAATATTTGAACGCCCCCAGGAAGGTGGGGAAACGGAATTTATAGGCGTAGGCTCGCTTAAACAGGTCTTTAATAAACTGGAACTGGTATTGATCCACGACTTCCTGTTCGTAATAGCCCTGCTCTACCAGGTATTTCATTTTTTCTTCCAGGTCGTGGAAGAACACCGTATTTTGGTTTACGTGCTGCAGGAAGTATTGGCGGGCAGCCGCCTTGTCTGCCTCTAACTGAATTTTCCCGTTTTTGTCATATAGGTTCAGTTCCGCGTTTAACGCGTGATAGTCCAGTTCCGGGGAGGGCGCGGTTTCTACTCCGGTGTCAGTTAGATTTTCTGCCAAAACTCACTCAGTCCTTTACGACATATCTCAACGTCCTGGGGGGTTCCCAGAAGCTCATACTTGTACATAAACGGGATATTTAATTTTTGGGCGAGGATATCGCCGGCAATGCAATACGCTTTCCCAAAGTTTGTGTTTCCGCTGGCGATAACCCCTACACAGTGTTCGCGGTTGCTCTTTTCGTTTAAGAACTTGATTACCTGCTTAGGTACAGCCCCTTTGATGTTTCCACCCCCATAGGTGGGTACCACAATCACGTAGGGCTCGTTTATATAAAGAAATTCGTCACGAGGACGCAGCGGAATCCTTTTATTGCGAAAGCCAAGTTTTTCTACAAAGCGTTTAGTGTTTCCGGTTGCGGAAGAAAAATAGACTAGCAGGGGTTCTGTATTACTCACCTTTGACCTGCCTTACTGTTTTCTATTCTCGCTACGAACCTATTGTTACCTACACGCGCTACCGCTACTGTCGATATACTCCGCTTCTTAGCGCCGGGTACTTCGAGCAGTATCTATATATTGCTTTAGGACGCAACTCCCTTAGGCGGTAGCTGCTGCGCGAGCTGCGATTGCTATTCCTTTGATTTTGTCGGGACGGAATCCGCTCCAAGAATCGGTATCAGTTACCACTACCGGAGCTTGTACGAAACCTAAGGACTTTACGTGTTCGAGAGCGTCCAAATCTTGGCTCATATCAATTTCTGCGTAAGAAATACCCTGTTTCTTTAGGGCGCGTTTGGTCGCATCACACTGTACACAACGGGGCTTGGAGTAAACGGTGACCGACATATTTCTGCGCTCCTTAATTTGGCTTTGTTCGTCTGCGCTATTCAAAGAATAACACCAGTGTAGTTTTTGCGCCGACATTTTTCGGCGCTGAACTAAACACTACACCTAGTAGTTACCTAACGCTAATACCCCAAGATGGTGTGTTTGGGGATAACCGGTGGAAAGGAAGTGTTTTTCTGGGGATAGCTTGGGGATGGCTGTGCTGTACTGCCGCAGCGTCTCCTGTCTGCCTGGTATTTAAGCCCTTTTCTCCTTCATGATTCTTGGTGAGCGATTCCACCAAAAATTGTGGATAAAAGCTTCCTTCCGCGTGTCGCAAGTGTCCGCGTACAGGGGCGGATTTTGTCTCGCGCCCCGAAATCCGGAAAATGCTCTGGCATTTTCACGGATTTAACGCCCGGAGCCTACCCTACGGCATAAATCCGCCCCTGCACGCTCAGTACCTACCTTGCGGAAATCTGCTACCAGCTGTGCCCCTTGCGTGGGGGAGAAGTTTTATCCGAGTGGGTGCGGTGGGCATAAGAATTCGGAAAACGCCGCCACGTTTTCCGAATTCTTGGGCAGGAGGAAAAACTTCTCCCCCACGCTCACGGGTATAGAACGCGGGTCGCGGCCGGTAAAAGATACGAGAGGGGCTTGAGCCGAGCCTCTGCGAGGCTCACGGGGTCCCCGGAGTGCTTTTACCGAGCCAGACCCGTAGCGATGGCGAGCTATCCCCCACACGCGAATGATTGCAGATAAGGTGGTATCCAGAACTGCGATTAGCTAAGGAGAAAAACTATGAGTGAGCGCATGAACGTAGAATCTTTCAATCTTGACCACACGAAAGTTGCTGCCCCATTTGTGCGGGTAGCCGACCGTAAACAGCTACCTGGCGGAGATGAGCTAGTCAAATACGATGTGCGTTTTTGCCAACCAAACCAAGAGCACTTAGAAATGGAAACTGTCCATTCAATTGAGCATCTGACCGCCGAACTAATGCGCAACCACACCGACAGGCTCATTGATTTTTCACCTATGGGTTGCCAAACCGGATTTTATGCCCTGATGTTGGGGGTGGAGCCTGAAGAGTTTACCCAGCTATTAGCAATCACTTTTGAAGATATCCAAAGCGCCCTTGCAGTACCGGCCGCAAATGAACGTCAATGCGGCTGGGGGGCTCACCACAGTTTGAAAGGGGCACAAGAAGCTACCGCTCACTTCTTGGCGGCGCGAGACAGCTGGAATCAGATTTACCGTTAAAGATTGGGAATATCTATGACAATTTGTGACACCGTAGTTATTTGCGCAGAGCTCACCGAGCTGGCTCCTTTGGTAAACCGTTCTTGGCTGCGTGAGTGCCTATCTCACCGCCACCAGGATTCTTACACTCCTGAAGATCCTAGGAAAGCGCTCCCTAATCCGGTAACAGAAGTTTCAGGTTTACGGTTTTATCCCCTAGATTTTCCGGAAGTACCTTCAGGAGTTCTCACGGTTCAAAGCGGGGTGGGAACGGTTAATGCTGCCCGTGCTACTACTATCGCGATTGAGGTTCTTGGAGCTAAACAAGTGCTGTATTCGGGAACCGCTGGCGGTTTAGCTAAGGATAGCCAGGTGGGCGAAGTCGTTTTTGGTGAAACTTATGTTTTCCGCAGCGCTGATGCTACTGCTTTCGGGTATTTACCGGGGCAACTTCCAGGAATGCCAACCAGTTATTTTGGCGACCAGCGACTGCTGACTATCGCGAGCCACCTCCTACCGGCTATAGACGAAAATAAGCGAGGGATAGCTGAGTCTTTTTTCACTCCACCCGCTGAAGCTGATTCAGAATCTACATCTCCTAGCAAGGAAACTCAAAGTTCCCAGCTATTTGCAGCTCTGCAAGACGTACCAGTTCGCTGCGGCACTATCGCGACCGGTGATTCATTTATCACCGATAAAAACGTTACTGAAATACGGGAAACATTCCCCACCGCCCTCGCCGCTGAAATGGAATCAGCAGCAGCCGCTCAGGTCTCATATTTATCAGACACCCCTTTCTTGGCAGTTCGCTGCATTTCTGACCTTTGCTCCCCGGCTGGTCAAGAGATTTATCATGGAAACTCTGCGGTTTGTGGGGCAATAGCAGCAGCCGCTACTATCTGTTTACTCCAATCCACATAACCTCTTAACCTGGGAAAATCCTGATTTTATCGCTAGGCACGATTACAACGAAACTTTGAGGGCTATCAGATTAGCGCGCTAAGATTGGGGGACAACTTTAGGGAATGGTAGGAGAAAACAGAGTCTTGTCACGTAAACGTCACCTTCAACTGATTATCGCAATACTGGTGGGTACAGCACTATTGTGCGCAGCGATAGCCATCGGCTTTGCCTTGACCAGAAACACTGGCAGCAGTCAGCAGAAATCAACTGCTTCTGCGTCCTCTTCGATGTCAAAAACTCAGCGCAGTCAGACCGTTTCTCCTAGCTCCGACCCCACTACCACCTCAACTACTCCTACCCCCACCCCTACTCGGGAACCGGTTGATTGCAGTAAAGAAAAATGCGTGGCTTTAACTTTCGATGACGGCCCGGGACCTAAAACTCCTGAACTTTTGGACATTTTGGCTAAAGAAAAAGTTCCTGCCACTTTCATGCTGGTTGGCAGAGCGGTAAAAACCTATCCTGACATCGTTGCCCGGGAAGTTAAAGAGGGGCACGTTTTAGCAAATCACACCTGGTCACACCCACAATTGACCAAGATTTCTGATTCAAAGATAAATAAGGAAATCTCCTCTACTCTGGAAGCCATTAAGAAAGTGGTTCCTAACGCCGAAGTAAATCTAACTCGCCCTCCCTATGGGGCATTTAATTCCCGAGTAACAGCGGCTCTTAAATCTCTAAAACAGTCAGTTATTTTATGGGATGTAGATACTTTGGATTGGAAGAATCGTAATCCACAATCGGTTCTTGAACAGGTAAAGAAGCAGACCAAAGCAGGTTCTATCATCCTGATGCATGATATTCATCCCACAACCATCCAGGCAGTCCCGGACATTATTAAGCATTTACGCTCACAGGGATACACCCTGGTAACTGTGCCTGAGCTTTATGGAGGCACGATGACTCCAGGTAAGGTTTATTTCGATCAAAATATGGTGCGATAGAACAGCGGTAATCGACTTTTACTCGACCCTAAAGTATAAACTTCCGACTCTAGCCTGCCGATATATAGGATTTTAGGGCTCTGGGGAAGTAATCGATTCTATCTGAGCGTCAGGATGGGCAGTAATCAAATCACTTAGGGATGCATTTGAGGTAATCATTCGCGCCATCCCTTTAGC
>CABQYA010000081.1:0-8091 GCA_902468275.1 uncultured Urmitella sp. | reverse complement strand
ATTATAGGAGCGCGCAGCCCACTGTTTTAGATATGCCATTTGCACTCCGGTAGTCGAATCTACCCGGTCGGCCGCCTCTATTAGGGAAGTGAGCAAAATTGGGAATAGGGGACTGTCCTCCAAATCCGTCAAATAGTCGCGACAGGCATCAATGCGCATACCGTTAGCAGGCTGAAAAAAACGAGCCTGGCGGCAAAAAGTTTCGGTGAAATATCCCTCTTGTCCTTTCAGGGCGCTCATAGTCGTTAAATGTTGCCGCAAAGAATCATAATCCACCAGTTCGGCATCGGTTTCTATATAGGTGCGAGCCAATTGGTAGCTATAGGAAGCAAGGTCGGTGGCAGTGGTGAAAATCCCGCGTCGCTTGAATTCTTGAGCAACCCGGGTAGTACCCGAAAACAAATCGAGAGCAGTTTTAGCCTGTGCAGCCTGGGCAATAGTTCCTAAGGCGGGAACCAGATTCCGCTTCGATCCTAAATATTTAATCAACTTCCCTCCCTGACGCTCACTATAAACCAGCTACCCGTCTTTTTTAGCATCTTACTTACACGCGCTCGTAGTAACCCAAAAATATCCGTCAGCAACTAGGGTGGAAGTATGGCAAAAGAGGAAGCAGAAGCCGCACGCGCCCTAGTGAAACTGGCAGATGGAACTGTCAAACAACGCAACCAATTAACTGGAACTCAGGTTTGGACAGTTCCGGGGCGCGGACATCGCCCGCTAGCGAAGCCACAGATTAACCCGACTCCGATTACTGCCAAAGACTATACCTGTACCTGTGCTTTCTGTTCTGATCGCTACCTAGAGACCCCGCCGGAAAAATCCCGAGTAATTTTGGGCAGTGACCTCCTGCCGCCCTCGAAAACTGTTACCGCTGAGGGTTTTCGTATCTTAGAGGGGCTTAGCGCCGAAGAACTGGATAAATATCCGGCAGATTTTCGCCGGATTCCGAACCTATTTGAGATTGTTTCCTATCAATACTGGAATTTAAACTATGGTCACGAGCCCTCCGATAGGCAACGTCAGCATATGGCTGAATACCTATCTACCCGAACCGGATATGACCATATTCTGCGGGTAGTGCGTGCCAAACTCCATCAATACGGCATGGAGGATGCCGAGATTGATGCTTTGAATGAATCGGAGATGCTCGGACAGGCTAGCTCATTCTTTTCTGGCGGGCATGATTTGATTGTGGCTAATCGTCATTTCGTTCCCGGTGCCACTGATTCGTCCCAACTGGCTTCTGCGGGTACGCTTACCCCCGATGAGCACTATGCCTATACTGCCTACACTGCCCGGACGCTTCGCGACCTCTACGATTTGAATCCGGCAGTAAAATATGTGGCGACTTTCCAAAACTGGCTAAAACCGGCGGGGGCTAGTTTCGATCATCTTCACAAGCAGCTGGTGGCGATTGATGAATATCCGGTGCAGATTTCTCAAGAACGCGAACGGGTGCGTAAAGAACCTGATATTTACCATACTATTTTGAAAATTCGGGCTACTCGCGGCTTGATATTGGCACAAAACGAGGATGCTATAGCCATGGCGGGGGTAGGGCATCGTTATCCCACGATTGCGGTTTGGCCTTTAGGTCAGGCGGGTAATCCGTGGGATGCGGGAGAGCGGAAAATGCGGGCGGTCTCCGATATATTGCAGGCTGTTCACGCCGCTACCGGAGCCGATGTTCCCTGTAATGAAGAGTGGTATCACCGTCCACTTTCGGTTTCCACCCCGATGCGTTGGAGAATCTTGCTGAAATGGCGGATTTCGACTTTGGCAGGATTTGAGGGCGGTACTCGCATATATTTGAACACCATTGATCCGTGGGGAATCTACAAGCGGATAGTTCCCCGCCTAAAAGAGCTACGCGCTGCCGGGAAAATTGCTGATATGCGTATCGGGGAGGAAACTAAAGTTTCGCCCTCCCAACTGGATTAGCTGGGAGTTTGGTAGCCCGGGAGATTAGGCTGTTTTTCTAATTCCTGTCGGTAATGACGGTGGAATCGTGTTTACCTCCAAGAATTCGGGTTAATACCCTAAGAGGGGTATTAACCCTTAATACTGCTATATACCAGTGTATTCTAGGATAGATTTATCCTATGATGTATATAATAATTACCTTTAAAGGAGATTGGGATGGTGAATGTAAATACCGATACCCTGGTATCTATTTCTGAAGCAAATCAGAATTTTTCCAAAGTCGCCAGGATTGTAGACAAATTCGGTTCTGCCGTAATCCTTAAAAACAACGCTCCGCGTTACGTCATTTTAGAGTTTCCAAAAGCTGAAGCAATCTCTCAACCCAGTGAGGTTGAAGTCTCAGATTTATCCCAAGCCTTCCTCAAAAGGAATAAAAAAGTCTATGAGGAATTGGCTAAATGAAGTATTTGACCCGCGATCAGGTCGTTAAACTCCAACAGTCGCTTATCGAAACCAGTGGGGGCTCCTGCGGCATTCGCGATAGAGGACTACTTGATTCCGCACTTCTCGCTCCATTGCAGACTTTTGACGGCAACGAGCTTTTTCCATCGCTACTGGAAAAAGCCGCACGGCTCGCCTTTGGTCTGATTAAGAATCATCCTTTTGTTGATGGCAATAAACGCATTGGAACTCACGCCATGTTAATTTATCTAGCTTTGAATGGGGTTGAGTTGTCCTACAGCGATGAAGAGCTAGTTAATATCATCTTGCGGGTAGCTTCCGGTGAAGTCACAGAAGAAAATCTCTACCAGTGGATCTATGACCATCAAGCATAATCTATTCCGAGGACGATTGCTTGTAGTAGAGAAATAGCGCTTGCCAATTCCTAAGTAGCAGAGCCCAAAGAATGCTGCACACAAAATAACTGTCTCATTAGTATCACAGGTAGCCTCTAACCACTGGAGTATACCGAGGGCTAAATTTGCACGAGTAAAGGGGCGCAATCCTAGAAAGTCCGCTTTGCTGAGCAAAATATAAAAGGATCGGGAGGCGGTGACCTCCCGATCCTTAATTTAGGTAGTTAAAAGCTCAGTTTTCTCTGTATTTACTTATCGCCAGAGAAACCTTCCTTGATTTTTTCGGCAGCAGCCTTCAGGTTAGCGCCGGCTTCTTCGGCCACGTCTTTAGCTTTATCAGTAAATTCGGAAACTTTGTCTTTAATTTGCGCGCCTACCTGGTCGGCTTTTCCTTCGGCTTTAAGGTCTTTATCGCCGCTAACCTCCCCGGCTACTTCTTTGGCTTTGCCACCTAGATCTTCGGCGCTGTTCTGAATCTTGTCTTCTAAACTCATTTTCTTCTCCTTTAATTTGTTTATGAATCCACGCGATTGGCAGATCCGATACTGCTTCGCCAATTGGTGCTTACGCGCACTAAAACCGGCATTTTTATTCCTAAAACTTGATCGAGCTTTGCGATAGCTTTATCAAGCTCCGTCTTTATTTCCTGCGGGTTTGCTCCCTTATATACCGCTGCGGTTACTAATAGCCCCGGTCGTTTCTTGACTTCCCAAGACTGTATTTTCATTGAGGAAATCCAGCGGCTAGCTGAAACTTCGTCCTCTATAATGTCCCTAATAAACCCTAGTTCGGCAGTAATTTCACCCTGTTTTTGGGTGTCTTTACCGATTTTATTTAGGGCAAGGGAACGAATCTTGCCGCCCCCTTGAACAAATATCCAGATTAGTGAAGCAACGATAAAGATTACTGCAATCGCTAGCGTCCCTACCTGTAACCAAGAGCTTTCCCAGCCCTGTATTTGGAATCGTGACCTATGGTTTAGAGCGCTAAAATGCGTCTGAAGCCACTCGCCGTAGTAGAGAACCTGGGTACGGATTTTCGCTGACAGCGGTGTTGCAATCAGTAGAATTCCACCGGCTAAAGATAATAGCCCCAGAATAAACAATAGAATCCGGTTGAGGGCGCGAGGTAATTTCTTCACTTTTCTAACCTGCCCTCTGTATCTATTTTGATGCGTGCTATTAGCCTCGGATGCAAATTCCAGGAAGTAACTTTTGCGGTTGCGAAATCATGGATTTCCTGGTGGTTAATCTCTTGTCCAGTGTTGGGTGTGATAATGCTCAAGGAACGGTGCTTGCTGACGGCAGTGGTGACCGCTCCTTGGGGGAGACCTACTTTTTCTCGTACCAAACGAGAAACTCCTGAGGCAATAACCGCATCATCAACTACGTAGGCAACGCGATTATCGTTGAGGGCGTGTTTACTTAAAGCCCCAGGTAACACCGATTTTATTAGCAGTAGTGCCCCACAGAGAGTCAATAATGCTCCTAGGGTTATCGGGACTAATCTTGAGTCATTGTTTAGGTAGCTATAGAACTGCTTCCAGATATTTTCTGGGGTGGCTATCAGCGGATTTTGTCCGGATAAAGCCAATACCCCCTCGGTAACTAAATACCCCAAAACCACTATCAAAACGAATGCGACGCTAACGCTAAGCAGGGCTCGCGCCGAATGTGTCTCCCGGCGCACCAAGTAGGGAACCCGGAGGCGGGATTTTCTGGATTTATTGCTCATTTCAGCTTTCTACCCTCCCGATGCCGGTATAGTCCGCAAAGCCGCAGGTTTACCCGCCCTACTTTTAGCCCTGCGAGGGTGCTGATACGTTGGACAATATCGTCTCTCGCCTGCTCGGCTAGGGAAAATATCGAGGTATCTGGATTTTTAGCTATGATTTCTAAAACCTGGGAGTTTACGGGACAGGAAATATCTATCCCCAATAATCCCCGGTCATCATGGGTGCTAACTTTGATATTTTCCCTGGGAACGCTGATGCGCTGCGTAACGACTGCTGTCGCAATAGTTTGGATAGCTTTGGCGCACACCGTAGTGATTCCGGTGAATTTGGTTGCTTCCTGGTCGGATTGCATTTGTTTCCTCCTTATTAATCGGAGGTAGTGGTGTGCTTGCCGATTAGGGCTTCACCAACGCCTTTCAAATCTAGCTTGCCAGATGCTGCTCTACCTATGATGGCACCTATTGCCATAAATAAGATGGATACTAAGAACCCAAAGAATCCGTGGGCAACTGCCATATAGGCTAGAAAGGCGCCACTAAAAATACCGGCTATGGTTGTCATTTCTTCCCTTTCTAGCGGTATTACTTGAGGTCTTTACTGTCTTTGTCTGCGTCCTCTTCGTCGCTATCGGGTACGTGTACGTCCGTTACTTTGATATTAACTTCGGTAACTTCCAGACCAACCAGCCCTTCGATAGCAGAGAAAATAGCGTCCCGGACTTTATCGGCGACTTCGTGTACCGGGTAGGGGTATTCGACAATTAGTACTACGTCTAGGGCGGTTTGGGTTTGCCCAATTTCAACCGAGATTCCTTGAGTGATACTTTCGGAGGCTCCGACTTTCGAGCGGAGTGCTCCCAGCGCACGGGCAGCGGAATTTCCTAGGTCATAGACCCCTGGAATTTCTTTGATAGCTAGACCAGCTATTTTCGCCACTACTTGGTCGGCAACTGTGGTTAGTCCCTGTCCTTGATTCTCAGCTACGTTATTTTCCGGAATCAGCTCTTTAGCTTCTTCGCTAGTGGGCACGATAGTGGTATTTTTCTTAGTCTTCTGCGTGTTAGCCATACTCATTTCCTTTAACGTAACTGAATTATTCTGTTTTATTTGGACATAAATGCTTCGCTGACGTAGCTATGCCGCTATTTAGACCATAACGCTTATTAGTGAGCTGTGCGACTTTTCGGGTAGTTTAGATGCGCCCATGGTGGCTATTCTCGGTAGAATCAGCTCATGTCTGTTGGGAAAGATGAAGAAGAAAAAGCTGCTGGCAGCTTTGATGCTGCCGATATTAGCTCCTTAGGGGTGGGCTCGATTTCGCCGAGAATGAACGCTGAGGAAACTGAGGATTCCCCGAGTGTTCTTAACCCCTGGGGTGAAAAGCAAGATTCTGCCCCAGCGGATAGTGCCAGCAGTAGTGCAGATGGCGAGGACGACGGAGCTGTAAAGTTTCAGGTTCCGCAAATCCTACCTCTTGGGATGGGGTACGAGGACGAGCCAAGTGACCAGCAGGATGCTGGGGAAGACGCTCAGCGAGTGTGGGGTAATCAGGCTGGTGGACGTGTATATACGGAACATCTTTCGACTGTGGGAACCAATGCCTCTTTTGATGTTTCCAAGATTTCGGTAAAGAAAACGGATACGCCGTCTAGTTCGCGTTCGCGCAGGGGTGTCTTCTATGTTTTGGGTGCGGTATTAACGTTGCTGGTGGTGGGGTTTGCTGTTTACGCCAGTGGTATATTGCAGACTATTTTTACGGTTGTCGGAGCAGATTCTCCTATCCAGGGGGCAAAATCTTATTATCAGGCGCTGATAGACAAGGATGCGCAATCTCTGTGTGCTCTTAGTTCTCCGGCTGCGCGTGGAGAATTGGTGGCGGCCATTAACCAATCTCAAGAAGGTAATACTCAATCCCAGGGCGAGGTTAGCGTTAAGGAATGCGCTAAAGCTGCGAATACTGCCTTTGCGGGGGCGCAGGGAAACTCCAGTATTAAACTTTCTGATTTGGTTTTTTCTTTGGAAAAATCCGGTGATATTGACCAGGTGAAAGCGGTGTTAATCAAAGATAAGAAAGGTACTTCGCTGCAAATTATGGGGTGGCAAAGCATTGATGGACGCTGGTTCTTGGCGGCTCAAGACTCCCAACAAAAGGTGGATATACAATACCGAAAGTCTCAAGCCGGAGGGTCTAAAGGGGCTAAGTAGTTTAGCGTTTAACCTGCTGTGGGATTAATCTTGGGGGGCTAATCCTCTAAGAATCGGTCGTCATAGTTGGGGTCATCGAAGTCGTCCAGGGAGGGGGAGAGTTCTTCCCATTCTTCTTCGTGGTTTTCCCAATCCCCACTGGGGGAGAGCACTAACTCGGCTCGATGGTCACGGAAAGACTCTGGCGGAGCCATATAGACATAGGCTTTAACGTCTTGAGTGGGACCTTCCCAGGTGCTTTCTTCATCGGGGAATACTTCTACTCGCACGGTTTGGCGAATATACATATTATCGGGGTTGCCCTCGCCCAAGTAGCCCTCGTATTCGTCAAGTTCTTCTAGGGTTTCTTCAAATAGGCGCTGCTCAATTAGCAGTATCTGTCCGTGGATTCCGGTGCCGCCGATAGAGCGGATTGCCATTGGATAGGACGCACCGATGTATAGGGAGGCTTCCCGCAGATATGCCGGGGCGAATTCGGTTACCGCGGCCTTTAGACTGGAGCCAAAGCCGCGAGAACCGAGTTTTAAGGTTCCGTAGACAAATAAAGGTAGGTATCGCGTGCTCATGTCTTTATTTTCTCAGTAGCGCTGACTTTTAGGGCGTCTTTGGGGCGGCGTTTTTCTGTCTGGGGGAAGATGCTGGGGGTGAGAATCTATTTTTGCTGTTCATGGGCTGTTTTAGTTTTGTTAAAAATAGGAAAATGTTAGAAGTGTAAAGTTGAGTCAGTATGACTAAGGTTTTCGCTTCCAGAATAATTTGCTAGCACTTAAAGGTTGTGAGTGCCAGAATAGAAGTCGTGAAGCCGAGAAACACTCGGTAAATAGTTTTCCCGCCTTGGGCGGGGGTAAGGAGTAATCATGGTTCGCAGGTATGATCCATTCCGTCAGATGGAAGCAATTTTTGATGATGCTATGCGTCAAGGTCCCTCCCGGGCAGCCATGCCCCTAGATTTGTATCGAGAGGGTGAGCAATTTATTGCCCTTTTCGATTTACCGGGGGTAGATCCGGCCAGTGTAGATATTGATATCGAGGATCGCACCCTCACTATTCGCGCCGAGCGGCTAGCGGTAGCGCCAGAGGGAGCGCAGTGGCTAAGCCACGAACGTCCTTTCGGTACTTTCGCCCGCCAGCTCACCTTGGGTAATGGGGTAGCCCTTGACCAGGTAGAAGCCGAATATGTAGATGGAGTGCTCAAGCTGGTTATCCCGGTGGCAGAAGAAGCTAAACCGCGCAAGATTACCGTGCAACGCGGCTCGCGGCAGATTGAAGGCGAGAGCCAAGTGGTAAATGACGCTAACTAGCAGTATTAGCTAGCCGTTATGGGTGGGGACGTAGCCAGGTTACGTCCCCACCCTCGCTGTTTCACACG
>CABQYA010000080.1:0-8121 GCA_902468275.1 uncultured Urmitella sp. | reverse complement strand
AGCGCGCCAAACCCCGTCCTCGTTGCGATCCAGCGGTGACGGGGTTTTCCCAATTTCCTTCTACCTGGCTGTGATTATCGAGTGGTTATCTGGGGTATTAACCCTTAACCCTATATTCCGGGGTTGCTGCCAGCCAGAAACTGTTTAGTGCTCAGATCCATGGCAGTGAGCTGTTCTTAACATTTTTGGGTTTTTGCCCAACAATTTGTTGCATCACCCAAGGTCGCTAGGGGATACTTGCGTAAGTAAATACAAAAGTCTTTATTGGTTGAAAATATCGCGTCGAACAGCAGTGGGGAATTATGAGGGATTATTCTGTTCCATTTAGTGGAAAGCTCGCGCAGAGCCTATCTAAACTATTGGCTTTAGCCTTAGCAACCGCCTTAACGTTCACCATTGCGGGTTCGGTGGCTGTCTCCCGTGCTTATGCCGCAGACGCTTTAGGGGATCAACAGGTTCAGCAAGTGCTAGACCAGGTTCTCGCTGAACTCGAGAAAGTTGATTTCCGCGATAAAGCCATCAGGGACAAACTTGCAAAGACCCGTTTTACATCGGCTGAAAAGCTTGGTAAAAAGACAGAGATTTGGAAGAACAATAAAGATAAATACCCTAACTTTAACAATGTCCCGGACGAGGTAGTGCTCCAGGCACTCCAAGAAGAATACTTACTCGCTTCCGATATGGAGGGTGCATTCAACCAAATCAAAAAGGATTTACCCACCATCCTCCCGCTAATGATAAAAGCAGATTCCCAGGTAGTTGCTGCGGGGAAGAATAAAGACGTCACCTACTATGTGAACGCCATGAAAAACGATAGTGCTGGTTTCCTGATTGGCGCTGCCTATCTGCAACGTAACTATGGTTTCAACATCAAAGAGGGCGCTACGGTTGCTCGCCAGCTGATGACGGAAAATAATGCTTTCGGGAAAGAATACGCTCCCCTGGATATAGTCAAAGCTATTGGGCAGCAGAGCGCCGACCAGCGCAAAATGTTGTCTACTCCTAAACTGTTTAAAGATGTTTTAGGTGGGAAGATAGCTGACCAAACCGATTTAGAGACTTTCCTAAATGACCAGGTAGCCAAGACCGGTAAAAACCCTGCTGATTGGTTTTGGAAAACCTCTAAAGCAGTAATTTATGAAAAGAAGTCGAAAGAAAACCCAACTGCTCCCTATCGGGTATTCGACAAGCTCAAGGGTGAAGCAAATGGTCAGGCAGAGCTACTTGCCCTGTTGAACGTGTCAGAAAACTCTCTGTATGTGGCTTCGACAGTGGAGTCCATCATGTACGGTCTGACCGACACCTATGTAAATCGAGCACTCAAAGATGCTAATCCAGATGCCTATAGGAAAGAACTAGAGGCTTTTGACAACAAGGTTGAATACGCCGCTGAACGCCAAGCCGACTATTTGGATTTTTGGTATCGCCTAGCAAAAGAGGATAAACAACGCGCACAACTTGTGGGTAACCGCCGCGTATGGGACAACCAGCAGATTAAGAATCCGAATGAGACTTCTGCTGCAAAACGGTGGTCGCCTAAACAGGGTGCTGGGGTTGCCAGCGGAGTTAAAGAGTTTATGACCCCGTTAGGCTACTATTTTACTTTCACGCAGGCAGATGGAGTGGCCGACATTAATAGCGGACAGATCCACTACTGGTTAGCCAATGGTCTAGACGACCGCGGGCTGACCACCTATGCTCACGAACACACGCACCAAATGGCGAATCAAGTTCATTTTGCCGGATATGGTCAGCGTTCCGGGGCGAGTGCCGAACTGATTACTCGAGGCGTGTTCGAGCCGTGGCATCAGAACGATCCCACTGATAAAGGGGCGAACTTCGACCTCAACCAGATTTTTGACCGCAGCGATCAAAACCCTTACGGCAATAAAACCCCTGACCGTTTCCAGATGCCCGAGGATTTGAAAACCTATTACGGCAACCAGATGGATTTAATCTATACCCTGGATTATTTAGAAGCTGAGGTAGCTTTATCCAAAGACGATGCCACCAAAGCAAAGCTATTCAATAAAGCCACCTTGTCCGGCAAAGATGAGAAGAAAGATGAAAAGTTTGAAAATATCAGTGTCGATGAGGCTAAGAATCTTAAAACAATCAATGACCTGGTAGATATGAACGCGGTTGCCTATCGACTCATGGTTGATGGGCAGAAAGTAACCGGTACCGCTAAATATAACGGCTACTATGCGATTCCCCTGTTTACCCCGATTTATGGAGCACCCCATAATCCTAACGGTATGAGCGGAGATATCCACACTAAGCGCCTAAGCTGGGAAATGCTTTCGGCATACGGCTACTACGAGGGTATGGTTCCCTACCTGTCTAATCAGCTAAAACCAGACAACGTTGCGCAAAATACTCAGTTTAGCGACGACGTGATTATTTCAAAGGTGAGTGGCGGTAAATACCGCACTATGGCGGATTTCAAAAAAGCTCAATATGCCGAGCGGATCGCTAAGAAAGATAACCTAAAACCAATCACTATTGATTGGGAGGGAAAGACCCAGCAGATTACCACCTACGCTCAACTTAAAGAGCTGATGGATGCTGCTGTGGAGGACGACCTTAAAAATAATCGCCTGCAGACATCTGGCTGGTACAACAAACTGCCCACGCAAACAAAGGTGGAACGGTTAAAGAGCGCAATTTTCTTAGCGTATAAAACTAACACCAATCAGTTTGCTACCAACATCTATAAAGACGCACCCAAGACCTACACGGTCAGTTACCGCTTTAACGATTTCGACGCCCTCCCCGAGGACGTGCAAAAACTGCTACCAACCCCGCAAACCGATATTGCGGCTGGTAGCACGGTGACCTTGGTCGAACCAGCGAAGAAACAGGTGGTTACCGATAAGGGGATTTATGACTTCAAAGGCTGGGAACCTAAGACAATCACGAATATAGCTAAAGACGAAACCGTCACTGGTACCTGGACTTTTACCGCCTATGTGACCCCGAAAGCCCCCAGCAGTCGAGATGACGACTTTGCTCAAGGCGGGAATGAATATATCGGCAGCTACACCTTACCTGAGGTAGAGGGTGTTGAATACCTGGTAGACGGGAAAGTAGTTACCGGGACGGTAAATGTCAGTCCCAATCAGGCTGATGTGAACGCTCCGGTGGCGGTTACCATAACCGCCAGGGCAAAGGATGGTTATAGTCTTAAACCCTCCGCTACGTCCTCGTGGGAATTTAAGTTTACCCGCGTGAGTGACAAAGACCGGTACGCCCCGTTCGCTGACCCGATTTCCTTAACCGTGGGAGATAAGCTTCCGCAGCTTAAAGATGTGGTTAAGTTCCCGGATACTCCCGGTCAGAGGCCTACCGATTTAGACAAAGTGAAGTTCGCTTGGAAAGCGCCGACACCTAGCACGGACAAAGTCGGTAATATCAGGGGAACCATTACGGTTACTTATGCTGATGGCAGCAGTGAAGAAATCACCGTGGATATTAGCGTTAATGCTAAACCCTTGACCAAGGTGAAGATTCCGCAAACCCCTCAGGTGAACGATCCTTGTAATAAATGGGTGGCTAATGGGAAAGCAGAGCCGAATGCAACTTGGATTAAACCGAATGATACTGAGCAGGTCGCTTGGGAAATTAACCAGGCAAAAGAGCTGATAGCTAAAACTAAAGACGGCTTTGTTTTCGAAAATAACACGAGTACCCACAACTTTGGGGTGGCTAAAGACTCGGGCGATTTCTGCTGGGAAGATTTGGAGCCCGCTGAGACTGTTCCCGATAAAGATGTCTATACTCCGCAAGCCGATCCAATCACGGTTAAAAAAGGTGAGAACCTGCCGGAACTAAGTAAGGTAATTACGTTTAAAGGGCAGGCACCAACTGATTTAACTAAAGTCAAGTTTGCGTGGAAAGGTAATGTGCCCAGTACCGAGGACGCAGGAGAGCTTTCGGCAGTAGTGACCGTTACTTATGAAGATGGCAGCAGTGAAGAAATCACGGTGAAAGTGATCGTAAAGGCTGACGAGCAACCAGGTACCGAACCTACCGAACCCGGCACAAAGCCAGGTGGAGATATGCCTGGAACCACCCCTAACCCTGGTACCGGTAAACCGGAAACTAAACCTGCGGGTGAGGGTGCTTCCTCGCCTAAACCGGGTCAGAGCGCTCCGGCAATGGCAGGGAAGAAACCGGCATTATCTAATACCGGTTCTGTGGGTCTGGCCGCGTTAGCGCTTCTCGCTTCCCTCAGCACCGCTGGCGCGCTGTTGCTTAGCCGTAGGCGCAAATCTGCGCACATGCGGTAAGCAGCCGCGCTGCGAGGTCGCGGGATTGGGGGAGTTCATTCCTTAGGTGAAATCTGAATTCCCCAATCTGAGTGGTTTTGGGTGGGGTCTACGGTGTCTAGGTAGTCAATAACTTGCTTTTTCGCGTCAGCTAGTTTTTCAACCTGAGTGTACTGGTCAGGTGTTATTTCCAATTCCCAGCCGTTCTCCCATGGAATTGCCTTAACGGAGATTTTCATTTTTACTCCTTGCTAGTGTTTTAAGAGCGCTCCTTGTCACTCCCGGCGATAGTTGTTGGTTCTGACGATTACCGATTTTGGGCTAATGCCCGATTTTATCTGACCTTTCGTCCACACCTCGTGATCTCCCTTACTTGGTCGCGATCCAGCGGTGACGCGGTTTTCCAATTCCTAAGATTTACCCCAATTCTGATTTGGTATATAAAAATACCATAAATAGTACAGTAAATCTCTTATTCATTTATTTATTTATGCTTAGAATAGTTTAGAGAAAGGGGTGGATACAGATGACTACCAACACCGTTAACGTCAATTTCAAACTTAAGGCAGACGATAAACGTCTGATGGAAAGCGCCTGCCGGGAACTCGGACTTTCAATGAGTGCAGCGTTCACGATTTTTGCAAAAAAAGTTGGTCGTGAGCGCCGGATACCGTTTGAGGTCTCGGCTGACCCCTTTTACTCTGAAGAGAATCTTTCCCGTCTCAAGAAGGCGATTGACGAGGTCGAAGCAGGTAGAAAGCAGCTTGTTCCGCACAATCTGATAGAAGAATAAAATCATGCAAATCGTGTGGAGCGAGGAAGGCTGGGAGGATTACCTCACCTGGCAGACTCGCGACAAAAAGACATTACGTCGGATAAATCGGCTTATCACGGATATTAAGCGTAACGGATACGACTCCATCGGAAAGCCGGAACCGCTTAAGGGAGATTTATCGGGTTACTGGAGTGTCCGCATTGATAACAAAAATAGAATCGTATTCAGAATCAAGAACTCTCAACTCGAAATTTGGCAGTGCGGCTCTCATTATCGCGATAAATAAGATTCTTGGAGTAAGGAAATCAGCATGCAACAGGACAGAGAATCTGAGTTCATTCCCACAGAGACTTCACCGGCCTCGATTGACGAACTGATGAACGAGTTTGAACTCTCTGACGCTGAAATTGAACAGCGCGCTCAGGAATATGAAACAGAGAATTGGAGCCTGGGTCATGAGCGTATATATGCTGGCTCCCAAGGTAGGTGGCGAATATTTCATGCTATGACCTCGCCTACAAAGCCTTTCTTAAAGAACTAGGGCTGTAAGGAAGAATGATTAGCGATTTTGCTGCCATAGACGGTCAAAAAATAACCGATGAGAAGCTAGCTGCTTGGGAGCGAGATTACGCACAAGGAACGTTTCCGGAGGGCGAAAAGAATCTAAGCCAGGTTATCCACGGCTCACCGCGCTCTTTAAGTGGCGAGGGAAGTGAAACTCTATCGGTAAAAATACCGGTAGCCATGAAAAGAGCGCTGATCGCAACTGCGAAAAAACAGCAACTAACTACCAGTGAACTGGTACGTATCACCCTAGCCAAATCACTTGCCCGAGCGTAATACTAATCCCTGGCTCAACTAATGCTGCTTGTTCAGAATCTCGGATAAGCGAATTTTGACGGCTTCGTCGACGCTGAGGGATTGTTCTGCTACCTGGCGCACTAGGTCGCGGGTTCTGGGGTCAGTTACCGGCATATCGGCAAGATTCATCGCAGCGTCAGCAAATGCTATCGCAGCTTCTGCCGGGGTAGGGTAGTTCGCGACCTCAACGTACGGGGTCAACTGATCTTCCTGACCGTGTTCCGGATGGGGTTCTTGGTCTTGTGGACGCATATTTTCTGATACCTAAATCTCTGGATAGGGCGTTGGTGGCTTACATCTATCACTTGGTTGGGCTCACTGACTCTCTTTTCATAATCCGATTATTAGTACGTTCAACCAATTCGTCAGCGTTTATAGTTCCCTTAATATATTCGTTGGCATCATCCATGAAAATAGAAGATACTGCCTGGCGTTCGAGCTCGGCAGAATGGATGGCTCTGGTAACGTTTCTGCGTCTGGTTAGCTCCATGACTTATCCCCATTTCCCGATGGATACTGCCGAACTAATTATAGTGCCTACCAGGGGTTACTGTTAGTTTTATACGTATTTACTTTTGGGGTGAGGACGGAAAAGGCTAACCCCTGCGCAATACCCCTAACAGACTGGGCTGAAGTGGGATAGGAGCCAAACGATTAGCATGGCTTTGCCGACGATTTGGTCTTCGGAGAGGGTGCCGATCACTTTGGAGCGGGGAACTGGTTATCGCCGATAACGCCGGCAACCAGCAGTTTGCGTCTTTCAAAAATCTGCCAGACGGTTTCAAAGTGGTGTTTACCGATATTTCTGGACGTGAATACCGCTACCGGCTAGCAACCGTGGAAACTGTGCCTAGCAAAAAGCAATCCGCCATTTCGCGGCACCGGGAAAGATGGGATGCCGCAATCTTTACCCCCAACTTTTCTGGCAGCGGTCAAATACTGACCCGCCTAGTAAAAGCCGATAGCAACTAGGCGACTGCGGGTGCTGGACGTACCCTATAAAAGGGCGTATCCGTGCGCTACCTCGGGTATTAGTGAGAAAAATGGGGGGTGACTACTTGTAGTCATCCTGCTATGCTGGCGGAAAGAGGGGGAAAGTGGTCGCTACTTCGGTACGCATGAGCGATAAGACTGCAGAAAAGCTTGATAAGTTATCCCGCTTAACTGGTCGTTCGAAATCATATTATCTTCGTTAGGCTATGAATCCTCGATTGACCAGTTGCTGTATGAATACGCCTTGCTAAACGAAGTTGAAGAAATCCGCGCTGGTAGAGCAAAAACTTACTCCCTTGAGGAAGTGAAGGCGGAACTTGGTCTGGAAGATTGAGCTCAGCGCCGTGCCCGCAAAGCCCTCAAGAAGTTAGATCGGAAGCCTGCGCGCGATATCGTGCGCGCCTTAGAGGAAATCGCGCAGTTACCAAACCCCCGCAGCCGGGGCAAAGCTCTAACCGGGAATCTCCAAGGTTTATGGCGTTATCGGGTAGGAGATTATCGCGTTATCTGCGATATTCGCAGTCAGCGCCTAACTATTTACGCAATTGACCTAGGGTATCGCCGAAATATTTACCGGCTCTAAAAGCGATTCTGGAGAGGACGGGAACAGACGTGATTTCGAGTAACTTTATCTCGCTGGCAGCTTTGGAAAACTAAGCAAGTCATAGTCCCGCAGCGGACTCTTTATAAACGCGGCAACGAGCCGGAAGTCTGTGGGTGAGGAAACTTACAGCACAAATAGGGGATCGAACTTTCATTTACCTGCGATTCTAAACTAAGCTAAGAGAGTTGCATTCCGCCCTGGAATACCGCGGCAGAGACCTGTGCGCTGCAAAAGCAGAGCATTTTGAGTCTGCCACTTTCGCGGTTACCTGGGGAGCCGGCATAGCCGGGCAACAGGAAGAAACAACCTAAGGGATGTGTTGCATCCCGATTTTAGGAGAACACGATGATTCAACAAGAGTCGCGACTAAAGGTCGCTGACAACACGGGTGCAAAGGAACTACTTTGCATTCGCGTGTTGGGCGGCTCCGGGCGGCGTTTTGCAGGTATCGGTGACACCATTGTTGCCACTGTTAAAGACGCTATCCCCGGCGGCAATGTCAAGAAAGGCGAAGTTGTTAAAGCGGTAATCGTGCGCACTCGTAAAGAGCGTCGCCGCCAGGATGGTTCCTACATCCGCTTTGATGAAAACGCCGCAGTTATTATCCAGCCCAGTGG
>CABQYA010000079.1:0-8264 GCA_902468275.1 uncultured Urmitella sp. | reverse complement strand
GGTGCTTATTGATGATTCCCGCCTAACCATCGCCCTAAATAAACCTACCGGGGTGGAGTCTTCCCTGCGGGGTGACCCCCACGACCTTACCCGCTTTTTGACCGATTACCGGGTGCGACTGTTTCATGTGGGGCGTTTAGACATAGACACCTCTGGATTATTGCTGCTCACCAATGATGGTGAACTTGCTAACCGGCTAACCCATCCTTCCTGGGAAGTACCGAAAACCTATTTAGCTACCGTGAAAGGCAAATTTACCGGGAAAAGTGCGCAAAAACTGCGTGAGGGAATCATGCTGGAGGACGGGTTTGCCAGGGCAGATAGGGTAACTATCAAAGGATCTCACGGAGGTTTAACTCTAGTTGAGCTTCAAGTGCATCTTGGTCGTAACCGGATTGTGCGCAGAATGCTTGACAGTGTAGGCGCGCCGGTAATGGAACTATCTCGGATAGGTCATGGAACAGTGAAACTGGGGAATCTACCGCTGGGAGCAACCCGCACTCTTTCAAAACCCGAGCTAAGTGTGTTAATGAAAAGCGTAGACCTTTAAGCTGTAAGCTATGGAAAACCTGAAAACAAACCTCGCTAACTCGCAGGTGGGAACTACCGGGCCGGTATTGATTATTGGGGTCGGTCTGCTCGGCGCTTCCCTGGGGATGCGGCTTAGTAAACTCGGGGTGAAGGTCTTTTTACGCGATATTTCTCCGGTGGTTACCGCTTTGGCTTGCGATATGGGCGCTGGTATTCAATGGGACGAAAACTGCCCGTCACCTAACCTAGTGGTGGTAGCTACCCCGCCTGATGTTGCAGGTAGACAGGTAATATCGGCGTTAAAAGAATTTCCCGAATCGCTGGTGACCGATGTAGCTTCGGTAAAAGCCGTGATTTTAGCGGAAATTATAGAAGCGCGGGCGGATATTTCCCGCTACGTAGGCTCGCATCCAATGGCGGGCAGGGAACGTTCTGGCACTGCCTTTGCCCGAGAAGATTTATTTGAATCGCGTCCTTGGGTGGTAGTTCCGTCCGAGCAGACCAGCGCTGAGGCGGTGCTGGCGATGCGTACTTTGGCCTTGGATGTAGGTTCTATGCCGCTACAGTTAGATGCGGAAACTCATGATCAATCTGTGGCTTTGGTTTCCCATGTTCCACAACTGGTTTCTTCCCTATTGGCGGCGCAACTGGCGAAAGCTCCTCTAGAGTCCTTAGGGCTTTCAGGACAGGGTTTGCGGGATACTACCCGAATTGCTTCTTCCGATCCGGCTCTGTGGGCAGCAATCATAGCCGGTAACGGCGAGCACGTAGCGAAAGTATTACGGGGTTTCGCCGACGATATGCAGCAGGTATTGCACGCCCTCGAACATCCGGGATCTGCACTTCCTTCCCCCAGCTTGGTGGGAGCGGTAACTTTAGCGATGCGGCAAGGAAACTTGGGAGTGGCGCGGATTCCGGGTAAACATGGGGGAGCGCCGCGGCGTTACCAGGAAATTATGGTTAAAGTTCCCGATATAGCTGGGAGTTTGGCGCGACTTTTTCAAACTGTGGGCGATACCGGTATCAATATCGAAGATTTGGAACTGGAACATTCTCCTGGGGCTGCCTTCGGGATAGCCCGTTTGGCTATAGAACCTAACGCCGCAAATTTACTGGCAGAAAAACTGGCGGTTAAAGGCTGGGAAATAGTGTCTTTTTAGAATGGAGCCGACCGGCATCTCCAATAAACTGTAACAAAAGGCGAAGATAGCATATTATCAAAAGGTATCTGATATATTTAGGCATCTTGCTAAAGATGGTTTCAGAAGGGTTGTAACGCTATGTCAGGTGACGGTTCACAATATGTTAGCCAGCAGATTCTCGGCGCTGGCTTGGTAATTGCCATTGATGGGCCTAGTGGTGCAGGCAAGTCTACAATTGCGCGCCTATCAGCTGCAGAGCTAGGTACGCGCTTTTTGGATACCGGTGCGATGTATCGCGCTTTGACCTGGTATGCGCTACAGCAGGGAGCCGACCTTAACGACCCGGCGGCTCTTGCGATGCTAGCTGCAAGTATTCCCCTGCAGGTAGAGGACGTTCCTCACGCTCCTCGCGTCCTCATTAATGGACGGGACGTAACCGCTTTGCTGCGCAGCGAGCAAGTTACCAATATGGTCAGCCGGGTGAGCGCAGTGCCAGGCGTTCGACAACAAATGATTGCTCGCCAACGTCAGCTAATAAAAGCTGCTCAAGAATCTGGACGGGGGATTGTTGCCGAAGGTCGTGACATCACTACTGTGGTTGCCCCAGATGCGGAAGTAAAGATTCTGCTTACTGCCTCTGAACAGGTACGCCAGCAGCGTCGTCAGGGTCAATTAGGTGTGGGAACAGACGCGGTAAGCGCTCGTGATCTGGCTGACTCACAGGTAAATAATTTCACTACTCCTGCTCCCGGAGTCGAGCTGCTGGATTCTTCTGACTTAAGTGAAGAGGAAACCCTAGAAGCCGTGGTTGCCATTGTGGGACGGGTTTTCAAGGCGCGCCACGCCTAGAGTTTCGCCAAACTGTCCCGTCCTCGCCTAGACTTTACAACGTGAATCAAGACCAAATCCCTGTGGATTCTTCAAAGCTACTTAGCCAGATTGAGCTACAAGAAAATGACCTTGAGTTGCTGGAAAACGGTGGCGAAGAGGACGAAAAGCAAGATATAGCTGCACTACCGGTAGTTGCGGTTATCGGTCGCCCTAATGTGGGGAAATCTACCCTGGTAAATAGGATTTTGGGGCGGCGCGCTGCGGTGGTGCAAGACAAACCGGGGGTTACCAGAGACCGGGTTCGTTACCAGGCACAGTGGGCGGGGAAAGATTTCCTGCTAATGGATACTGGCGGTTGGGAACTTGGAGTTCAAGGTCTTGACCAAATGGTGGCGGCACAAGCCGAGGTTTCTTTGCAGTATGCCGATGCGGTCTTGTTTGTCACAGATGCCCAGGTGGGAGCGACCGAAACCGATATGCAGATTGCGCGGATACTGCAAAAATGCGGTAGACCGGTTATTTTGGTGGCTAATAAAGTGGATTCCGAGCGCTTAGAAGCTGACGCTATGGCTCTGTGGTCGCTTGGTTTAGGTGAGCCTTTCCCCCTTTCAGCGCTACACGGTCTGGGCAGTGGCGATTTACTGGATAAACTGATAGCTGTATTTCCTGAAAAATCCCATTTAGCGCCGGTTTTAGTTGAAGGCAGCCCCGGGAGGGTAGCTTTGGTGGGTCGCCCTAATGTGGGGAAGTCCTCGCTGCTTAATGCCTTAGCTGGCTCACAGCGGGTGGTGGTAAACGAATTGGCTGGCACTACCCGAGACCCCGTGGATGAGGTTATCGAGATTGCGGGGATTCCGTGGACTTTTGTAGATACTGCCGGGATTCGCCGTCGGATGCATAAAAGCCGGGGTGCTGATTTTTATGCATCCTTACGGACTCAGACAGCGATTGAGGAATCCGATGTAGCAATGGTGCTGCTAGATGCTTCCCAAGAGCTAGCTAGTGCCGATATTAGAATCATTGAGCAAGTAATTTCTGCGGGGCGAGCCTTGATGTTGGTCAATAATAAATGGGATTTGCTTGACGAGGAGAGGCGGCGCGATTTAGAACGCGAATGGGAACTGCAATTATCCCATGTTGATTGGGCTCCTCGGGTTAATCTTTCGGCCAAGACCGCTTGGCATACTAACCGGATTCAAGGAGCCTTAACGCAGGCACTTGCAGGTTGGAGAACCCGGATTACGACCAGTGAGTTAAATACCTTTCTCGGTCGTCTCGTTGCCGAGCATCCTCACCCGGTTCGGGGTGGGAAACAGCCACGGATTATGTTTGCGACTCAGGTTAGCGCGGCGCCGCCCCGTTTCGTGTTCTTTACTACCGGCTTCCTAGAGCCGTCCTATCGACGTTTCTTAGAAAACCGTCTGCGCGAACAATTCGGTTTTGACGGTAGCCCCATTCAAATATCGGTGCGGGTACGCGAACGCCGCAAACGTTCCTAACCGATTTACCTACCCCCGGGTTTTCGTCCTCTCTGCGTAGCTAAATTTGCTGAGCCGGGGGAGCATAGGTTCAGTGAGGATTCTCATAGGGGAAGTTTTTAGAGGTTAGAAGCAAGAATCCAGGTATAAAAAAACATCCTTTGGCTAGATAGAAAGCCCAAAATAGCAGGCAAAATAGCTGGCAGAGCGAAACCTGCCCCCATAAGTACCTCGAGTGGGACTCGAACCCACATGTCCGGTGAAGGACGGCGGATTTTGAATCCGCTGCGTCTACCAATTCCGCCATCGAGGCTTTTTCTTTAGCGCTTCAACGAGCGCACCATTTCAGTCTAATATAGATACGTGGCAACTTTGAAATCTAATGCTAAAAAAAATAATCTCCCCGGCAGAAAAGTACTGGTCGCCGAGGATGAAACCCTGATTCGACTCGATATTGTGGAAACTCTCACGGAAGCCGGCTACGAAGTTGTAGCCGAGGCAGCAGACGGAGAATCCGCCTACCAATCAGCCCTGGAACATCAGCCTGACCTGTGTGTTATGGATGTAAAAATGCCTAAAATGGACGGGATTAGTGCTGCCGAAAAGATAATGAAGGAAGTTTCCTGCGCCGTAGTGATGCTTACCGCATTTTCGCAAAAAGAGTTAGTGGAGCGCGCTCGAGACGCAGGAGCTATGGCATATGTGGTGAAACCGTTTACGCCCGCCGAGTTATTGCCAGCGCTAGAAATCGCCCTTTCGCGGCACGCCGAAATCCAATCATTAGAGAGTGAAGTAGCTGACCTGCAAGACCGTTTTGAGACTCGCAAAGTGGTAGACAGAGCTAAGGGTCTGCTCATGGAGAACATGGAGATGAGTGAACCGGAAGCTTTCCGCTGGATTCAAACCACCTCTATGAATCGCAGACTAACCATGCGCGAGGTTGCCGAAGCAGTTATTGAACAAATCGGTTAAGTAGCGCAATAACTATCCGGCGTGGTGTGGTCGGTACAACCCAGGCGTGTATTCTCTAGGATAGTTCCTAGGAGGATTTGATGGTTGAGAAGAAAACCCTACTTGTAATTGACGGTCATTCAGCGGCGTTTCGCGCGTTTTATGCCCTAAATCCGGAAGCATTTTGCACCAGCGATGGTCAATATACCAACGCGGTTTACGGGTTTTTACGGATGCTAGTAAAAATGTTGCAAGACGAACAGCCCGATTATTTAGCGGTGGCATTTGATGTTTCTCGCCATTCTTTCCGCACCGATGAATACCCGGAGTATAAGGCAGGTCGTAAACCCACTCCGCCCGAGTTTAAGGGACAAATACAGCTGATAAAAGAGGCGCTATCTCACCTGGGGGTCACCACTTTAGAGCAAGAAAATATCGAGGCTGACGATATTTTAGCTACTTTAGCTAGGCAGGGCAGTGAACAGGGACTTCAGGTGCTGGTCGCCAGCGGAGACCGCGACACTTTCCAATTGTCGAATGAATCTGTCACCATACTGTATCCCTCCCGCTCAATTACCGACTTAAAACGAATGACTCCGCAGGCTATTGCCGAAAAATATGGAGTTCCTCCTCATCGTTACCCCGAGATTGCTGCTTTAGTTGGTGAGAAAGCAGATAACCTGCCAGGAGTACCGGGAGTAGGAGAGAAAACCGCTGCCGCCTGGATAAATAAGTATGACGGACTGGCTGGGGTTCTCGCCCACGCGACCGATATTGGCGGTAAGCGAGGCGAAGATTTACGTTCCCATATCGAGGACGTGAAAAGGAACCGGAAACTAAACGCCCTTTTAACTGACCTGGACTTAGGGGTAAATGTCGGAGAGCTTACCTTCGGGAAAGCAAATGCCGATTCACTGGCAAAACTGCTAGATAAACTGGAAATCGGGCAAACTTTGCGCGCAGCCTTAGCCAGCGTTCCCGCTTTTGAACTGGGGCAAGAAACGCCCAGCGCTCGGGAAGAAGTTAAAATGCTTGCCGAACAAGATATTCCTAAATGGATTCAAGCCCTCTCAAAACCGGTAGGCGTAATCGTAGAGGGAGAGAGCACTCCGGGATCAGGGGATGCTACTAGGGTTCTTTTAACTAGCGAGAACCAGGTGGCTAGTATCGATTTGATTGCAGCCCCACCGGACTTGGTGTCAGCTCTTAAAGACTTCCTAGCTAGAGCCGATAACACGATCTTCCATAACTGGAAAGCTGCCTGGCACGCCTTAAAAGGCGGGGGAATCAAAGTAGAAATGCCTGGATGGGATACCGAAATCGGGGGCTATCTGCTCGACCCGTCAGCGCGTTCCTATGATGTGGAAGTGCTAAGCGAAAAGCTCTTAGGCTATTCGCTTTCCCCCGAAAATAAAGAGGATAGCGGTCAAGCAACCCTGGATTTATCTGGTACTTCAGATACTAAAATTGCGCAGATGGCAGCGGCGCTGCCGCAAATCGCTCAGGCTGAAAAGAAAGCATTATCCTCCAGTAGAGCCGAACATTTATGGTTGCAGCTGGAACGGCCTATTTCCAAGATTCTCGCTCGGATGGAAGATACCGGAATCGCAGTATCAGACCAGGTGCTAGGAGACCTCGAAAACGATTTAAGGAAGCAAACCGAGGATGCAAAACAGCAGGCGCTCGCTCAGGTCGGTCGTCCTGATTTAAATCTTTCTAGTCCTAAACAGTTGCAAGAAGTGTTATTCGAGCAGCTTCAGATGCCAAAAACCAAGAAAACCCGCACTGGATACACCACTAATGCCGATGCTTTAGAGTGGCTGTTTGGCAAAACTCAGCATCCATTTTTGCAGTATTTGCTGGCTCACCGCGATTCCATAAAGCTCTTACAAACCGTGCAAGGGCTACAAAAAGCAGTTCACCCTGATGGCAGGATTCACACCTCATTTAAGCAGACAGTGACCGCAACCGGGCGGCTTTCTTCGGCAGAACCGAATTTGCAAAACATTCCAGTTCGCTCGGTTAATGGGCAACGAATTCGGGAGGCCTTTATTTTTGGGGACGGGTTTGAAAACCTGATGAGCGTGGATTATTCCCAGATTGAAATGCGGGTAATGGCACATATGTCAGGTGACAAAGATTTAATCGCGGCTATCAAAACCGGAGAAGATTTACACCGCACGATGGCGGCCATGATTTTTGATATTAGCCCCGAAGACGTCTCTGAAAAGATGAGGTCAAAGGTTAAAGCTACCTCTTACGGGCTTGCCTATGGGCTTTCTGCCTACGGTTTGGCTAGCCAACTGCGTATTGCGCAAAAGGAAGCCGAAAAGTTGATGGATCAGTATTTTCAACGTTTCGGGAAAGTACGTAGTTATTTACATCAGATTGTTGAACGTGCCAGAAAAGTTGGCTACACCGAAACCATGCAGGGCAGACGGCGCGCCCTCCCGGATTTGAAGAGCTCCAACCACAATTTACGGCGAATGGCGGAGCGGGCGGCTCTTAATGCTCCGATTCAGGGCAGCGCTGCGGATTTAATGAAACAAGCAATGATTCGGGTAGATGAACAGCTACAGGCGCAAAGACTATCTTCCAGAGTGTTGTTGCAGATTCATGACGAGTTGATTCTTGAAGTAGCACCGGGAGAGGAAAACCAGCTGCGCTGCCTGGTAGAGGATGCGATGGGTAATGCCGCCAGCCTAGAAGTTCCTTTGTCGGTGGGAATCGGAGTAGGCAGCAATTGGCGAAGCGCTGCCCACTAGAGGAAAGCTGTATCTAACTGGTTGCCAAGACGTGGGGCTGTTCGTCCTGAAAAAGGCTGTGGAATCGAATACATTTTAGGGAAATAACCCTCCAGGGGCTTTCTCAGTTGGAGATTCAACGGTTTTTGCTGATAGGCTCTTTAAGGTTTCTTTAAAGAGAAGCCAAAATTGTCCATATTGTCTATTAAGTCCGTTTTGGAGAAATTATCTCTATGACCACCTCTACTGAGCAACTCGATCAAGTTGCCGTAAACGATATCGGTTCGCAAGAAGAACTACTAGCTGCAATCGATAAAACTATTAAGTACTTTGGCGATGGCGACATCGTTACCGGTACTGTTGTCCGTGTTGATCGTGATGAGGTCCTCCTCGATATTGGTTATAAAACCGAGGGCGTAATCCTTTCACGCGAACTGTCTATTAAACATGATGTTAGCCCCGAGGACGTTGTCCAGGTGGGTGACGAAATTGAAGCCCTAGTCTTGCAGAAAGAGGACAAAGAAGGTCGTCTGCTGCTGTCGAAGAAGCGCGCTCAATACGAACGTGCTTGGGGTGATGTCCAGAAG
>CABQYA010000078.1:0-8282 GCA_902468275.1 uncultured Urmitella sp. | reverse complement strand
TCCCAAAAATCTCAAGCAAGGAGCAGCTATCAGCACCGAGACACGGATTAATGACCGCATCCGGGTGAAAGAAGTCCGCCTAGTTGGCCCCAGTGGCGAACAGGTGGGGGTAGTCCGGATAGAGGACGCATTACACCTGGCCAGCGAGGCTGGTTTGGATTTAGTAGAGGTCGCGCCGACGGCGAAGCCTCCAGTTTGCAAGTTAATGGATTACGGCAAGTTCAAATATGAGGCTGCCCAAAAGGCTCGTAACGCTCGCCGCAACCAGGCAAATTCTCAGCTCAAAGAGATTCGTTTCCGCCTAAAAATTGACGACCACGACTATGAAACCAAAAAAGGTCACGTAGTGCGGTTCCTAGAGGGCGGGGACAAAGTTAAAGTCATGATTATGTTTCGCGGGCGTGAACAGTCCCGTCCCGAAATGGGGGTTAAGCTCCTAGAACGCTTAGCCGAAGACGTAACCGAAATGGCCATAGTGGAATCTATGCCCCGCCAGGACGGACGCAATATGACTATGGTGCTTGCACCCACTAAACGTAAACACCACACCAAGTCGGATCAGCGTCGCCGCCGTGATCAAAAACGTGGCGAAACCATGAACCGGCAACAACTTAAAGATGCCCGCAAAGCCCGAAAAGCTAAAGAAGCTCAGGAAGCTGAAGCCGCATCTAACAACGAAAAATAAGGCTCGTCCTAGAGACAAAAGCAGGCAAAACCACCGGCTTGCCGGTAGAGAGGAAAAAAGATGCCGAAGATGAAGACGCACTCCGGTGCGAAAAAGCGTTTCCGCAGAACCGGAAGTGGCAAACTAATGCGGGAAAAGGCTGGCAAACGCCACCTATTAGAACACAAGTCTTCCAAACTGACCCGCCGTCTCAGCCGTGATCAGGTGGTAGCACCCGCCGACACTAACCGCATCAACAAGCTGTTGGCTGGCAACAAGTAGGCAAGGAGAGGATTAAGAGATATGGCACGCGTAAAACGAGCAGTTAATGCCAAGAAGAAACGTCGCACCGTACTGGATCGCGCCTCTGGTTACCGGGGTCAGCGTTCTCGCCTGTACCGTAAGGCCAAAGAACAGCTACTGCACTCAGGCGTTTATTCCTACAACGACCGCCGCAAACGCAAGAACGACTTCCGCAAACTGTGGATTCAGCGTATTAACGCTGCTTGCCGCGCTCAGGGAATGACCTACAACCGCTTCATCCAGGGCTTGCGCCTAGCCGAAATCGAAGTTGATCGCCGGATGCTTTCCGAACTCGCGGTTTACGATATCGACACCTTTAATCAGCTGGTAGAAAAAGCGAAAGCTGCTCTACCCCAGGACGTAAATGCTCCGGCTGCTTAAAGCCCCTAAAAGAAGTTAGCTTTTTGCTTAATCTACGCCTAGACACGATTGATAATCCTCGCTCCCAGCGAGTGCGGACACTGGTCAATCTGTCTAGGCGTAGTTTTCGTTTAAAGCAAGGATTGCTCCTGGTAGAAGGACCGCAATCTTGCGCGGAACTGCTGCGTTTTTACCCGCAAGCGGTTCGGGATGTTTATCTTGGTACCGATGCTCCCTGCCCCGCGATCCAAGTAGCGAGGACGGCTTTAGGGATTACCCGCTGGGTACACCCGGTTGCCCCTTCGGTAATGAAATTATTCGCGCCCTCGGCGCAGGGAATCGCGGCTACAGCTGACCTCTCAGTACTTCCTAGTGAAGACCTCCCGTCTTCGGAGGTTTTGAAAGAGGGCGCCTGGGCAGTATGCGCGCGCGTACAAGACCCCGGGAACCTGGGGACGATTATTCGGATTGCTGATGCCTGCGGCCTAGCCGGGGTCTTAGCCCTATCGGGCTGCGCTGATGTTTCTAGCCCGAAAGTTATTCGCGCCAGCGCCGGTAGCCTATTCCACTTGCCCGTCTATTCCGGTGCTGCTTTTGCCGATTTAGCGAGGCTAAGCGAGGAAAACGGCGGCTGCCTAGTGGGATTATCGGGAAAAGCGACTGTCGATTTACCTAGTTTTACTGCCTCCAATAACGCTACGGTCTCTCCCCTATTTATCTGCCTGGGTAATGAAGCCCAAGGTTTATCTAGCGAGGAAATCGCCCTCTGTAATGAAACTATCGCCATCCCTATGTGGGGTCGGGCTGAATCCTTAAACGTGGCAACAGCCGCGGCGATTGCCCTGCACGCTATCGCCAGTGCCCGCACTCGCTAAAAGCAATCCGCCTTAAATCGCCCTATACAGGGAAAATGACAAATATCATTTCTAAAAAGTGACAAACCCTGATGGTATAGCGCCAGATTAACCGCGATAATTTGGGTATGAAAGAAGAAGCAGACCCCAACCTAGCTACCTCCATAAAGACAGTGGATAAAGAAGCATTAACAAATGTTGCTGGAATAGCAGAAAGTTACGAAACTACCCGGAAAAGTAGAGAAAATAAATCCCTTATTTCCGCTACCCCAAAGCCGGCAATAGTAATTGAGAACCTGACCCAAACTTTTGGCGCAATCCGCGCCCTGAACAATCTATCTTTAACTATTCCTGCCGGAAAAGTAACCGCCCTGCTGGGACCAAATGGAGCCGGAAAATCAACCCTAATTGATTTAGCTACCGGACTCACGAAACCAAAATCCGGGAACATTAAAGTATTCGGTTTAGATCCGTTACGTGCCGTTCGCTGCGGCAGGATGGGAGTCAGTCAGCAAAGCGGTACTTTTCCGGAAATACTCACGATTAAATCCGCCTTACAACTCCTAGCTGCAGCCTGGCCAAAACATTTGCCAATAGAGCAATTAATGGAGCTTTGCGATCTGAATAAAATAGCCAAACGGAAAATAAAAAAGTGTTCCGGCGGAGAAGTTCAACGGCTTAAACTTGCTTTAGCGCTCCTACCTAATCCGGATTTACTTATTCTTGATGAAGCCACCACCGGAATGGATGTGAACGCAAGAGCAGCATTTTGGCAGATTATGCACCACCTAGCCCAGCAGAAGCGCACTATTGTTTTCGCCACCCACTATTTAGCGGAAGCCGAAGATTTCGCGCACAATATAGCCATCCTAGATCACGGGCAGCTGGCAGCCAGCGGCAGTCCCGATAAGATTCGCGCCTTGGCACGCTCGCACCTATCAGCCCTATTAACGGAGCCCTCACGCACCGGCGCTCAGCGCGCCCTCGCCAAAGTCCAAGGGGAGCGAAACTGGAATATCTGGTTCGATAATGAGCGCATCCATATAGATGGGGCTGACCTTGATGATGCGTTACGCAGCCTCGCCCAATTCGATGAAGCCACAGATTTCAGCCTTACCCGGGCATCCTTAGATGAAGCCTTTACTCATATCACCCAGGAAGCAAATCGTTAAGATGCCTATTGCTAATACCTACTCGTCCTTAAAAAAGAGAAATACCATGTCGAAAAATAATGATTTTGCTCTAAACCTAAAAACCGATAATAAAATGTTAAAAATGCTGAATTTTCCCGCCTCCTCTAAAAGTCAATCCCCCTATAAGTCCTGGCGGAATCTGGGATTAATTATTCGGCGTTGCTTTTTTGTTTGGGTACATCCGGCTACTTTAATTCTGTTTACATTTATCCCGATTGCCTGTTTCTCGATTTTCGGTTTAGGGCAGGAATACTCGAATATCGATTTAGGGGGAACCACCATTGCCGGTTCCATCATGTGCAATATGTGTCAATACTCGGTAGTATTTGTCTCCGCCTGTATCACTGCCCGTATCGGCACCGAACAGGCAACCGGCTGGACGCGACAAATCGCCCTCACCCCGATAACTTCCCGGTTGTATGGCACTGGCCGCGTTATCGCGACCGCTATTTCTTGCCTGGCAATGACCATTATTACTTACAGCTACGGGTTCGCTACCGGGGTACGCATGAGCGCAAAGGCTCTAATATTATCCCTAGGTGTTTTAGTGATTTCCACACTTTTTGGAGCGGTATTTGGATTATTAACAGGTCTGCTTATCCCCTCAGATGCGGCGCAAGGAGTAGTTGGAGGTGGCTCGTCACTAATCGCTATTTTTTCGGGAATGTTTACTCCTTTAGAACAGATGGGCGCGTTTGTCCAAAAACTGGGTGAGTTTATGCCTATGTGGGGATATAATCAGCTTTTACAAGCCACATTTAATAATCAAACTATTTTGGGGTGGAAAATCTATTTGAATATGGCAGTGTGGACTGTGCTGCTATTGGGAATAGTGTTAGCGTTACTGCAACGAAAAAAGTCGTAGTTACCGCCTAGAACTTTATCGCCGATAATGCCAGCAAAACTGACTAACGACTGGTGGAAATGAGGGAATATGTTAAAAAATAGGGACTCTTGGGCTTTCGCTTTCCCTCCCCTACTATTTCTTATTCTGCCCCTTTACTATATGTCGGCAGGATTTCCACAAATCAGTTACCTTGTCGCTTTCTTTTTGATGGTGCTGTTTGGCGCCTTCTACGTGGTGGCTTGGCTGCTAATCCCCTATCGTCCGCGCCGTTTATCCGCGTTTAATATCGCTATTCTAGCCGGGCTAATCGCCACCTATTTGGGAGGATGGTGGATAGCTGGAATTCACGCCCCGGTAGCCTTTCAAGCTTCCTATCTTTGCTCGGTAGCTATATTTTTACTACCTGCCCGTCTTGACTATTACGCATTAGGGATAATTTATCTGCTGACAATGCTGCAAGTAGCTATCTCTCCCTCTATAACCAACTGGTCGGCGGTGCTGATAACTATCTTTACTTCTTTAGCCTGCTTTGCTGGTCGCAGCTCCGTTGAGGCTGAAAAACGCCGGACGCTGGCGGCAGCTAGTGAAACACAGGCGGCTAAAATGCGCGAGCGAGCCAGGATTAACGCTGATTTGCATGACGTTTTAGGGCAAACCTTAACGGCTATTTCGTTAAATGCTCAGCTCAGTTCCCGGCTTTTGCAACAAGGCAGGAATCAGGACGCGGCCTCGGCTCTCCGCACTGTTCAGCTCCTTTCACGACAGGCTCTCGCGGATGTGCGACAGGTGGTTAGCGCTTCTCGCGAGATTGTAATCGCTGAAGAAATAGAAAATGCACGGGCACTTTGCCAGGCAGCAAATATTACTTTTTCTGTTAGCTCCCTGGATAGTATCAAGCCCGAAATCGAGAATCTGGCTGCTTGGATGATTCGCGAGGGGATTTCTAATCTGGTTCACCATTCCGGCGCCGATAAGGCCTGGCTGCTCTGCACCGCTAAAAGCGTTTGTTTAATCGATAACGGTAAAGGTTACCAGGAGCTAGTTTCAGATAGTGATAACGCCGGGTCAAGTGGTAACGATGCTACCGGTAATGGTCTTTGCGGTCTTAAGGACAGAGCCAAAAATCTAGCAGTTATTTCTTACGGTAACCTGTTTAGCTCGGCTTGGGAGCAGCTAATAGCTATAGACCCCGAGATTTCTACCAGGGCAGATGAGCTGATTTTACCCCCTAAATATCCTCGTAAACGCCCTCAGGGATTCTTCCTTGCGCTTTATACTCGCTAGCTTGCGGCGCAGTTCATTTAAGGCACTCGCCGAAAACCAGTCATTTGTCGCTACTGCGAGTGTTGTGCCTGATACTTGTGGTACTTACTCAACTAGCGCTATGGAATAATTAGAACATGATTTCGCTAATGCTGGTAGATGACCAAACCCTGGTGCGACAAGCTTTAGCCAGTTTGCTTAGTTTAGAGGACGACCTCAAAGTTTCAGGGCAGGCTGACAACAACCAGGCAGCGTTACAGCAGCTGCGCGCCCTACAAAATAGTGGACAGGCAGTTGATGTGGCATTGGTAGATATTGAGATGGGGTCAGATTCCGGACTGGATTTAACTCGCGAAATCAAACAGGCTTTCCCAGACACAAAAGTACTGATAGTAACGACTTTTGGTCGTCCCGGATATTTAAGCCGAGCGCTTGCGGCAGGAGCTAGCGGTTTTATTGTCAAAGACACCCCCGCGGATCAGCTGGTGAGCATTATTCGCAATATCTATGCGGGAGCTAAACATATTGACCCTAAATTGGCTGCCGATGCCCTAGCTCAAGGACCTAATCCTTTAACCCCGCGAGAAATCGAGACTCTAAGCTGTGCCTTAACTGGGGCTAGTATCGAGCAAATAGCGGCTACCGTTTTCCTAGCTCCCGGCACGGTACGTAATATCATTTCCGGTGCCATGACCAAGCTGGGAGCTAAAAGCAGAATCGAAGCCGCTCAGACCGCTAGCGCCGCCGGTTGGCTATAACTGCGGGGCAGGGTGAGGGTGAATACAGCTCCAGAAGGGGCTCGGTTTTCGGCTGTGACGGCGCCCCCCAGCGCCTCGGTCAAAGTTTTTACGATTGCCAGCCCCAGCCCGGAGGATTCGCCGGGAGTGCGGGCAGTGTCAGCCCGCACGAAACGATTAAACAGCGTATCGGCAATCCGCGGATCTATCCCCGGCCCGTTATCTGCCACTTGTACCTGCACTTTATCCCCTGCCACCAGATAGGCACTGACCTGTATTTTTGTCCCGGCCGGGGTGTGCTGAGCGGCGTTAGCTAATAGATTAGAAATAATCTGGGTGAGGGCGGATTCGCTGCCTACTACCGTAACTTCCGCCAAGTCTTTCGCGAACTCCAATTCCCAATGATGCTCCGGGTAAGTGATACGCATATTGGTGAAAGTTTCCACTATCACCCCCGCGATTGGAACTTCCTCTACCTGGGCATTTTGCCCCGCATCCAGGCGTGCCAGCAAAATCAAATCCGAAACCAAATCTGCCAGCCGGTGACTTTCCCGCTCAATCCGCCCTACCGCGTCACCGGCTTGTTCACCCAGGTTTTGCCGCGCCAATAATTGGGCATAGCCGCTGATTGCGGCCACTGGGGTGCGAAGTTCATGGGAGGCATCAGCCACAAATTGGCGCAGCTGTGCTTCGCTTTCCTCTCGCAGTTTCAGCGAGGATTCAACGTGTTCGAGGGCGCGGTTTAAGGAACGCCCAAGCTGGGCGGCCTCAGAATCTTTGCTGGTAACCTCGTCCCTTACCCGGGTAGGTAACTGACTTTCGCTTTCCAAATTAACCTTTTCAACCGTGCGCGCCACTTTTTCTACCTGGGTTAAATCCCGCAGTTCGCGGCGCACTAAGAATCGCGCCAACAGGTAGGCACCCAGCAGAGCCGCGAGCGACCCTAAAGCATAAAACAGGATAAACGAATGTAGGGTTTGGTTTACTTCCCGCAGCGGAAGCCCGCTGGCAATGCGGGCAGTACCTTCAGGGGTATCAACCTGGCGCTGCGCTACTCGATAGTCCCCTAAATCTGTCAGGCTAACATTTTGAGGGCGAGTGAAACTTAGGGCTAACACTTGGCTTACCTGGGTACTGGATAGCTGGCGCGGGCTTTGCCCCGGAGTTATCAGTAGCGAGGTAGCCTGTCCGCTTTGATAGATCAGGCTAAAGGAACCGGCAGTTATTCCGGGAAAATCTCGGCCGGGACGACCTCTACCGGGACTTTCGGGTTTTTCTAATCTTGTTTCCTCAGGTTGTCCCTTAAGAGAATCCGGGATTTTACTGGGGCGAGAAATATGATTCGACGGTTTCCCCGCGACAGGGGTTTTTAGCGAGTCCTCGTCCTCGGCATAGGTTTTGGAAGAATCCGTTTGCGGAGTATTTTCCTCCTCCCCTATTAGCGGGGTTTCTAAAACCTCTTTTCCTTGACCAGCTCGAGCAATCTGGGCGAGTTGATTCACCGATTGGTTAAGGGACGTGTCAAGTTGCTGATAGAGCGCCCCGCGCAGTGCCAGCCCCGCAAAAGTTCCTACCGTTGCGATTACCAGGAAACATACCCCTAGCACCATTACCGGTAGGCGGCGGGAAAGACGGCGTGAGCGGGAAGGTAACAACTTGGCTAATCCCCGCTGCGCCTTAGCCACGCCTACTCTCCGAGCGCATCACGTAGCCAACTGCCCGTACGGTTTCAATTAACGGGTCTGCCTCCTGATCAATCTTTTTGCGCAGATAGGAGATGTAAAGCTCCACCACGCTGGCTTTACCGCCAAAATCGAAGTGCCAAACCGCGTCCAAAATCTGTTCTTTACTCACTACGCGATCACAGTTTTCCATTAGAAACTGGCAGAGCTCGAACTCGGTTTTAGTTAGCTCAACTGGCTTTCCTGCCCGGCTAACCTGGCGGCTATCCACTTTCATTTCCAGGTCACGCACCCGCAAAATCTGTTCGCTGGCGCCATTTTCATCGGCGAAACCGCTACGACGCAGCAGAGCCTCTAGGCGCAATTCCACTTCGGTTAA
>CABQYA010000077.1:0-8311 GCA_902468275.1 uncultured Urmitella sp. | reverse complement strand
CTAGCTTCCCGTCTGCTCGGCTGTTAAGGCAGGGTGCCTTTGCATCTCCATTCCACTCAATCAAAGCGCCTTAGGCAAGATGATAGGGTACTTCGACGCGCCCGCTTGCTGCTAAGTGTACTGATAGTACCGATTTTACTGGCAATTATTGGCGGGATTGTAGCTCTATATACCCCTAATCCTTTAGGGGATTCTGTACAACAGTGGGCACAGCAAGGGGCTAATCGTTTAAGCGGTGAGGTGACTGGTCTAGACGGTAACAAATGCTTGATTAGTGGACTTAAGTTCCCGAAGACCTCTACGGACCCTAGCGGAGGTATCCAGGAGACTCAACCTTTAGTGTGCGTAAAAGTCCTGGAAGGACAGTGGAAAAACAAAATAGTTCCAGTCAGGATTCCCGAAGAATCTAAATCTGCGATTCGGGTAGGCACTGCGGTTTGGATGCTTTACGATGTCGATGCGGCTTCTACGGGTACTCCGTTCCTGTTCACCGACATTAAGCGAGGTAACGCCCTATTGATATTGGCAGCGCTTTATGTGGTGGTGGTGCTGGCAGTAGCGGGTAGGCGCGGTTTTTTGGCGCTTCTGGGGCTGTTGGCGTCCTCTTTGGTGATTGTATTCTTTATCTTGCCGGCTTTAATGGCAGGGCAGCCCCCAATGCTAGTTACTTTGGCAGGTGTGGGGGCAATAATGTTTCTTTCGGTGTATCTGGCACACGGGGTTACTATTCGCACTACGACTGCCCTAATCGGTACCCTTTTGGGGCTGTTAATAACGGTTCTGCTTGCCTATATCGGTACTCGGGCGGTAGGTATTAGCGGGGCGAGTGACGAGGATGCCTTGATTTTGGGTACACAACTGCCGGTATTATCGCTTCCCTCCCTGTTTATGTGTGGAGTTGTAATCGCGGGTCTTGGGGCTCTAAATGATGTGACTATTACGCAAGCCTCGGCGGTGTGGGAGCTAGATGAAGCGGATCCGCTGATGAACCGGCGGAAACTGTTTTCTCGGGCGATGCGGATAGGGCGCGACCATATTGCTTCCACGGTTTATACTTTGGCTTTCGCCTACGTGGGGACGGCGCTTCCGACCTTGATTTTAGCGATGCTCTCGCAGCGTCCGTTTTTGGAGCTGCTCACTGTGTCGCAAATTTCCGAAGAAATAGTTAGAACTCTGGTTGCCTCTGTCGGACTGGTTTTGGCAATTCCAGCCACTACTTTGGTAGGGACATTCCTGGTCAAATTGGTTTCTAATTCTTCTGCAAAGAACTTATCAGCAGATAGGGGTAGGGAAGATTTGGCAGCGCGCTCCGCGAGCGATAATGGGGAAGTTTCCTCTCTGAAGTCGGAAGCTGACAATTTCGATTCAGAATTGATTGCATCAGTATCGGCAAACCTACCTACCTCAGCTAATAAACTAGCGGCAGCTAACGTTTCAACGCTTCGTACCGGCGAAGATAGTCAATCTAGCCCTCGTGAGCTGGGAGATGGTAATGTCCACTAAGTTAGGGCAAATTACGATTGGCACTGCGCTGGCTTTAGCCCCGATGGCAGGGGTAACTAACGCGCCCTTCCGGCGGATTTGTCGTCAGCAAGCTCAAAGGGCCTTGGCCGATTGCGGGATTAAATCTGACACTACAGCCCCCTATGGGATTTATGTTTGTGAAATGATTACTGCCCGGGCACTGGTAGAACAAAATCCTGTCACCCTTAGCTTGCTGAAACCTGATATGGAAGAACAGCTGCGCTCGGTGCAACTGCATGGCGTTGATCCGTCCGCTATGGGCTCGGCTGCGCAGATTCTGGTTGAACAGGGACTCGCGGATCATCTAGATATCAATTTTGGCTGCCCGGTACCGAAAGTGACCCGCAAGGGCGGGGGAGCGGCTTTGCCTTGGAAGCTTGACCGTTTCCGTCAGATTGTTGCCGCAGTTATCGCCGGAGCCAAGCGGGGAGCAGATAAGGCGGCTAAAGATTTTCCCGTGCCGGTGACCTGCAAGATTCGTATCGGGATTGATGATAACCATTTTACCTATTTAGATGTGGCTCAGATTGCTGCCGAAGAGGGGTGTAGCGCGGTTTTCTTACATGGACGTACCGCTAATCAATACTATTCTGGCAGCGCTAACTGGGCGGCGATAAAAACGCTAGTGTCACTGCTTGATATTCCAGTATGGGGTAATGGGGATATTTTCTCGGGTCAAGATGCTCAAAAGATGTTGGAGCAAACCGGTTGTGCCGGGGTGCAAGTTGGCCGCGGTTGCCAGGGACGTCCGTGGCTGTTCTATGACTTAACCTGTGCTTTACATGGGGTAGATCGTCAGGCTGAACCTAGTTTAGGACAGGTTTGTGACCTGGCTTTTAATCATGCTCAGTTGCTAGTTTCCTGGATGGGTAACGAGGAACGTGCTCTGCGTGATATGCGTAAGCATTTAGGATGGTATTTTCGGGGCTTCCCGTTGGGGGGAGAGTACCGGGTAAAACTTAGCAGCACGTCCTCTTTGAAAGAGTTAGAACAATTGTTTTCTAGTTTAGATAGGGATTTGCCCTACCCGCCTTCGGCTCTGGGTAAACGAGGGCGCGCCGGTCATGCCCGCAAGACTCATCTGCCGGAGGGGTGGCTGCAATCGCGGGAGGTTGATGAGCAAGCGGAGCGAGTATTGCAGGCGGCTAAACTAGATACTTCCCTGGATGCGGGTGGTTATTAATCGAAAATGCTTAGCGGGCAGTTTAGACTGGGAAATGTGAAAAGTGCGCCCTATTCTCCCCGTGACCGCGAACGTTTCAAAGCTGAGCCTCCCAAGTCCTCGGAGCGTACCGACTATGCTCGCGATCGGGCGCGGATTATGTATTCGTCGGCGTTGCGCCGTTTAGGGGCAAAGACGCAGGTGGTAGGGCCATCCACGGATTCTTTTGTGAGGACGCGCTTGACACACTCTATTGAAGTCTCCCAGGTGGGGAGGTCTTTGGGGCTGGAACTGGGCTGTGATCCCGATATTGTGGATGCTGCTTGTCAAGCTCATGACCTGGGTCATCCTCCTTTTGGACATAATGGTGAGCGCGCATTAAATCAGGTGGCGGCAAGTATTGGGGGATTTGAGGGCAATGCCCAGACTTTTCGGCTGCTTACTCGCTTAGAACCAAAAATATTGGGAGACGATGGTCGCTATCTAGGGTTGAACTTGACCCGTGCTACTTTGGATGCGGTCTGTAAGTATCCTTGGCTCAAAGGGCAGGGGGCGGATTCGGATTATTCGACCCGCAAATATAATTGCTATGACGAGGACGCGGAAGTTTTCACCTGGATGCGTACGTTTTCTCCGCCCCATCAGAGGTGTTTGGAAGCCCAAATCATGGATATTTCTGATGATATTGCCTATTCGGTTCACGATGTAGAGGACGCAATTCAAACCGGGGAACTAGATCCGGCTTCTTTTGAGCAGTCTCAAGTGCGTGAACAGGTGTTTCAATCTTGTATTGACTGGTATGGGGCGGGGCAGGTAGAGCTGCTTCCGCTTGCGTGGGAACGAATTACTTCCCATCCGTCCTGGCTTAATAGTTTTAATGGTTCTTATCAGGATATGGCTCAGCTTAAAGATATGACCAGTCAGTTGATTGGGCGTTTTTGCCAGGCGGTGGCGAGCGCTACTTTAGAGGCAGCTGGTTCGTCTCCGTTACATCGCTATGATGCTGACCTGGTAATTCCGCCAGATACATTGGCGGAAATTAAGGTGTTAAAGGGGATGGCAGCAGCTTTTGTGATGCAGCCTCGCGAAACAGACCCGATTCATTTACAGCAGCGTACCCTGGTTTTCGAGCTTTCGGATGCGCTCTGGGAGCGTCCAGAGCTTTTAGAGGAACCGTATTTGACGCTTTGGCGCAGAGCAGAAAATGATGGTCAGCGTCTGCGAGCTTTAGTTGATCAAATTGCTTCTTTAACCGATACTTCGGCTCATCAGTGGCATGGACGTATCTGTGGAATGTTCCGTTCCCTGCAAAGCTGATTTTTGGCTTAAAAACCGCCGGGGTAATTCTTGTTATCTGGAAAGCCATTCCATTTTATTTGGGATTTAGATTTTTCTGCTTTCTTTTCCTCAATTACCCCTCTAAATATCTCAGCAAATGATTTTGAGCTGGCGTCATCGTCGCTATTATCTTTGTCGGAGTCATCGTTATTTTCGTCCTTTTCCAACCAGCGATCAAGTGGGTCTGCAATAAAAGGTAGGATAAACGGTATTGGTATCCACAGGAGACCGAGAGCTATAAAGACAGTGCTCCAAGGAATTTTTATCCCAGGGACAACTAAAACAAAATAGAACACGTTGTTTTCGAGATATCGAACAAATAGAGCCAGAAGGGCAACCCCAAGTCCAATTAATGCAGCTTGTGCGAGCCTGGGAGCAAGTAACAGATAATCCTCTAAGGAATTAATTACTCTGTCGGAATTGGGCTTAGGCATAGCCGGTAGGCTGTTTCCGGTGACTTTTTCCTGGTTAGAGTTAAACGGAGTTGGTTGTGAAGGATAAGAGGTAGGGGTGGTTTGAGCGGAGTTTGCCTTAGCTAGGGGCTGAGGCGGGGAAGGTGGCTGCAAAGATTGATTATCCTGGGCAATCTGCGGAGGTCGTGGAGGTTGCGATTCTTGCCAAGGCTGCGCCGGTTGTGCGCCGCTGTAAGGTTGCGGAGACTGCGGAGGCTGGAAGGGTGGATTCGGGGGTACGGCATTGTATGGTGATGAACCGGGGTAGCCTAGCGGTGGAAGTGGTGGTTGAGGAGGGTTGTTTGGTGGAGTCATGGTTGAATGCCAGCTTTCTGATTAGAATAGTCATTTTCGGAAATGGTTAGACAATCTGAACCAATTCCGGGATTATTCTTAGGCTACTTCTCTAGTCTATTTTTAGTGCCGACTTGAATGTCTGAGTTGTGATACAGACCGAGCTAGTTGTGATAAAAGTAAATGGCAAAAACCTTGAATAAAAAGAGGTTTAATAAATGATTTATTCACTTTAATAACAACAGATATGAAGATAATCATGTTACTAAAATAATTACTTGTAATTCCGATTTATTAAAGCTATTTTTGCTGCTTAGAAAAGCATTATTGCTCTATATAAATCTTTTTTCGTTAGAAAGTAACGTAGCTTTCTACGCCCGCCCTCGCCTATGATATGAAATATGGCTGGGCTTATTCGACGCGAGGACATTGATCAGGTACGCGAGCGCGCCCATATTGATGAAATCGTAGGCGAACATGTGGCACTGCGTCCTGCCGGGGTGGGATCTTTAAAAGGGCTATGTCCTTTCCATGATGAGCGCACCCCCTCATTCCATGTTCGTCCTGCTCAAGGGTATTATCATTGCTTTGGTTGCGGTGAGGGCGGCGACGTTATCAAATTTGTGGAAACCATTAATCACCTGTCTTTTAGTGAAGCCGTTCAATATCTGGCAGACAAAACCGGGGTGACTTTACGCTATCAAGAGGGGACAGACAAAGAATCAACAGACCCGAACCGGGTTTCGCGTTCGCGAATCTTGGAAGCAAACCGGAATGCGTCCCAGTTTTTTCGCTCGCAACTGGGCAGTAAAGAGGGACAGATTGCCCGGAATTTTTTGAACCAACGGGGGTTCGACGCCGATGCTGCTGCCCGCTTTTCTTTAGGTTATGCCCCGAACTCTTGGAACTCCCTCTTGTCTTATTTGCGTAAACGCGGATTTACGGAAGTGGAACTGGCAGCTTCCGGGTTGTTTTCTACCGGGCAGCGCGGTCCTTATGACCGTTTTCGAGGGCGAGTTATTTGGCCTATCTGCGATTTGACGGGGGCGGTCGTGGGTTTTGGGGCGCGGCGATTGAGCGATGAAGATAAAGGTCCGAAGTATTTGAATACCCCTGAAACTGCGGTTTATAAGAAATCGCAGGTACTTTATGGGATTGAGATGGCGAAGAAAGCCATCAGTAAGCAGCGCCGAATTGTGGTGGTTGAGGGCTATACCGATGTAATGGCTGCCCATCTTTCTGGGGTGGAATGTGCCGTGGCTACCTGTGGCACTGCTTTTGGGGATGGGCATGTGCGCATTGCTCGGCGTTTATTGGGGGACAGTGCAGATGTCGCTGCCGGGGTAATGCTATCGTCTGGTAAAACCCGTGGTGGGGAAGTTATTTTTACTTTTGACGGCGATGAAGCGGGACAAAAGGCGGCTTTGCGGGCTTTCGGGGAAGATCAGGCCTTTGCGTCTCAAACATTTGTAGCTATCGAGCCGAGCGGCAAGGATCCTTGTGATTTATGGCAAGCTCAAGGGGCAGGAGCAGTACGAGGTTTGGTGGATTCTCGTCGCCCTCTGTTCGAGTTTGTTTTACGCACTACCCTAAAGTCTTTTGACTTGGATACGGCAGAAGGACGAGTTTCGGGGCTGCGAGCAGCAGCCCCGATAGTGGGACGGATTCGGGATGTGGCATTGCGTTCGGAATATACCCGCCGCCTGGCTGGTTGGGTGGGAATGCCAGAAGAGGAAGTGCGGCGGGCAGTGCAAAATGTCTTTCGCAGCGAACGTGGCGGTTTTGGCGGGGGCAGAGGGCAGTTTCCCAATTCACAGGTTTCCCCGAACCTAAATGGCTATCCTCCAACTTCGCCCGCGCACCGTTCCGGAACCCCTGGTGCTGGCGTTGGCGCTGGTTTTCCGGGTGCTGCCTCCAGGGCTAATCTGCCCAATACCACAGATCCGATTGCTAAGTTGGAGCGACAAGCTCTGGAATGTTTACTACAGCTGCCGGCTAGCCTTTTTGGGGTAGGGGTAGAGACGGTTTCGCCAGCGGCATTTCGAGTACCCATGTTTAGCGCCCTTTTTACCGCGATTATTGCTTTGGGTGGGCTGGATAAATATGCGGAGCTGTGGCGCGATGCCGAGGACGAACTGGGACTTAAAGGGCAGCGAGCGGTGATTCTGGCCAATAAACGGTGGGGTGAACTCTTAAATACGCAGGTGGATTCGCAGCTACAGGGGCTGGTTTCTGCGCTGATTGTTTCCCCACTGCCTCAAGATGATTCTGCCCGCCTAAGCGAGTATGCGCGGGGGGTGTGGCAAGCGGTGATTCGCGGTGACCTGTCACGCCAAATCGCAGAGATAAAGGCGCGATTGCAGCGCTGTGACCCTCAAGATGAACAGTATCAACAGATTTTTTCTACATTAATGAACCTAGAGAATGCTCGCCGTAACCTGCAAGAATCTAAATAAGCAACAACTTAGGTACTCATTACTAATTTAAGTAATGACGCTATTGCTATTTAAATTTAGGGAATACTGTTTCAATTATTAGAAGCTAAAAAGCTTTCTATCAGCAGTTATGGAGTTTTATTAATAGGGGTGACATTTTTGTGTTTAATTGCTTTTACTTTGTTGCTTTCCTTTGTAGATTGAAATTGTCTTTATAAGAAAACTTCAAAGGAGGAACACAATGGCAATGCCAGGAGTAAATTGTTCAGCTAGTGATTGTGCCTTTAACGATAATGGTTGCAACGCTTACGCGGTGACCATCGCAAAAGGTGGATGCGCAACCTTTATTGCCTTAGATGAAAAGGGGGGACTAGGAAAAGTTAATTCCCAAGTGGGGGCGTGTCAGCTTGCCGACTGCAAATTCAACAAACACTTGCTCTGTCAAGCTGATTCCGTCAAAGTGGGAGACGACGAAAAATGCCTTACCTTTGCTACCGCCTAAGTAATCAGGTCAGCAGCAGTTAAGAATCTGAATTCTTAACTAAACAGGCAGGATAATAACTTAAGGGGCTGAGGAGTAGTGATGCTCCTCAGCCCCTTAAGTTATCGGTTTCACCCCACAGGCGAACCTTCACTTAAAGATTCGCTGACCTAAAACTGTTCCGGGCTAATGGGTTCTTATCTACAGTTAAAGGAACTAGCTATAGCAGTTGGGCACGTAGCTGCTCGGGGGAGGACGGGGAATACCAAGCGGGAGGAAGGTCGAGGACGCTGGCGGCTCCGGTATGTCCGTTTTCGTGCAAACGAACTAGGGCGCGAGCGCTGGCGGTCACCATTGAGCCGGTGAAATCGGGGTTGGAATCTAGTTGCAGCTGGAAGCGGATCAGATGTTTGACCCCCTCTTGAGTGTGACCGAGACGGAGGACTTGCCCTCCGTGGGGCATACCGGCGTGCTCACGCGCCAACTCCTCGGCAGAAATAAAGTTCACGGTGGTTTCATAGTCTGCGAAATACTTCGGCATTTCTTTAATTTCGCGGGTAATCCGTTCTTTATCGGCGCCTTCAGTGGCAACTACATAGCACAGACGTGAGTGCTTATCTGCCGT
>CABQYA010000076.1:0-8353 GCA_902468275.1 uncultured Urmitella sp. | reverse complement strand
AGATAGCCGCCGGTCACCATCGCCGGTACGAATAAAGGAACCGCCGTAAATGTGTTTGCTGGTTACGTAGCAGGGTTTATCGCGTGGCTGCAGGGCGGGAACAGTTGCTACCACCAGTTGTTTATCGGTATAAGGTAGCAAGTTTATTTCCGCTCTCACTGGGGGAGTTAGTTTTTCGTTGCAAGCTCCTGCGAGCGCGTCATAGATTGCTTTCGCTTTGAATTTAGGGCTGTAAGCAAAGTTGTTCTGTTCTTGTAGTCCCAGAATAATAACCCCTCCCGCGCCATTACTGAACGCAGAAAGGGTTTCAAGAATGGATTTGGGGAGTCCGCCAGCAGCTTCTTTAACTTCCACCTGTTGAGTATCTTGACCGCCGAGCCGAAGTTCCTCAATTAGTATGTCCAGCTCAGTGGAATTTAATGGTGCCTGCATATAAGCCATTTTACTAACTCTCAACCGAGCTCTCAACTCAACTCTCATATAGTTGAGAGCTACATGAGAGTTGAGTTGAGAGCTTGTTAAATGGGCTGGTGAGCGCCTTTCTGGTGTGTATCTGCTCCAAGTGTTCCCCGCACAGCTATTAACTAACCGGTATTCATCGGTGAAACTGAGCACGGGTGGTAGCATGCTCTGCTGGATTACGGGACTTACCACAGTCAATGTTGGGGACATCAGGAATTTCCAGTTTGAACTGTCCTATATGGTTTTATCTGTCCCGTGTTAGGCTGAACAACGTAAGTAATTCCATCTCAAAGGATTTTCCATGAAAAACCGTACCTTAATGCGGGTAGGGATGGTGGCGGTCACGTTGGGGTTGTTCTCAACGATGTCTCCGGCTGCTAGTGCAGCAACCGTCCCCCCCCTCAGTAAATGCTGAAATAAATTCGAACGCAGACGAAGCATCTTCTCCCCAATCAGGTGAGGTCAGCCTGGCGCCTAACACGGAAGCAAAAGAGAACAAGCGCGCTACTAATGCTTCTGGGGAAGCAAATTCGGGATTAAGTGAAGACGGGGACTTAGTTCCGCTGGCGGCGCAGCTCGCGACTCCGGCTTCCCCTGCTGATGACCGGGATCTAACTGATGAAGAGCTGAAAAAATTCTTGAATTTTGGTGTCTCGGGTGACCTGACGGCAGATTTGTTCAAACAGGGGGACGGTAGCTACCAGATTGGGGCTCCTCTGCCTGGGGGAAAGGCGGTAGGGCAAGTCCCTGCCGGCTTGGAAGCCTACTATGGGCAGCGGTTCACCGGCTGGAAAAAGTGTGAAGACCTGATTGACCCTACCTCATACGGGACTTCGATGTTTGCGACCGGGGAATGTGGTTACCTAATTACCCCGATTGATTACAATAATCCGGCGGCCGGAAATATCGCCTTATTTGTGTATAAACATGCCGCCGAATCCGGTAAATCCAAAGGCGCAATCGTTTTCAATAATGGTGGCCCCGGAGGGGAAGCAGCGCGTTATGTGGCTTCTTGGATGTATGATGACAATCCCACATGGAAGGCACTGCGCAAAGACTACGATTTGGTAGGAATGGATCCGCGGGGAGTGGGACACTCCTTCCCCTTTTCCCAATGCGTAAATAGCTGGTCCTTCAAGTTTGACGGTGAAGCCAGCTCGGAAGATGTAGCGGCGGAGACCGAAAAATCAGTGGCAGAAACCCGAAAATATGTTAAGCGCTGCTTTAGTTACACCGGGCGGGCATTTGGATTCGACCAGGCTAAGCGGGAACTGTTCTTAAAGAACGTGGGCACCACTAATGCTGCTCGGGATATGGATGTGTTGCGCTCGGTATTGGGTCAGAAAAAGCTAACTTACGTGGGACTGTCGTATGGAACCCGGCTGGGGTATGTGTATGCTCAGAACTTCCCCAATAATGTGGGACGCTTTATTCTAGATGGGGCACTTAACCCCTACGAAAGTACCGCTCCCACAGCGGAGGAACAGACTTCCCAATTAACTGATGAGCAGCTGCGGGAGCAGAATGCGCATTTGCTTTCTCAAGGGAAAGAATTTCAAGCAACTTTTGAAAAGTTTACTACCTGGTGCAAAGAGCTAAAGGGCGATAAAACCTGGGGAGAATTGTATAAGGAGGCGAATTATGAAATTGGGCCTTTAGGCGATTTCGGTGTTGGTGAGCTTAAGGATAGGCCCGATACCTGTGCTTTAGAGTTGCCTGACTACCAGCCCCACGATGGAGATCTGGCCGATGATAATCCCCAGTTGAGCCTTGCAACGCGGCAAGTTCAGAACCTGTTGCGTCCCTTGGTAACCAAACCCTTATCGGTTGGAGATCCTAGTAATCCAGAGGGAACCCTGGGGTATTCTGATGCCACAGTCGTTGCGCGTGGCGGACTATATAGTCAGTCTGATTGGCCGAAATTGGCACGCGTCCTGTTCGATATTTCCCAGGGTAACAAGACCGGAGCAATCAACCATTCCGCTAGTGAATTTGAGGATTTAAGGTCGAACTATTCGAGCCAACCATTCTCAAGAAGTGCTTTTAATGCTATTAACTGTGCGGATTCGGCCAACCCCAACTCCGCCTCAACGGATAACGGCCGTAAAATCCAAGCGATGTATTACCAGAATGCTCCCTTCGTTGATCCTGGCTCTCCCTACAATCAGATTTCCGGAATTGGCGTGTGTGAGGCCTGGCCATTCGCGGGAACCCTAGCGGCGGGCAGCGAGATTAAGAACCTGCCTAATATCTTGGTAGTAGGAACCACTAATGATCCCGCAACCGCTTACAAAAACACCCCGGTACTGGCACAAGCAGTGTTTGGAACCATGCTGAGCGTAGAAGGTGCGCAGCACATAGCATTCGGGAAAACCGAACCCGGGTATGAATGTGCCAATAAGATCATGCTGAATTACCTGATGTCGGGTAAAGTGCCAGCAGATGGCAAGTATCCCCCGCTGTGTACCGTGCAGTCCTTCCGCCCAGTCGCGGACAATCCCTCTGAAGGCAAAGATAAGCCGGGAACAGAGGGTAAGAAACCCTCCACCGGAAAGAACCATACCGCCGGCCAACAGCCACAGACTGGGAAGGTGGCGGGTACAACCACTACTGGGAAACTATCCCATACCGGGACTGACGGGCTTTCCCTATTAGCGGCTGCCGCAGCCTTGATTTTGGCAGGGGCGGGAGTTCTAGGAGTAGGTATTACTCGCCGCCGCGAGGCTAGGAACAGCGCAGACTAAGCGCTGAGGATCTGAAAACAGAGAATCGCTAGCCCATAGGCGCTAAGAAATAATAAGTGGGGTGCCGTTCGGGAATGTCCCGAACGGCACCCCACTTTTATTAAATAACCCACAAAAGCGCCCTATCCTGCCCTTCTGCTTTGACCTGTTGGGAAATTGGCTGCTAAATTGGCTACTGCCCAAGATCGCCGGTGCCCACACCAGTGGGTTTAAGTTCCAGATTGGAAGCCTGTGTAGGTTGAACGATGCGTAACGTATCGAAAATAGTTGCGCGTCCTCGGAAATGAGGACGTCCTTCCCTTCGGGAGGGCAGCAGCTAGGATTGGTAGGTTTATTTTCGCCCCGTGCAATCTGCGCGGGGTTTTCTTGTTCTGGCCCCCGGCACGGATAAACGGAAGGAGGGTCAAATGGCGAAAGCTGATAAGCAAGGCATGATTGCCCAGCTGGAAGAAAAAATCAGCTCCGCATCGGCCCTGCTGCTCACCGAATACCGCGGTTTGACCGTGGCTCAGATGACCGAGCTGCGCAAGAACCTGGCAGGAACGGCTACTTATTCCGTCACGAAGAACACGCTGGTGCGTATCGCTGCCAAGAACCAGGGGATTGACTGCCTGGACGAACAGCTGACCGGTCCGATTGCAATCGCATTCGTAACTGGAGAAGCCGTAGATGCAGCCAAAGCGCTACGTGACTTCGCGAAGAATAACGAGCAGTTGGTAATCAGGGGCGGTTTCCTAGATGGCAAGTTCTTGACTGCCGATGAAGTCAAGCAACTAGCTGAACTGGACAACCGCGAAACCACGCTGGCCAAACTGGCTGGTGCGATGCAAGGCAAGCTGGTACAGGCTGCCTATATGTTCAAGGCGCCCGCCGTCAAAGCGGTACGCACCGTGGACGCCCTGCGCGAAAAGCAGGAAAAAGCGGCTTAGTAAAGCCGTATAGATCGACAAGAAAAAAACTGCCTCGCGTGGGCAAAAAGAAAGGAATGCCAAAATGGCTAAGCTCAGCAAAGAAGAGCTAATTGATGCTTTCAAAGAAATGACTCTGTTGGAACTATCGGATTTCGTTAAAGAATTCGAAGAGGTATTCGACGTAGAGGCCGCAGCTCCCGCTGCTGTCGCTGTTGCTGCCCCCGGTGCTGCCGGTGGCGAAGAAGCAGCTGAAGAAAAGAGCGAATTCGACGTAGTGCTCGAAGCTGCTGGCGACAAGAAGATCGCTGTAATCAAGGCTCTGCGCGCCCTACAGCCCGGACTGGCTCTGAAAGAAGCAAAGGAAAAGGTTGATTCCGCTCCCACCACCATTCTGGAGGGCGCATCCAAGGAAGACGCCGAAAAAGCCAAAGCTGATTTGGAAGGCGCGGGTGCTACTATCACTCTGAAGTAAGGCTAGTTAGTCTTTTACTTTAAAAAGGCGGTGCGGGGAAAATCTTCCCCGCACCGCCTTTTTTATAAAGGAGCTAATCTAAAAGAAGGGGTTAAAGGTTAATACCGGGTTAATGCCCAAAAGGAAGGGGGTGCTAGATAATGACCGTCCTACGCCACCTGGGTAAAAAAGAATGGCTGCTCAGCGCGCTAGCGATTATCACCATTATTTGCCAGGTTTTCTTAGATTTGCACCTGATTGATTTCATGCAAACCATCACCGAAATGATTGTGAAACCAGGTGCTACCGTCAGCGGGGTGCTATCAGAAGGCGCAAAAATGCTCGGCTGCGCCGCCGGATCCATGGTAGTAGCCATAGTCACCGGTTATTGCATGGCCATGATTGGCGCCACCGTGGCTCGCAACCTACGCCAAGCGGTATTTACCAAAGCGATATCCCTCCCCCAAGCAGACTTTGAGCGCTTTGGCGCGCCCTCGCTAATTACCCGCTCCACAAATGATGTCACTCAGCTGCAAATGTTTGTGGTTATGGGGTGTCAGATGATGGTGAAAGCCCCCATCCTCGCCATCTGGGCAATCGTAAAAATCGCCGGGAAGAACCTGACTTGGACCGCCGCAACCGGGGTTGCGGCGTTGATATTGCTGATTATGATTTTCATCATTTGGCGAATCGTGATGCCGCGGATGATGCGGATGCAGCGGATCACTGATGACCTGAACCGAGTAACCCGCGAACACATGGAGGGGGTGCGGGTAATCCGTGCCTACGGCTCCCAGAATTTCCACGAGCAGCGTTTTGAAGCCACCAACACCGAACTAACCAACACTCACCTGGTGGTCTCCGGTACTTTTTCCTTCATGATGCCGGTCATGAACACGGTGATATCCGGGCTTAACCTGGCGATCTATGTTCTGGGTGCTTTCATGATTTCCGCAGCTGCCGGCGCGGAAAAAATAACCCTATTTTCACAGATGATCGTATTTTCTGGGTATGCGACCCAGGCGATTGGCGGATTCTTGATGATGGCAATGGTATTCGTCTTCGCACCCAGAGCAATCGTTGCTAATCGCCGTATCCGGGAAGTGCTAGATTGTAAACCTTCCCTAGTTGAGTCGGTCGCTACCGCCGATAAATCCGCCCGCGTCCTCGAGAAAGAAACCCGCCCAGACCTACAGGTACCGGCGATTGAATTTAGAGACGTGTCATTTACCTACCCTGGAGCCGAAGACGACGCCCTCCACAAGATAAATCTAAAGATTGCTCGCGGGCAAACCGTAGCCCTCATTGGAGCCACCGGCAGCGGGAAAACATCACTGGTGAACCTGGTTCCCCGAGTTTATGATTCCCGGGAAGGACAGGTTTTGATTAACGGCAAAGACGTGCGGGAATGGTCGCTGCTAGACCTGCGTAACCAAATCGCATATTCACCCCAAAAAATCACGCTATTCACCGGCACTATCGCTTCCAATATTGCTTTTGGAAAAGGTCCGAAAAACATTCCCCCCGCCGATATTGTTGAGGCTGGTGACATCGCTGCCTGCGATTTCATTGACGATAAAGAGGGTGAGTACGCGGCGGAAGTAGCCCCAGGGGGCACAAACTTTTCCGGCGGGCAAAAACAACGGATTTCGATTGCCCGGACAGTGGCCAGAGACGCGCAAATCATGATTTTCGACGATACTTTTAGCGCCCTCGACTATGCCACCGACCGGGATGTTCGCGGGCAGTTATCGGCGAAAGCAAGCGAGAAAACCCAGATCATTGTGGCGCAGCGGATCGCTACTGTGCGAGAAGCTGACCAGATTCTAGTGATTGATCACGGCAAAATCGTGGAGCGGGGAACGCATGAGTCGCTAATGGCTTCCTCAAAGATTTATCGAGAAATTGCGCTTTCCCAACTCTCTGAGGAGGAGTTGGCGTGAAAGACCTAGAAATGAGCAGGTGGAATCGGCAAGTCGAGTCGGCGCGGCGTGGCCTAGAACCAGTCGCAGAAAAAATGTCACCAGTACGCCCAGGTGGAGGGCACGGTGGTAATGTCTATGAGAAAGCCAAGAAAGGACAGTTCTCCCAATCGGTGCGTGGTCTTGCCCAGTTTTTAGGGCGCTACCGGATAGCTATCCTGTTCGCGGTAGTTTTGGCAATTGCCGGATCGCTTTTGACCGCGGTCACGCCGATGTTCCTAGGGTTGATAACCGACGAGATTGCCGCCGGATTGCGTAGCAGTATCGATATGGATCAAATCTTTGCCCTGTTGCGGATGGCTACCCTCGTCCTCGCCTTAGGGTTCTTTTTTAACCTGGGGCAATCGCTGATTATGGTGATGGTTACCCAACGCACTGGGCAACGGATGCGTTTCGCGATTGACCGGAAAATCGATCGCCTGCCGCTGTCTTTCTTCGACAAAACCAGTCATGGCGACACTATGAGCCGGGTAACCAACGATATCGACACCCTGGTGCAAACCCTGCATTCGGCAATCACCACTATCATTACCGGAGTAGTCACGCTGGTGGGGGCAGCATGTGTGATGCTCTACACCGAGTGGCGGATGGCGCTCGCCGGTATGGGGGTAACGCTTTTGGGGTTCGTCCTCAACGCGGTGCTTATGGTGTTCTCGCAGCGGTTTTTTATTCGCCGGCAGTCCTACCTGGGTAGCCTAAACGGGCATATCGAAGAATCTCTATCCGGGCAAGGGATCATCAATATCTATAACGCGCAATCCGCCACTAATGCCGAGTTTAATCGTCGTAACCAGCGACTATTTAATGCGACTTGGCGTGCAGATTTCCTCTCCCAGTTAATGATGCCGATCATGGGATTTGTGGGAAACCTCGGTTACGTGGTGGTATGCGTACTGGGTGCAGTCCTGGTGGTGAAAGGCTATGTAACCATCGGAGTAATCGCCGCATTCATGCTCTATATCCGGGTTTTCACCCAGCCGCTATCGAACCTAGCTTCTGCCGCGGCTTCCTTCCAATCAGCAGCCGCTGCCGGAGGGCGTGTTTTTGAAATTCTGGAAGAGGACGAGCTACCGGACGAATCCGAAAAGCCGGCGCTGACTGGCCAAGTAACTCGGGGCGAGGTCGAGTTTCGGGATATCCGCTTCTCCTACCAGAGAGGTAAAGAAATCATTCACGGCTTCTCCGGCCTCGTAAAACCGGGACAAAATGTAGCGATAGTAGGACCGACTGGTGCCGGAAAAACCACCCTGGTAAACCTGTTAATGCGCTTTTATGAACTAGATAGTGGGGAAATCCTCTTGGACGGAACCCCGCTTTCTGCAATGCGGCGCGAGGACGTGGATTCACAGTTCGCTATGGTGCTGCAAGATAGCTGGGTGTTCCAAGGAACCTTGCGGGAAAACCTGGTTTACTCTCAGCAGGAAGTATCCGAGGAACGCCTGGAGCAGGTGATTAAGGCAGTAGGGCTCAGTGACTTGGTTGCGCAGCTTCCTCACGGCCTAGATAGCGAGATTCGGGAAGATTCTGCCCTCTCTAGTGGGCAACGGCAGCTGGTGACTATTGCACGTGCCATGCTGGCAAATAAGCCCTTGCTGATTCTCGATGAGGCTACCTCCTCGGTCGATACCCGCACGGAACAGCTAATTCAGCGAGCAGTAGCCAAAGCTACTGCGGGGCGCACCTCGTTCGTGATTGCCCATCGCCTGTCTACTATCCGTGACAGTGACGTGATATTCGTGATGGAACAAGGCGATATTGTCGAGTTCGGTACGCATGAAGAGTTACTAGCCGCCAAAGGCGCGT
>CABQYA010000075.1:0-8405 GCA_902468275.1 uncultured Urmitella sp. | reverse complement strand
ATTCAAAAAGTTTTTGCCCTATATAGTCTTCATTCTCGCCCATCCCTGGGGGTATCACCCACATACTGGTGGAAATATGCTGCAAATACTCGGTCATGGCATCCCCGGACATTTTGCGCAAAATCGGAATGAAATTGGTTTGTGGATTGCGCACATAGGCAATAAACATCAAACCGCCCTCAAGACGACCTAAACTGTCGGTGCCCTCCATATAGTTGTAGCCCCGACGCAGCATCCTCCGTCCCCCATTATTATCCGGATGGACCACTGCCACATGGGAATCTTCCGCAATCATTAGCTTCCCATCTTGGTCTTTCTTCTTGAAGTCAGGAGGGGTGAACTCATGTCCCCCAGATTGGGGAGCGCCATGTAACTTGTCTCGCCCAATCGTGTCTTCTTGCTCCTGCAAAACTAATTCATCCCAAACTTCCATCATCTGTTTGATTTTGCGAGTACAAAGATATGATCCCCCCGCAAAATACTTTCCGCCGGAATCTTCAGGCTGAATCCACAAATGCTCATTTAGCTCTGTCTCTGCTTCCTCACCTTTAACGTTAGAGGTTCCATCCTTGAAACCAAACAGATTACGGGGAGTTTTTTGTCCCGTCGAGGTAGAGGAGGTGCGCCCATAACCTAGTTGCGTCCATCGAACACTGGCAGTTCCAAACGCCAAGCGGCTCAGGTTATGGATGGCGTGCATAGAAATCATGGGGTCTTCGGAGCATGCCTGCACCACAATATCTCCATAGCACTGATCCGGGTCGAGTTTTTCTGCCGCCATCCGGGGAATCCCACCCTTTAACGGTTTCGGCATCCTCGCAGCTATCCCAAACCTATCTTTACCGTCCTTAATAAAGAAAGATTCGCCAAAACCGATAGTGATGGTCAGCGCACCCGGACCTAAATCGTAGGCTTCCCCAGTATCATCGGGAGGAGCCAATTTAGACTGTTTCGGATCATTAACCGGATTACCGTTCATCATTTTTTCGCTTGCCAGCGACCAGTCTTTTAGCAGTTGAATAACCAATTCGCGATTATCAGTAATCAAATCGTAAGCGGCCATCATCATCTGCTGCTGTTGCGGCGTAGTAATCCCTGATTGATGCTTTCCCCTAAATGGGTAAGAAATCTTCATAACATCTGAAGCCTCTTGACCGGCAGTTTTACCTGCTGATTTTCCGAAAGCATATCCTGCGCCTGTCCCCAGCCCTAACCCGGCCAAGGTAGCGATACCTCCTCCTAGGAGGGCGTGTCGGCGCGAAATCTTCACGCCTTTATCATCGGCTACCGGATTTTCCCCCGAGGGGGCAGCATCTGGTGCTGCCCCCTCGGAACGCTCATTATCAGATTGTTTATTCACTGAGTCTCACCCTATTTCAGGATTGATTCGGTTAGTTTAGCTAAGGGAGCACGTAGCGCATTAACCTTATCTGACAGTTCTTTTTGCGCTTTAGTGTATTTTTCAGGGGTCTTATCTAAACCGATAGCGGCAGTTGCAATCTCGGTGTAGGCCGGGAACTCCCACTGCCCATCACCTTTGGCTTTATTGTAGCTGGCGATAGTAGCTTCTAGGTCTTTCATTTTGGCATCAATCTTCTTTGCCAGCTCTGGGTCTTTCTTTACCGCCAGCGCTTGCACATTGCCGTAAGCGACCCGCGCGCCCTCTAGGTTAGCCTGGAAGTCATAGAGGTCGGTGTGGGAGAAGATTTCTTCTTCACCGGTAATCTTGCTAGTAGCAACTTCTTCGAGCAGACCGATAGCACCATTAGAAATATCGTCCAATTTTAGTTTGAAATCGGCAGCATAAACCGCTTTATGTAGTGCTTTAGTGTCGGCGACTAACAAATCTGCATATTTCGTCCGCTGCTCCGCGGAGAGCTTCCCATCAGCCCACAGGTCTTTTTCGATTCGATGCCAACCAGTCCATTCCCGTCCTTTAGCATCATCAGCTTCCTGGTAATCGGCTTCCCGTTCGTCTAGTTTCGGATCGAGGTCGCCGAATGATTCTGCGGTAGGCTCAATGCGTTCGTAGTGCATCCGCGCTAGCGGGTACAGCTTCTTCGCTTTTTCTAAATCTCCACCTTTATAGGCAGTAACGAATTCTTCGGTGGCATCTACGAGCTGTCCTGCCTGATCCTTAACGTAAGCAGTGTATTTAGTTACTGCCTCATCGCGCAGTTTTTGTTCATCTGCGTTTACCTTTACGGCTTCACCTTTAGTTACTTTGAACTCTTTGAGTCCCACTAGCGCGCCCACCATGTTTTTCTTACAGGCGGTATAGTAGGTTCCTTCTTCTAGTTGCAAGGTAAAGTCCCGTTTATCACCGGCAGCTAGGTTTTCTATTTCCCCCATAATCTGGAGTTTGTCTTTAGCTAGGATTTCAAATTCGTTACGGGCTGGACCTTCATTGTTCAGCGTAAATTTGATAGTTCCGGAAGGGGCAGTATTTACCGCTACCTCGCATTTGTCATCAGCGATTTTTACTTCGATAGGTTTGCCACTTCCGGCAGTGCCCTCACCGGTGGCACTGTCGTTGTTTTTTACGCAGCCTGTTACCGTAACGGCGAGTGCCACGCCTAGCATAGCAACGCCTATCTTGCGAATACCCATTTATTTTGTCTCCTTATTTGCATTTTTAGGGTTGAGGACGAGCTAGCGTCCTCGGAAAAAGGTCAGCCTATCCGGCTAACGCTTTAGTCTTTATTTGTTCTTCACATTCTGCTGTTTCTGTAACCACGCTTTCCCCGGTCTTGGGTTGTTTCCCAGGCTCTCCTGGATTATCTGCCGCGCTATTAGAGCCGTTAGGGGTAGCTGCTTGTAGACCCCGCTTTTTCTGGTTGTACACATAGAACAGGGCGCATACGACCAGCAGGTAAATCAGCCAGCTGAAGAACTGTAGGGCGGTGGGGCTGGGCGAGAATTGGAAGATGGCTACTAACAGGTCATATAGTCCGCCGTTATAAACCAGCGAGGGTATATATCCGGTGATGTCGAACAGGGGCGCGGTCATTGGAATCAGCCCAGATTCTTGTAGGTCGTGGAATCCGTAGGAGCATACTCCGGCAGCTACCACAATCAGCAGATAACCGGTAACTTGGAAAAACATCCGGAGGTTTACTTTTGCGATTCCTTTATAGATTAGGTAGCCCAGGATTACTGAGATTATTAGACCTATGACTACCCCGATTACCAGTCCAGTGGCGTTCTCGTTGTCACTGGCATTTTTAAGCATTGGCCAGATGAAGATGGCGGTTTCTAGACCTTCCCGCCCCACGGTAATCAAAGCAATCAAAAACATGGACCATCCCGCATTTCCCCCTTTTGAGAGGGCGTGCTCAGCTTGGGCATTGATTTGGGCGCTGAGGGCAACTGAATGTTCTGCCATCCAGAAAACCATCCAGGTGATTAGGGAAACTGCGAATAGGGATAGGAATCCTCCGAGTGCTTCTTGCGCCTGTGTGGTCAGGGTGTAAGTTCCCCACACCAGGTAAGCACCCACGCTCATTGGCACGGTTGTTCCTACCAATATCCCCAGCCATAGTTTGGGGAGAACATCTTCACGTCTAACTTTCTTTACGTAGGCATAAAGAATGGAGACGATTAAAACCGCCTCCAGACCTTCACGTAACGCAATCAGCAAAGCGCCGAGCATTTTTTCTCCCGTCAGAAAATTCACCAAAACAGCAAGCCCTTTAGGTAAGGCACACCTAATATATTTTAGGTATTACTTTGTGTCAAGTAGCTTGACAGAGAGAATTATCGGAAGCTAAAAAACTGCAACTAAAATCAGCTTCAGGGTTCTAACTGTAACCGCGATAGACGACGCTGCATCAAGATAAAAATCACCAAGGCGCCCGCCAGGTACAGTGGTAGTAAACCGACTGACAAATTAGATGCTATCAGCCCAAATAGCGGCGGCATAGCAAGTACCGCCACATAGGAGCTTGCCATTTACACCCCGATAACTGCCCGCGAGTGTTCTTTACCGAAAATCAGCGGGGTTACGTGAATCATTGCCGGGTAAATCGGAGAGCACCCCAGCCCGATAAGCATCATTGCCCATACTGCCAGCCCCGCGGAACCTGGAATCAGTAAAATTACCAGCCCCACAGCTGCCAAGACTATCCCTAAGCGAATCATTTGCTGGTCATTAAAGCGAATCGCTAAAAATCCGCTGACTGCCCGCCCCAGGGTTACCCCCAGGAATAGCATTCCGGCGAATGCGGCGGCCGAAGCAGCGTCCATCCCCTTAAACAGTTTCAAGTAGGTTGCTGCCCACAGCCAGCGAGATTCCCATAATGTAAGACCCCAGGGTAGCGCAATCCCCCAGCAGCAATGTAACCAGTTCATGCAACCCTTCGCTACCTCATCTAATCTTCCCCTACCTAAACCTTTCTTAGCTTTCCCACCCTTCGTCCTCCCCATGCTTTTTTAAATCCGCAAATCCCCTCCCAGCCCTCACACTCCCCTAGATTTTCAAGACAATTAGACTAAAAGCGTCACTAAATGAAAGACTGTCTCCATGCCTAGAATCATTGGGGAAACATTAGAAGATCATCGGAAGAAAACCCGCCAGCAACTTTTTGACGCCCTTTCCCACCTCCTCCAAACCAGTACCTTTGAATCGCTCACCATGGCAAAAATCGCCGAAGAAGCCAGGGTAGGACGCACCGCTGTCTATAACCATTTCCAAGACAAAGAGGCACTACTGCTCGCATTTATTACCTATGAAACTGGGCAATACTCTCTGCACCTAAACCACGTTTTAGAGGGGGTAACCTCCCCTATCAAAATGCTACGAATCTATATTCGCGAACAGCTCAGCCTCGGAGCCTCCTACCATCTAGCTCCCGGACTAGATTTACGGAGACAAGTATCAACTGAAACCAATTCGGAACTTCGCACTCACGCCCGCATAGTGGAAAACATTTTGCGGCAAATCCTACGTAAAGCAATCAACGAAGGCACAATTCCTCCCCAAAATCTCCCGATTGCAATTTCGATGGTAAACACGTCTTTAGCGGGGAGGATGCTCCCGAAAGATCCCATGCGGCGCGAATACTTAATCCACTGCGTACAAGCCTATGTGCTTCGCTCCCTGGGAGTAGACCACCGCCTAGCTCCCCTACCCAGCTCCAAACGTTTCTTTGGCAGATGTCTAGATATAGAGGAAAATCCTTTCTCCTCCCGGCATGAAGATGGCACTACCGTTTCCGCCTGCCCCATTCACCGCGCCAGTTAAGCGATAGCTCCCCAACTTGGGGGAATAAATAGGGCGCACCTATCAGCTATCCCAAACACCTAACCGCCTCGGGCGGTTGCCTACTGAGACGAATAACCCTTTATATAGAAACCGGCATAAACCGTTTTAGCGCGCAATAATCTATAATCACTTAAGAGACTCAAAGGAGGAGCCATGAGCACAGACCCGGTTGAGCGGGCAAGCGACCCCGCAACGCCGTTGGATGAGCTACAGTTTCTGGCTCAAAACCACCCCTCCTTGCGTCCGCTAATCGCCGAAAACCCCTCTACCTATCCCGCTCTTTTGGAATGGTTAAGCGAGTTTTCTGACCCCGAGATTGCCGCTGCTTTGCAACGCCGGCAAAACCGGATAAACCGCGCCGCTCTCCCCGATTCTTTGTCCCTCCCCCAGGCGCTACCGCAGACAGATTTCGATATAGTCCAACCTCAAAACTCAACTGAGGAACCCGCTAATAACCCTGACGAAACCCGCCAACTGGAGCAGCCCGCCAGCCCTGCCACCGCAGAAACCGGACAGACAAAAACTAAATCTGAAAAAATAAAATTAGCTGATGAAGCCGATTTGGAAGAGTTTTCACCTCGCGAAGAAAAAACCACTTCCAAAAAAGGAAAAATATTTGTAATAGTTATTGCCATTTTTATTGGGTTGGCGCTGTCTATCGGGGGCAATCTTGCCGACAAACTAACCGGTGGTGACGGCTCTAAAGGCTGGTATGGCAAGCATGGCGTGATAGCCCGGGTTTTCGGGGACTCAGATTTAAATAAGGATCACAACAATAACGGGATTCCTGACGTTCAAGAAAATAACGGCAACCAGGATGCCAACAATAAAGCCGCTGGTAAAGCCACCAGTAATGGTAATAATAATGCCGGAGCGCAACTAGATGTGAAAACCGAGGGGCGTCAAGTAGCCCCTGCCCCTACTACCGCTATTGGTCAGGCGAAAGGGCTACCCAATGGCGCTTATCAGGTGAGCGAGTTTTCGCTACCAGACGCCCCTATCAAATGCACGATTGGTAACGAAGTAGTATGTACCGCTTTTAGTTTTACCGGCAATATCGGTCAGGCAGCCGGAGCTACCGTCAAATTCACCCTAGGGGCTGAGGGGGCGCGCACCCCAGAAGATTTAGGGGTTCAAGATGCGCAAACCTCCCAAACCTTGTTGGCTAAGGGGGCGGCAGCTGCGTCTGGCTCCTATGCCTGTCAGTCCTCCGGCTTCGGGGTTGATTGTTGGAACCTGCAAACTGGTTTTGGACTGAAACTAACTATTAACAGCGCAGAAGCCTATCAGCCTAAAGCTAAAGCTGCAGCTAAATAGGATTTATGAGGACGCAGTTTCCGTTTTCCTTTCGCGTCAAAACCTCGGCATAGTAATCCGTTCAGGCAATTTTCATTTTCAAATGCAGTTAGCTCTGGCGCTACCTATTTAATCATGCGCCGGTAGCTAGTTACGCTGCTATAAAGCCGGCTCAGACTGTATAGTAGCGTCGCTTGCCTAGGCTGTTAGCAGTTCATTGGCAACGATCTCTGCGATTTGAATCGCATTGAGAGCTGCCCCTTTACGCAGGTTATCCGCACAGCAAATAAACGCCAAGCCTTTACCATCGGGAACTGATTGGTCTATACGCAGACGACCGGTGAAAGTACCATCACGCCCAGCTGCCTCCAAAGGATTAGGAACGTCTACCAATTGCACCCCACTAGCCTGTTTTAACGCTGATTCAGCCTGCGCCAAATCTACAGGACGGGCAAAACGGACATTCAAAGAAAGTAGATGTGCACTCATCACGGGAATCCGTACGCAAGTACAAGAAGCAGCTAAAGAGGGTAAATGCAAAATTCTGCGCGACTCATTGCGCAGCTTTTGCTCCTCGTCGGTTTCGCCAGAACCGTCATCAACGAAGCTGCCAGCAACTGGAACCGCATTGAAAGCAATCGGACGCACATAGGTTTTAGGTTCCGGAAACTCTATAGCCGCCCCGTCTAAAGCCAGGGCTTCGCACTTGTCAATACTGGCACACAACTGGTAAGAAAGCTCTGTCACTCCGGCGCGACCAGATCCGGAGACTGCCTGATAAGAGGAAGCCACCAAGGTTTCCAGCCCAAACAGGTCATGCAGCACTTTTACCGTGGGCATGGCTGCCATAGTAGTGCAATTTGGGTTAGCAATAATCCCTTTAGGGCGGTTTTGAATATCCTCAGGATTAACTTCCGATACCACCAAAGGAACCTGCTCGTCACGACGCCAAGCCGAAGAATTATCGACCACTACCGCACCCGCCTCAGCAAAACGGGGAGCATATTTACGCGAAGCCGCTCCCCCAGCAGAGAACACCGCAATGTCGATACCGGCAAGATTAGCGCCCTCTACGTCCTCTACCGTTACCTGCTGACCGCGAAAAGCGAGCTGGGTACCCGCACTGCGAGAAGTAGCAAACAGGCGAATGTTAGCTGCCGGGAAAGCTCTTTCCTCTAGCAGAGTGCGCATTACCCGTCCAACCTGACCAGTCGCCCCTACTAGCGCAACCGTTAATTCTTTACTCATCGCCCGGTACCTCCATAAACCACGGCTTCAGTTTCTTCCGCATCTAAATCAAAAGCTTTGTGAATCGCACGCACCGCATCATCAAGCCGATCCAAATGAATCAACACCGAGATACGCACTTCGGAAGTAGAAATAATGTCTACGTTAATACCAGCATCCGAAAGCGCCTGGAAGAAGCGCGCAGAAATTCCGGGATTATTTCGCATACCTGCCCCCACCAGGGACACCTTTCCTACATTGGCATCGTGGTCAATGCGAATAAAATCTAGGACGTTCTTTTCGCTCTCTAGCTCGGCTATTACCGAGGGAATATCATCAGCCGGCATCGTAATCGAGATATTTGCTCGCCCCGGTCGCGCCTCCGAAATATTTTGCACAATCATATCGATATTGGCGCCCGCCTTGGCGACCGCCGAAAACAAATCGGCTGCAACCCCGGGACGGTTAGGCAAACCGACCACAGTCAGTTTTTCCTGGGAACGATCATGGGCGATACCGGAGATAATCGGGGCTTCCATATTTTCCTCCTTGAGGGCTTGAGCAGGGACAATACCCTGCAAAGATTTAGGGGCCGGGTCATGAGCAATCCAGGTGCCAT
>CABQYA010000074.1:0-8411 GCA_902468275.1 uncultured Urmitella sp. | reverse complement strand
ATTTGCGTGGGATGCCACTCATCGGTCAAGCCGTTCCAAACCGGCACCCCCGATAGGCGCGCCAAAGTCTCTACGTCCTCTTGACGGCGTCCTCGAAACTCAATCCCGTCATAGAAACGCCCCAATACCTGCGCAGTGTCCGCCATAGATTCCTTATGCCCAATCTGGGAGGCCACCGGGTCAAGAAAGGTTACGTGTGCGCCCTGGTCGTAGGCAGCTACTTCAAAAGAGCAGCGCGTGCGGGTAGAAGTTTTTTCAAAAATGAGAGCGATATTTTTCCCTTTCAAATAAGGCTGTTCGTTTCCCGCCCGTTTGGCTGCTTTTAGCTGCGCCGCCAAATCCAGCAGATACCGCCATTCCTCGGCGGTGAAATCGAGTTCTTTTAGAAAATGGCGACCAGATAGTAATGCCACAGTTTAACCTTTCTATTTATTTCTTACTATTGAGCTAAATCTGTTTACCCGATTCAGACCCTGCTATTTATTCAACAGCTGCTCGCGATAACGGACAGGTCATACAGCGCGGCCCTCCGCGCCCGCGCCCAAGCTCTGCACTGGGAACTTCTAAAACCTTAACCCCTTGGGAGCGCAAGTAATCGATGGTTTGCCAGTTGCGGTCATAGGAAGTCACCACGTTTTCACGAAGCGCCAGCAGGTTACAGGCATCATTCCATTGCCCCCGTTCGGCTCCGCTATCGGATTGCGGGGTTTGCAGAATATTAACCGCGCTTACTCCTGCCGCCTGGGCAAGAACTTCATGCATTTCGGCTTCCGGGTGCATCTGCCAAGAGATTTCACCGTCTACGCCTCGGCGAGCAGTAACACTCGCCAACATCCCCAAGTTCTTGTACTTATAGAAAGTATCGCGATTAATCATCGTCAGCACCGTATCTAAATGCATTTGGGCTCGCTCCATCGGCATTAGTAGTCCCGTGACCATTTCTATTGACGAGGACGAGTCCCGGAGCAGACGGGAAGCAAGGCGCTCGAAACCTGCCGGGCTGGTGCGTTCCGAAATCCCCACCAATACCGAGTTTTCCGAGAGTATTTCTACATCCCCGCCCTCGGTGGAGGCGGGAGTGTCGGCTACCCCCGCGCCAAACTGGGTAAGATTATCGCTAAAATTTGGATGGAAGCGGTAAATAGCCTGCAAGTTCAGAGTTTCACGGCGACGGGCAGTCTTTTTCATGGCCGAGAGCATTACCCCCCTGCCAATGCAGGCGGAAGTATCGCGGGTAAACAGGTGATTAGGGAGCGGAGCTAAGATAAAATCTTCCGTTTCCACTCGCGCCAAAACAGCGGAGGCTACCGCTCCTAGTTGAGACTCGATTTCTGCGCGGGTAAGCCCGCTAATCATAATTTGCGCCAGCTTCCGGCTCTCCTGCTCCGCCAGGTATTCTCTAAGCGGAGCGCTAAGCGCCACCCCGAAATGACGTTCATTAATCGTTTCCGCCAGCAACCATTGACGCGCTGCCTCTATATCTAAAGTTTCCGCCAATAAATCCGCTAAGTAAACCACCTCGGCATTTTCGGCACTGAGAATAGCGGCGAAAGTATCGTGATCTTCACGAGCCTTTTCTAGCCATAAAATATCGTCGAACAGCAGTTCATCTCGATTAGAGGGGGTGAGGCGATTGAGTTCTTTACCTGGGCGATGTACTAAAACTTTCTGCAATCTACCAACTTCAGACCAGACCCCAAGGCTCATAGACTTCCCCCTGCTAGATTTCTCTAACAGCCTATGTTACCTCATTAAACGTTAAAGCCGAGAGCCCGTAGCTGTTCCCGTCCGTCCTCGCTAATGCGATCTGGTCCCCAAGGTGGCATCCACACCCAGTTAATTTGAACCCGAGATGCCATCGCTGAAAGTACCCACTGAGTTTGCTCTTCCAAGACATCGGTGAGTGGACAGGCGGCTGAGGTAAGCGTCATTTCGAGGACCACTGTCCCATCTTCTTGCAGCTCAACCCCATAAATCAGCCCTAAATCCACGATATTAATCCCCAGTTCAGGGTCAATAACGTCTTTCAGTGCTTCCAGTATTTCCTCTTTAGTAGGGAGGGCGCTTTGCGGGGTGAGCGGGGAAGGCTCGGCAAACTCTTGGGGGGAATGCTGGGAGGTAGCTCCAGGCGTTGTCGCTCTGCCCGATTTATCGGTATCTAAGTGTCCGTTTTCGCTATCGTGCCCATGGATATGGGTTTTCGAGGGGAGATAGGGACCGGCATCTTCATTACCGGCCGCTATTTCTTGAAAACGCTGGGGCACTTCAGCGGTGTTTTCCCAGGGACGTTCTTCACTCATGTTCTTGCCTCGCTTGCGTTTTGGCGATTGATTCTCTCAGCGCCATCCACCCTAAGAGGGCGCATTTAACTCGGTTGGGAAACTTGGAGGTTCCCTGTAGGCTGGCGGCATCTTCTAGGGAATCTAGCACTTCATCGGGAACTTCCAGTCCCCGCGAATGCATCATTTGGTCAAAATCATTCCAAAGCTGTTCCACTTGTGCCAAAGACTTTCCCGCTACCAAGTCATTCATCATTGATAGTGATGCCTGGGAAATGGAACAGCCCTGCCCCTGCCAGGCAAGACCAGTCAGAGTATCGCCCTCTAAAGTAACTGCTAAAGTAACCTCATCCCCGCAGGTAGGATTAACTTGATAGGACGAGGTATCTGAAGGCGTTACTGGAGAGCTGCCGTGTTTTTCCGCGGCATGATCCATAATCACCTGCTGATATAGCTGATCAAGAGCCGAAACCATTATTCCCCCCTTTTAAAGAAACTACGTACGGTTTCTAAACCATCAATTAGGCGATTAATATCTTCACGCGAAGAAGTAAGCGAAAGAGATGCCCGACAAGAGGAACGTAAACCATAGTGGGCGTGCAGCGGGAGGGCACAATGATGCCCTACCCGAATCGCCACGTCCTCGGCATCTAATACCTGCCCCACGTCATGAGGGTGGATACCAAAGAAATCGAAAGCTGCCAGTCCCACCCGTTCGCGGTAATCTGTAGGCCCTAGCAGCCGCAGACCTTTAACGCTCGCTAAGCCCTCCAATAGATACTGAGTTAGGGACAGTTCATGCTGACGAATCCGCTCCATTCCCACTTTCTGTAGATATTCCAGCGCCACCGCCCAAGCGTGAATCTGGGCTACCGCTTGCGAGCCAGCCTCGAAACGCTCCGGGACAGGTTGGAAAGTGGATTTGTCCATGTTCACATCGGCAATCATGGAGCCACCTGCCAAGAAAGGCGGCAATTGCTCTAGTAATTGCAGGCGACCATATAGCGCCCCAATACCGGTAGGACCTGCCATTTTATGCCCCGAAAAGCAAGCAAAATCCGCGCCCAGAGCTTTAACGTCTAGAGACATATGGGCGCTGGACTGGCAGGTATCTAACACTACCCACGCCCCAACAGCATGAGCTGCCTCGATAATAGGCGCGATATCAGTAATCGCCCCCGACACATTAGAGGCATGAGTTATTGCCACTACCTTGGTGTTCGTAGTGATAACGTTCAGGGTTTCCAGGTCAATTCGACCTTCATCATCCAAATCCAGATAGGAGAACTCGCAGCCGGTGCGCTGGCTAAGTAACTGCCATGGTACCAAGTTGGCGTGATGCTCTGCCCGAGTAGTAACCACCCGATCACCTTTGCCTATCAGAGGTTTCCCTCCATCTATTCCCGGATTAGATAAAGCGTAGGCAAGCAGATTAAGCGCCTCAGTGGCATTCTTTGTCCAGACAATTTCGCCGGGATTTGCTCCGATAAAGGAGGCGAGAACGCAGCGCGCATCCTCGAAAAACTGGCTAGATTCATCAGCTAGTAAATGGGTACCACGATGCACTGCCCCGTTGGAGTTTCCATAAAAACAGGTCTCTGCCTCGATAACGGAACGCGGTTTTTGAGAGGTGGCCGCCGCATCCAAATAGACAATCGGTTTCCCTCCCCGCCCGGTGCGAGAAAGAATCGGAAAATCGGCACGCAAACGCGTCAGTTCCGTATCGGAAAATGGCGACTGCACTGGCAGCATCCTCTCAATAACTAATAAATCAGGGCTTTACGGTCTGAGATTATCTACAGATAGGAGTCGTATCCGCTGGTCTCCAGCTTGTCAGCCAGCTCACTCCCCCCAGAGTCCACGATTCGCCCTTTGGCAAATACGTGCACGAAGTCCGGCTTAATGTAGTTCAAAATCCGCGAATAGTGAGTGATTACCAGCAGCCCGCAACCAAGATTCTCGTGGGCGTGATTAACCCCGGCAGACACGGTACGCAAAGCATCGATATCCAGACCAGAGTCAGTTTCGTCAAGAATAGCGAACTTGGGGTGAAGGATTTGCATCTGCAAAATCTCTAGGCGTTTCTTTTCCCCACCAGAAAAACCGGCATTGAGGTCGCGACTAGCGAACTTCGGATCTACTTTTAAATCCTCCATGGCGGCTTTTAGTTCCTTTACCCAGGTACGTACCGGCGGAGCCTGTCCATCAACCGCAGTCCGGGCAGTACGTAAAAAGTTAGAGACGGTGACTCCTGGGACTTCCACCGGGTATTGCATTGCCAGAAAAAGACCGGCACGTGCCCTTTCATCTGGAGAAGATTCCAGGATATTAACCCCATCTAAGAGCACTTCCCCGCCCTCGATATGGTAACCGGGGTGACCGGCAATCGAATATGCCAAAGTAGATTTACCCGAACCATTAGGTCCCATAATCGCGTGCTTTTCCCCGGAATTCACCGTTAGGGAAGCACCTTTCAGAATCTGCTTTATCCCGTCGGGAGTTTCTACCGAAACCTGCAGGTCTTTAACTTCTAGTTTCCCCATTTATTCATTTCCTTTACTGCGGCTACAGGCAGAAACATAAACCGCCTGTCCTTTGATTTCAAGCTGATAACACTTAACTGGTTCAGTGGCTGGCAAGGTGGGCTGCCCGGTGTTCAAATCGAACTGGGCTCCGTGCCCCCAGCATTCAATTGCGCACCCTTCTACGTCGCCCTCATCTAAAGCTATGTCCCCGTGAGTACACAGGGCATCTATTGCGTGCCAGCCGCCCTCCTCGTCTCGCACAACGGCGATTGGAATCCTTTTACCCTGTTCATCGGTTATTTCTGCGCGTAGGGCTTGCCCGGCTTCCAGCGCGTCTACTTCACAGACTTTTTCTAGGCTCATAGCGCACCCGAGCCTTGTTCTAAACGTGCGTCAATCACCTGTAATAGGCGTTCTTCAATCTCGTTGATTCCAATCTGGCGGATAAGTTCAGCAAAAAATCCATGTACCACCATTTTTCGGGCGGTAGCTTCCGGAATACCGCGCGACAACAAATAGAAGAGCTGTTCGTCATCAAAACGCCCGGTGGCAGAAGCGTGTCCAGCTCCCGCGATTTCTCCGTTTTCAATCTCTAGATTGGGTACCGAATCAGCTTTTGCTCCCGGGTTTAACACCAGGTTACGGTTTTGCTCATAGGAATCGGTGTTGAAAGCCTGTTTGCCAATCAGCACGTCCCCAATCCAGACCGCATGTGCCTGCGTTCCTTGCAGCGCTCCTTTATAGTGCACATCGGAACGGCAATTTTCAGCAATGTGATTGACGAACAGACGGTGTTCTTGATGCTGGTCAGTGTCGGTAAAGTAGACACCTAACATTTCGACTTCCCCGCCCGGTTTATCTAAATCGATATCGGGGCAGATTCGTACCAAATCGCCACCCAGGGTGACTACGATATGTTTCAGCTTTGCGTCTTTTTCCACGTTCATGCGGTGATTAGCCGCGTGCACTGCCGAGCGTTCCCATTGCTGAATCGAAACTATTTCCAGCTCGGCTCCGCTTTCAAGATTTATCTCAACCCCCTGGTTGAGTTGGGCATCACCGCTGTGTTCCAAAATTAGCAGGGCTTTAGCCTCGGGTTTCACATCTATGCAGATATGTTGGGCAGCCGGAGTCGGGTTTTCCCCAATTATTTTGATTCGCAATGCTTCGGGAAACTGGTCAGCAATAACTAGGTTTACTATTTCCTGGTGGTTATTCCATTCGACAACGCTCGCCCGATCTCCGGGAGCCCCGATTTTACCGTGAATATCACTGTCGGTAGCTATTTCGATATACGAGGACGCGCCCAGATTTAGGCGTTTACCTGAGCTTAAAACCTGCCCCTCAACCTCAACTGTAGGAGAGCTTCCCTCTAAAGTATCCACGAGCAGCATCTTTATCCGCTCTAGGGGAGTGAAGCGCCAATCTTCTTCCCGCCCGGTCGGCATAGGAATATCAGCAAGATTAAAAGAGGTGGGACGGTCAGCTCGGGAGGCAGCTGCGACTACTTTATGGTCTGCCTGTTTTACCATCTCGGCCATTACCCCACCGATCCTTCCATTTGTAGTTCGATTAGGCGATTAAGCTCCAGGGCGTACTCCATGGGTAGTTCCCGCGCGATTGGTTCAATAAAGCCACGAACAATCATCGCCATTGCTTCAGTTTCGCTAAGCCCCCGACTCATCAGATAAAACAGCTGGTCGGCACTAACTTTAGACACCGTAGCCTCGTGTCCCATCTCGACATCATCAGTTTGAATATCCACATACGGATAGGTGTCAGTGCGTGAAATTTGGTCTACCAGAAGCGCATCACAAACCACTGATGCTTTGGAATGCTTAGCCTGCGGAGCAACGTGTACCAGCCCCCGATAAGACGAACGCCCGCCGTTACGGGAAATAGATTTCGAGACAATTGAAGAGGACGTATTGGGCGCTAGATGCAACATTTTTGCACCGGTATCTTGATTTTGTCCTTCTCCCGAGAATGCCACGGACAGTGCCTCTCCGCGCGCATTTTTCCCGTTCAAATAGACCGAGGGGTACTTCATATTAGTTTTTGACCCCATATTTCCGTCTACCCATTCCATAGTGGCTCCCTCTTCGCAGATGGCGCGCTGGGTTACCAGGTTATAGACGTTGGTAGACCAGTTCTGAATGGTGGTGTAGCGTACCCGGGCATCTTTAAGACAGAAAATTTCTACAATCGCAGAGTGTAGCGAATCTGATTTATAAATCGGGGCGGTACAACCTTCCACGTAGTGAACGTAAGCACCCTCGTCAGCAATGATTAGGGTGCGCTCGAACTGCCCCATGTTTTCGGTGTTGATCCGGAAATAGGCTTGTAGGGGAATTTCGACCTGTACGCCCTTGGGAACATAGATAAAAGATCCCCCCGACCATACCGCGGTATTTAGAGCCGCAAATTTGTTATCACCAGCAGGAACGGCTTTCCCGAAGAATCGTTTGAACAGGTCTTCGTGTTCGCGCAGCGCGGTGTCGGTATCTAGGAAGATGACTCCCTGTTCCTCCAAATCACCGCGAATCTGGTTGTAGACCACTTCCGATTCATATTGAGCCGCCACCCCAGAAACCAAGCTTTCGCGTTCTGCTTCCGGAATCCCTAGCCGGTCATAGGTTTTCTTGATGTCCTCGGGTAAATCTTCCCAGGAGCTAGCTACCCGGTCGGTCGAGCGCACGAAATACTTAATCTGATCCATCTGCAAATCAGATAAATCAGGCCCCCAAGTAGGCATGGGTTTGCGTTCAAAAACTTTGAGGGCTTTTAGTCGGCGTTTAAGCATCCATTCGGGTTCGTTTTTCTCGGCAGAGATGAAACGTACTACTTCCTCGTCAAGACCACGCCTAGCACTTTGACCAGCTACGTCTGAGTCATGCCATCCGTACTCGTATTGAGTGCCAATCGAGTCGATAACCTGCTGGTCAGCAGCTTCTTTTTCTTCTTTAGTGGCAATCACCGGTGGTGATGATGTCATTTGTGTGTCAATCCCTCTTTTGTTGTTTCCTTGTGCTCTACTGTGTCATGTTTAGCGGTTAATAGGGAATTTAGGAGTGGGCAGAGCTATTGGCACCGAGGTGGTACAAACATGCTCCCCATCCGCCAAAGTCGCCAAGCGTTGCACATGTACGTCCAACAGACGGGAAAACGCTTGAGTTTCCGCCTCACATAGTTGCGGAAACTCACCCGCAACTTCTTGCACCGGGCAGTTTCCTTGGCAAAGCTGGACAGCGAAACTACCGTCACCTACTTCCCGAACCGTAGCCGCATAGCCATCCGTTGTGAGAGCGTCGGCGAGGGCGCGGGCACGCGACCTCGGGTCTGTACCAGCTTCTTTAATCAAAGGCGCGTAACGACGTTCAATATCGCGCGAATGAGCGGCAGCGAAACTGTCTATTCCACCCGGACCGGCGACTTGCTCAATAAATCCCAGAGCCCGACTTGCAAGTTTTGAGTAATCCTCGCTAAGCCCTTCTCGTCCTTTACCGGTAGCAATATAGTGACGAGCTGGCCGGCCACGCCCCCGTTTAGCCTGTTGTCCACTTTCGTATACTGCAATCATCTGGGCGGATTCCAGGGCAGTAATGTG
>CABQYA010000073.1:0-8463 GCA_902468275.1 uncultured Urmitella sp. | reverse complement strand
CGCCCAGCCTTGGCACAGGCAGATTTCGACTTAGAACGCGCGGTTATCTTGGACGAACTGGCCATGTCGCAAGATGATCCCCAAGATGTTTGCTACGAAGAATTCTTAAACCAGTTATATGCGGATTCTCCACTGGGTAGACCAGTTGGAGGTACGGCAAGCACCGTAGCTGCTACTCCCTTAAAGGCAGTGAAATCACACCATCAACGCTGGTATCAACCTCAGCATTTGGTGGTTGCTGCCGCCGGTGACATCAGCCATGACTATTTGGCAGAACTGATAATGACAGCAGCTGCAAAAAACGGTTGGGAACTAAACAGCGGTCGGGACGCGAAAATTCCTTCCCGCCCCGCACCCCTTCCAGCCGTTAGAGCTGATAAACAGCTAAATAAAAAGGTTGAGCAAGCGCAAATCATTATCGGTACCCGTTCCCTGCCCGCTAATTCCCCCCAGCGTGACACCTTAAGCCTATTGCTGACCATACTATCGGGGGGAATGTCCGCTAGACTCTTCCAAGAAATCCGGGAAAAGCGGGGACTAGCCTACTCGACCTATGCGTTTGATAGCTCCTACACTGACAGCGGAGCATTTGGTCTTTACGCCGGTTGCGCCCCTAAGAATCTGCAAAAGGTTACCGATTTATTGCATAGGGAACTAGAAAAACTAGCTGAGAGCGCAGTTGAAGAACGCGAACTCAAAGAAGCATTAGGGCAGCTCAGCGGGGGAGTGCTGCTGGGCATGGACGATAATAGGGCGCGGATGGCACGCCTGGGACGCGCGGAAGTTACCGGAGGACGTCTGCGCACTATCGAGCAGATGAATGCGGCGCTGCAGCTGGTAACCGCGGCAGATATTAGCTCTCTAGCAGCGCAATTCTTAGACGCACCCCAGGTGAAAGTCACAGTAAGCCCTACCGTGTCATAAGCTGATTGGGTGAAGTTAAAGAGATTATTCCCCTTTCTGGTTAGTGCAGCTCTACTTGCTGGCTGTAGTCCTGCCACCCAGTCGCCGCAAACAAAACCGGTTTCGGAGGAAACCAACCCTAAGGTGACCAGTTCGCCAACTGCAGCTCCGGAGACTTCTAGCCCTAGCGCAACCCCTACGGTTAGTTTCACTCCGAAAGCTAATCTCAGCGAGGCACAAAATAGTTTCGTCAAACAGGTAATGGAAAAGAATCATTACAATCAAAGAACCGCTGAACTGGTATTAGGTCCCGTACAATCCCTATGTGGGCTGCTAGATACAAAGAAGGCGGATTCTGAGGCCAATAAAAAAACTCTCTCAGACATTTATAACAAAGTCGATTCTGCCGAGTTACGGCAAGAATGGTATAACAACTTATCGGTTGCCGGACAGACTATTTGCCCTGATAAATCCCAAATAATTAATGCAAATAAACCTGAGGGTGTGAATTAGAAATGACTGACATACTGAAAGTTGCGGTAATTGGTGCCGGTGGGCGTATGGGGCAGACCTGCTGTGATGCCATCGAGAACTGCGCTGATATGCAGCTGATTGCCCGCTTAGGTCGCGGTGATGAAATCACGGCACAAACTTTGCGGGGAGCGCAGGTCGCAGTAGAGTTCACGATTCCTACCGCCAGTTTCGCTAATACCGAGGCGATTTTACGCGCTGGTGCGCACGCGGTAGTAGGTACTTCTGGCTGGACAGAGGACGCACAGGCAAAAATCCAGGAAGTGGCACGGGAAACCGGAAAAAACGTATTGATTGCCCCCAACTTTGCCCTCTCCGCAGTGCTGGTAATGGCTTTTTCTCGCTTGGCAGCCCCCTTCTTCACTTCCGCTGAAATCGTGGAGACTCATCATCCGAAAAAACTGGATGCCCCCAGCGGGACGGCGCTAGCAACCGCCCAGCAAATGGCGGCCGCCCGCAAGCAAGCCGATATTCCGCCCGCCCCCGATGCCACCACCACCGACCCTGAGGGCGCGCGGGGCATGAAAGTTGGGGATGTGGGGATTCATTCCTTGCGGATTCTGGGAGCGAATGCCCATCAAGAAGTAATCCTAGGTAACCAGGGAGAACAGTTACGGCTGCGCACTGACTGTTTTGACCGTTCCTCTTTTATGCCGGGTATGCTGCTGGCTGTCCGTAAAGTTACCGATGCGGCTCCTCTTACGGTGGGGCTAGATAAAGTCATGGATTTAGGGATCTAAGGTGTTATCAAGGTCAGATGCAGCCGGATCAGTTCGCCTCGCTAAAAGTGAAGATATGCCCAGTTGGGGACAAATTCACTCGTCTGCAATGCGTAAAGATTTACATTCCCATTTAGGGCAGCTAGACCCGCAAACCTTAGCGCTGATTAACTCGGGAGAAATCACTAAAGTCTGGACACAATCCCTGCTTAGCCCGCCCTCCCCAAAACATCACCTGCTCACCGCGGTAAATAACGGGCAGGTTGTAGGAATGGCAGCGATAGCCCCCGCCCCTAAAATGTTGGCGAAGCCGAAACAGTCTCCGCTAGCGCAGCGGGGAGCAGATTCGGAAATCGTGGCGCTAGAGGTTAGCGATTGGGGAAAGAACCTGGACGATGCTTCTCGCCTACTTCACGCGATTGTTGATATGTTGCATCTTTCGGGAGCAAGCCGGGTACAAATCTGGTTGGCGGATGGGGGGAAAGAAAAAATCCGCTTCTTTTCCGAATGTGGATTTTCTCCGGCAGGTCTGCGTCAGGGCTTGCAGGTGGGGCAAGAATCGATGGTGCAGCACCTGTGGTTTTGTGACCTTTAGACCCTCTCGCTCGCTTTTTGGACGAAATAAAAATCGGCAGGTAGAGCAGGTAAAGTGGAGTCATGAGTAACCTAGAGAGCGCTTTTCGGTTAGCTGGTTCGGTTGGGGTAGCGATGGTAACCCCCTTTCACCCTGATGGCACTGTAGATTATGACGCCGCCGCAAACCTAGCGAAACACCTGTTAGACCAGGGAATAAACCATCTGGTGCTTTCTGGAACCACCGGGGAGGCTCCTACCACTCATCTAGATGAAAAAGAACAGCTGATAAAGGTGGTTCGCCAAGCAATCGGAGACGATATTTTCATTACCGCCGGTGCTGGCTCTAATGACACTGAACACTCGGTACGGATGGCGCGCAGCGCCCAGGAAGCTGGAGCTAACGGGCTTTTGCTGGTTTCTCCGTACTATTCTCGTCCCTCCCAAGAGGGGCTATATCAGCACTTTGTGAAAGTATCCTCCCAGGTAGACCTACCGATAACTCTTTATGATATTCCCGGACGCACCGGGGTAGCTATTAGCGATGAACTGCTAAAACGCCTGGCTGAAATCGATAATATTGTGGCGGTCAAAGACGCTACCGGTAAAGTCGAGGTAGGAGCAAGGCGGATAGCGCAAACCGGGCTAGCTTTTTACTCCGGTGACGACGCTCTTAACTATTCGTGGCTAACTCATGGGGCTATCGGGATTATCAGCGTGGTCGCCTCACGTAGCCGCTCCCAGTTACCGCAAAATGGTGCAGCTGTAGAAAAGGGAGACTACCAGGAGGCTCTGCAGCTTTCCCTAGAACTAGAACCCTTGGTGAAAGCGTTAATGGGAGGGGGGCAAGGAGCGGTAATGGCCAAGCACGCCCTCGCCCTCCAAAAAATTATTCCCTCTGATGCTTTGCGTTTGCCTCTAGCCCCAGCCAGCAGTGAAGAAATAAAACAGTTGCAAAAAACGCTTGCAGATTTTGCTTTGCTCTAGGTCTGCTTGCTCGCTGCCGCTACTGCTAATATCCCTAACCCCAACGCCGCTAGTTATTCCCAATCACTAACCGCCTATACGGGGTATTAACCTCAAAGCGCTAAGCGTCACTATATTTATATCTTTTGCGCGCGCACGTTTGCCATAAACGAGCAAAATCGCAAGAATTAGAGGTGTGAATCCGCTATATCCTGAACTTCCTTACCCCCCCGCCCTAAAATCTGGTGCTATCCGGATTATTCCCCTAGGAGGACTGGGGGAAGTAGGACGGAATATGACCGTCATTGAACTGGACGGCAAAATCCTGATTGTGGACTGTGGGGTGCTCTTCCCGGAAGAGTTACAACCCGGTGTTGATTTGATTCTCCCCGACTTTTCTTACCTGAAAGAACGGATGAATGACGTGGTAGGGTTGGTGCTCACCCACGGACATGAAGACCATATCGGGGCAGTTCCCTACCTGTTGCGATTACGCGAAGACATACCGATTTACGGTTCTGAACTGACCCTCGCTTTTTTGCGTCCCAAACTGGAAGAACATCGACTGAGTGCGTCTCATCTACATCAAGTAAGTGAAGGCGAGAGCATTGAACTAGATAATTTCGCTTGCGAATTCTTGGCAGTTACCCACTCGATTCCCGATGCCTTAGCCGTTATGATTCGCACTTACGCTGGAAACCTGCTGGTAACCGGCGATTATAAGCTTGATCAGCTGCCACTGGATAAACGAATTACAGACCTGAGAGGTTTCGCCCGCATGGGGGAAGAGGGCGTTGATTTGTTCCTGGTGGACTCCACCAATGCGGAAGTGCCGGGCTTTATCACTCCGGAAAAAGAAATCGGTCCGGTAATCCGCCAGGTCCTAGCCGAATCCAGTGGGCAGGTAGTGGTAGCTTCCTTCGCCTCCCATGTACACCGGGTACAACAAGTCCTAGAAGCTGCCCAGGCGGTGGGCAGAAAAGTTTGCCTGTCGGGCCGTTCTATGGAACGCAATATGAATATCGCTGCTCAAGCTGGGTATTTGGAGCTAGATCCGGAAGTGGTGGTGCGCGCCGAAGATATGAAGCAGCTACCTGCCAAAAAACGAGTATGGATGGTTACCGGTTCCCAAGGTGAGCCTATGGCGGCGCTATCTAGGATTGCGCAAGGGCAACATCGGCTAGTGACTTTGGAACCTGACGATACCGTCTTGTTGGCGTCCTCTCTAATACCGGGGAATGAAAACTCGGTTTACCGGGTAATAAACGCGCTGATGCGCCAAGGCGCCAAGGTAGTGCATAAAGGTAACCGGGCAGTGCATGTTTCCGGGCACGCCGCTCAAGGAGAATTGCTTTATACCTACAATATTGTGCAGCCCAAGAACGTGATGCCGATTCACGGCGAAATCCGACATTTGATTGCTAACGGGCAGATTGCGCACGCTACTGGGATTGCGGAAGAGAACATTGCTCTAGCCGAGGACGGGGTAGTAGTAGACCTCAAAGATGGCAAAGCCCAAGTAGTAGGGCAGGTTGATTGTGAATATGTTTATGTTGATGGTGGCTCCATCGGCGAAATTGATGAAGACCAGTTGAAAGACCGAATGACCTTGGGTGAAGAAGGGTTCGTGTCAGTATTTGCCGCCGTAGATGTGCCCACCAAGATTATTGTTGCCGGTCCGCATATTACCGCGCGGGGAATGGCCGAGGACGAGGGGGTATTTAGAGAGGTACTCCCGGACGTGACCGAGGCGCTGCAAAAAGCCTTAAATCTAGGAGATAGCGATCCCTACCGTCTCCAACAGGCAATGCGCCGCGCCCTGGGGCGTTGGGTGGCGCGCCGGTTGCGTCGTCGCCCGATGATTGTGCCAGTAGTCGTGGAGATTTAAATATGAATGCTAACAGTAAGACTAAAAGCTCTTGGAAACAGCAGGTTCCAGTATGTGCCGGTTGGATTTACAGCTTGGGGGCTATCTTTTGCCTGATAGCAATAGTTTTACGTTATCTGTTTGAATTCGGTTTTAACCGGATAAGTGTCTATATACTGCTTACTTTGGGGGTACCGGCGCTTCCTACCTTATCGACGGCGGTACTGCTAGCTTTTGTGGCTCTCTTGTGTTTTATGCGAAAACGCCTGGCAGTAATCGTAATGATAGCCATGCAATCCCTGATGGCTCTATTGTGTTTACTAACCTTAATTGTCTTATGGTTTGATGGAGAACTAAAACAGAAATATGCGTTAGAACCAGCAGTTTTTCTGGTTATCGCGATTGGAATCATCGTCCTTTTAACTAAATCTGCCTCTGGATTTTGGGGGCGGGTAAAACTACGTTCCCTGTTAGTTGGCTTCAGCATAGTATTGGCGGGGGAGGCAATGTTATTTGGAATTGCTTTTGCTCTGACCCGCCACCTCATACCAGCAACTGTTGCGTCTTCGGATATAGCGCTGTGGGTACTGCGACGTATCAGCGGATTACCGTTCTTGTCTACGCCGCAAATAAACACCCTGTTGCGAGAATTTCCCGGAATCAAAGCATTATCACTGATAGTGATGATTCTGTCGGCAGTTATCATCTTCTATGCGTTGATGCGTATCCTGATTGGCCAACGCTGCGAAATTCGCAGCAAACCAGATGACCTGCGTTTACGTAAACTTTTGATTCAATGGGGAGCAGAAGATTCCTTAGGGTATTTCGCTACTCGTAATAATCGCACGGTGATTTTCAGCTCCGATGAATCCTCAGCTATCTCCTATGGGGTCAGTGGGGGAATAGCTTTAGCCGCCGGTGACCCGATTGGAAACCCCGATTCCTGGGAAGACGTGGTTTTACGCTGGAAAAAGCATTGTTACAGTCAAGGCTGGATTCCAGCCGTGATAGCGGCCAGCGCTCAAGGAGCCAGAGTCTACCGGCGCAGCGGAATGATGGTGAAAAAAATGGGGGACGAAGCCATCATCTCCGCTGACAGATTTGATGAAAACTCGGTACATGGACGCGCACTTCTGGCTGCCCAACGACGGATTAGGCGTAGCGGAATCACTATCGAAGTGCGCCGCCAAAGCGAAATCACTCCCTGTGAGCTAAGCGAGCTAGAAATGGCAGCCAGCCTGTTCCGGATTGGGAATGAACGCGGCTTCTCAATGAGTCTAGATAGAGTATTCGCCCCTCAAGATGATCGGCAACTTATTTGCACCGCGCGAGGAAACAACGGTGAACTACAGTGTTTACTGACTTTTGTTCCCTGGGGACCGCGCGGAGTGTCTCTGAATTTGATGCGCAGGGCAAAAAATGCTTCCAACGGGGTAGTAGAAGCAATGGTGCTGCAAATGCTGCAACACGGCTTTGAACAGGGCATTGATCGTTTCTCGCTCAATTTCGCCATGTTTAGAGAAATATTTGTTGAGGGCGAATCGGTAGATGCCACCCTTAACGACCGTTTTAAACGGATTCTGTTTATTAAGGCTTCAAAGTTTTGGCAGTTGCAGTCCCTATATGAATCTAATGCCCGCTACAATCCGCGTTGGTTAAGCAGGTATATGTGCTTTTCTTCGGATCCGCTAGTGCCTTTGACGCTAATAGCGGCCGGTTGTTTAGAAGGTTTTATTCCCGCACCCGCCTCTTTGCTGACTCTCAAAGGAACTCAATGGGAAGCAGACGAAGAGTATTTAACTCAGCTGAAACATATCCGCCAAGAACTAACCTCCCAGGCGGTTACCTATAAACTCACCGACCAGCAGAAAGTTCGCCGTAAAAAAGCAGAAAAGCTGTTATCAGTCGGGATAGAGCCTTTCCCTCCCGGTTTTGACCTAGGCGACCCTTTGGAAAAGGTCTTTAAGCAAGTAAGTAACCGCGCGGCTCTAACTTCACTACCGGGAGGTATTGCTCAAAACGCTGACTTTAACCCTCCGAGCACTGCTGCTATCGTGACTGATGCAGCTCCCTGCGAGGATTCGCCCTTAAAAACCCATGGGCGCATCGTGGCAAAACGCAACCATGGGGGAGTATGGTTCTGGGATTTATATGACCGGGGAACCTACCTCCAAGTAGTTTTAGAAAAACAACACCTAGCTTCCCAAGACTTCTCCAATCTTCCCCTGCTTGACCTGGGAGATCAAATAGTCGTCAGCGGAACCTGCGGCACTTCCCGCAACGGCACGCCCTCACTAATCGCCCAAAAATGGGTGCTAGCTGCAAAAGCGCTTCGCCCCTCACCCCACCCGAAAGAAAACCTAGACGAGAAAACCTCCGCCCGCGACCGCACCCTAACGCTGCGTAACGACCCTCTAGCTCTGCAAATGCTAGAAGAACGTTCGCGGGCATTAACCGCGGTACGTACGGAGCTTGCTCAGGCAGGATTTTTAGAAGTAGAAACCCCGATGCTGCAAGCCGTGCAAGGTGGCGCTAATGCGCGTCCGTTTGTCACCCGCTCTAACGCTTACTCTATCGATATGTTTTTACGTATCGCCCCCGAGCTGTATCTAAAACGCCTGGCAGTAGCGGGAATGGGTGCGATTTTTGAAATGGGACGCTCTTTCCGTAACGAGGGCGCGGACGCAACCCATAACCCCGAGTTTACGTCTCTAGAGGTTTATAAGGCGGGCGCTGACTACCTGGAGATGATGACTTTAACCCGCAAACTCTACCAGAGGGCGGCTCGCGCGATTCATGGACGAGAAATCGCTTTACGTCCCCTTAAAGGCGCGGGAAATCAAAAGATTGAGCGGAGCGTTAAGGGAACAGATTATTATGCCTACGATATTTCTGGAGACTGGC
>CABQYA010000072.1:0-8463 GCA_902468275.1 uncultured Urmitella sp. | reverse complement strand
TGTCCATCTAACAATGGCTGGGGGGATAGTACCCACTCGGTTGCCTCTTGGGTAGAAAAACCTCCATCCAGCAAGGTGAGCATAGTTCCCGGTAAACGTTCCACTAACGTCCACCCCTCGGGAGTATCCAGTAAACAATCAGCTACGATTTGCAGTTTCCCCTGCGAATCGGGCAAAGCTAATAGGCGATGCTCATTTAGTAGACGATGGGCACGAGTAACCTTTATGCCCAGCCGTTCAGCTGCTTCTTTAAAACTAATCATATCCATACTCCCACCCTATCTGAGGGGGCAAGCCGCGTCCTATCCGCGCCGTTTACCGGCAATCCCCCTTTCTCCCTTTAAGATGAAAATATGAGAATCGAAACGGACGATACCGGGCACTCTCGCTCCACCCCGCAGGATTCGCATAGCGTAAATATGTCGTCAAAAAGCACAGATAATGCCGCTCAAGCGAATCCTCAGGTTTCACCGCCCGCACCCCAGCAAACTGAGCTGGGACAGATTCCTTCCGAAAACCAAAGTGCCCCAGATAACGACCAAATGCTAAAACGGCTGATTGATGGAAGATACCGGATAGTAAAAGTTATCGATACCGGGGGCATGGCAAGTGTTTACCGTGCTCACGATGAACGTTTAGGGCGGGACGTGGCGTTAAAAATAATGCATCCGCACCTGGCTAACACCACTTCCCTAGTTGATCGTTTCGAGGCAGAAGCGCGCTCAGCTGCCCGCCTAATGCACCCAGAAATTGTTCAAATTTTTGATCAGGGGATTTGGCGACGACGCCCTTACCTGGTGATGGAATTTGTAAATGGATCTAACTTGCGCCAGGTGCTCACGCGGGAAGGAACATTACCTTTAGGACGAGCTTTAGAGATTACCGCCCAAGTTCTGGCAGCGTTGCAAGCTGCCCACAGTATGCAGATTATTCACCGGGACATTAAACCCGAAAACATTCTGCTTACCCCTAACGGGCAGGTCAAGGTGGCAGACTTTGGTTTAGCGCACGCCGTTAATCAAGCGACTGGCAACACTACCGGCTCGGTTATGGGGACTGTGAACTATCTGGCTCCCGAACTGATCTCACAAACCAGTTCCGATGCGCGCTGTGACGTATATTCTGCTGGAATTATGCTTTATGAGCTCATCAGCGGGATAGCTCCTTTTCAAAGTGATACCGCGATTCGGACTGCTTGGCGGCATGTAAGCGAGGACGTACCGGCTCTTTCCGATTTACTTCCCTGGATTCCTAGCGAAGTAGATGACCTAATCGCGGCGCTTACCGCCCGAAATGTCAGCGAACGTCCCGCCGATGCCTCACTCGCCTTAGAGCTGGTGCAAGCAGTATCTAGCTGCCTTAGCCCTCAGCTTAAAGAACGCAAAGCAAAGCGTCCTCAAAACCCGAGCCCAGAGAGCGAAACAGAACACACTCCCCTAGGAAAGGGCGGAACCGCGGTTCTCCCGGTTTTCCATCTGGCAGAACCCGAAATACCCGCCGCCCCTACCCGTCCTTCTAGCCCCTCCTCTAACTGGGAAACCGATTCTTCCGTGCAGCCGGTTCAACCGACATCACGACCAGCTAAGTCAAGCGGAAACCATAACCCCGCCCAGGCTATTACTAAAGCAAAGGCGAACGGAAAGGGCGCGGAAAAAGTATCGTCGACAGAGCAACCGCGCCGCTCTAAAGGTAAAAAACGCTGGATATGGGCGCTGGTTATCTCCCTACTTTTAGTGAGCAGTGGGGCAACAGCAGGCTGGTATTTCACTTTCGGACCGGGCGGAACAGTAACCGTACCTAACATACAGGACAAAACCGCTACTCAAGCCGAATCGCTGCTAACTAAGGCGCAGTTAAAAGTAAAAACTGTGCGCGAATATTCCGATACTGTAAGCCAGGATAAGGCAATCCGAACTAACCCCAAGGCGGGAAGTAAAGCCCGGAAGAACTCGCTAGTAACTCTCTATATTTCTCGCGGGATTGAATATGTAAAAGTTCCTGAACTGGTAGGTAAAGACCAGGAACAGGCGGTAGCCTTACTGAAAGAAGCGAAGTTAAAGCTAGCGGAAAAAGTTGAAGAATACTCGGACGAGGTAGAAAAAGGGAGAATAATTTCGACCGACCCCGCTGCTGGCACTTCCTTACGCCACGATTCACCGGTGAAACTGACAGTTTCAAAAGGTAAAGAACCAATCAAATTGCCGGATTTAGCGGGTAAGAACGAGGCGGAGGCCGCCAAGATTCTCGCTGATTTGAAAGTACAGATGGAAAAGAGCACCGAGTATTCCGATTCTGTGGCGCGAGGAAAGGTTATCGCCCAAGAACCGGCAGCAGAAAGCACCGTTTACCATGGGGATAAAGTCAAAGTACGGATTTCTTTAGGACCAGAAATGGTGACAGTACCTAATGTGTCGTCACTGAGTATGAGTGAAGCGAAACAAAAGCTAGAATCACTAGGTTTCCAGGTAAAGATACGAAAGGAACTGTTAGGGATATCCCCTAATCGCGTCTATTCCCAATCCCCATCCGGGGGCACGAAACTAAAATCAGGCTCTACAGTTACTTTAACTTACGTATAGCCACGATTATTTTAGAGGACGCAAAACGGCTAGGGACGCAGCTTAGCTTGCGCGATAGCGCCTATTTTGGGAAACCCAACTGGGGGTGGCGAGTAGTCTAAGGCAAATCCCCTAGACTGAATATCCCCACGGCTCTAGAGGCCGCCGTAAAGGATTACCTAAAGTGTCGTGGCGTTCCTGCAACATTTCCGCCACTTGGAAAGCCAATTCCAGGGACTGCTGATGGTTAAGCCGAGGATCTACCCTGGTCTCGTATCGGGTTTTCAAAGATTCCTCAGTTACCTGTTCACTGCCCCCAATTACCTCGGTAACATCATCCCCGGTCAGCTCGACGTGTATGCCTCCCGGGATAGTGTTAGCCGCCGCATGAGCAGCAAAAAAGCTCGCGACCTCCTCTAATATGCGTTCAAAACTGCGGGTCTTGTACCCGGAAGATGATTGCATAGTGTTGCCATGCATCGGGTCACACATCCAGGTTACCGGACGTCCGTCCCGTTTCTGTGCCTCTAATAGCGCCGGTAGAGAGGTTTGAAGTTCGCGCGCGCCCATGCGGGTAATGAAAGATAAACGCCCCGGCTCCGCTTTAGGGTTAAGCTTGTCTTGCAGGCGCGCCAAATCATCTGGGTTGGCATCTGGGCCGACTTTCACCCCCAAAGGATTGGAAACCTGCGATAGTTGTTCAACGTGAGCCCCATCTAACTGGCGGGTACGTTCCCCTATCCAAAGGAAATGTGCCGATGTATCATATAGATTTCCTGTACGGGAATCTACCCTGGTCATGGCTTGTTCATATTCGAGAAGTAGCGACTCGTGGGCACTATAAAAATCTACGGTACGTAGCTCCGCTGAACTGACTCCCGCCGCATCCATAAAAGAAATCGCGCGGTCAATATCGCAGGCTAAAGCATCGAAACGTTTATAGGCCGGGTTGGAAGTAAAACCTCGATTCCATTCGTGCACTCGATGCAAATCGGCATAACCACCTTGGGTAAAGGCACGGATTAAGTTCAGGGTAGTCCCCGAACGGGTGTAGGTATCTAGCAGTCTAGATGGATTGGGGGTGCGGGATTCCAAAGTAAACTCGAAAGAATTAACTGCATCTCCCCGGTAAGAAGGCAAAGTTACCCCATCGCGGGTTTCGGTATCGCTAGAGCGTGGCTTAGCGTATTGACCAGCCATTCTACCCATTTTTATAATCGGTAGGGACGCTCCGTAGGTTAGGACAATCGCCATCTGCAAAATGGTTTGGATTTTGAGCCGCACCCGATTGGCAGTTGATTCCGCGAAAGTTTCAGCACAATCCCCGCCGGTCAAAGCAAAGGCTCGTCCTTGGCTAGCCTCCCCTAACAGTTTTTTTAGGCAGTCCACTTCCCCGGCGAACACTAAGGGAGGACGAGTACGCAAATCTGCCAGCTTATCTTGCAGTTCTCCCTGGTCAGGATAAGTGGGCTGTTGTTGCGCCGGGCATTTACGCCAAGAATTTAAGGCTTTAAGGGTTTTCTCGTCCACAAAACCAACCATACTGAGTTTTATTTCTAAGGACGGAAAAGTCCGCCGAATGAAATGCGCAACAAGAAGCTATACATCGTCCCATTTTATAAATCTGCTGATAAATGCGAATATCCCTGATTGAGGGGCGCTAAAAAGTCTTTGGGGCTCGCCGCTGTTGCGGCGAGCCCCAAAATAGCAATGCCACCTAACTTATGCTGGACGAACTTCCTGCCCGATTTCGGCCATCATTTCTTTGAACCAGTCGGTTTCAATATCAAAGGCTTTTCCACCTTTAACCCGAGCAAAATCAATAGAGGACAGCAAATCCCCATTTTCTTCATCATGCCCAATCAAACCGGCTTTACCGGCAAAAGCGCATTCCACTGCATAATCGGTCATAGATTTAATCAAACGCAAATCTTCTTCACCAGCCGCTGAAGCCCGAGAGAAGTATCCAGACTTTTGTACCATAACTTTCTCGGCACCAATACGTGCCGCAAACTGTTTGGCAAACCACTGACCGGGATTGATTTTATCTAGCTGCACATGACCAAAGGGATCACGCGGAACTGTTTCTCCAGCTTCCTCCAGTTGCTCGACAATCTCGCTGACTCCAGCTCCCTCGGAGAGGAAAATATTAACGTTACCCACCTCATCCATAACTTTCTTGAGCCGGTCAGCTTCGACCTCGATATCAATATGTGCCTCAGGAACAAAAATAGCGTGAATTTCACGGGATTCGCGAGACAACCCCAAAGAAGGAACCCACTGTTTTTGATCAAGCAGTTTCCGGTAAGAACGAGCGGTAGCAGCCGTTAAATAGCCACAGTTACGTCCCATAACCTCATGGATAATCAGTTCTCGAGGATTAGACTGGCATTCGCCAATTACGTGTTCAGCATAAAGAGCGCCACTATCGGCCGCGGTCCATGCCCCCAGGGATTGACGAACCGGAACAATATCATTATCAATAGTCTTAGGCAGCCCAACTACAGTTAGTTCATAGTCGTGTTCATGCAGGTAATGAGCAAGATCAGCGGCAGTTGTGTTAGTGTCATCTCCACCGATAGTGTGCAGGACATCAACCCCGTCCTCTACCAGCCGATTAGCAGCAACCTGTAGCGGATCATCTGATTCTTTAACTAATCCTCTTGCGACCAAGTCCTTTTTATTGGTTAGTTTCACCCGCGAGTTACCAATCGAGGAGCCGCCAAATTTATGCAGCAAACCAGCATTTTCACGTGCCTGTTGATCTACAACGTAATAGTTCTTTGACAATAGACCGTGATAACCATGCTTGTAGGCAATGATTTCAACTTCAGGAGCCAGTTCGGTATAACGTTCAATCAACCCGCCAACCGCAGATGATAGACAGGGCGCAAATCCGCCAGCAGTAAGCAGTGCCACACGTTTAATGGTCATAAGTCCTCCAAAAGAATTGTTTGGCCAGTTTTGGCCCCGACGAGTATTAGTCTAGTCGATAAGGCGCAGCCGACTCCACGAAGCTAAAATCCGTCCTTGTAGAGAAAGAACGATAAGCCCATTATCAGTGGTACTCCTAGTTTCGCCCCAGAAATCACCGCCAAAGATTTACTACCTAGGTGACCAACTCGCTAGATTTTCTCGAAGATTCTTCCGAGACAAACAGCTAGATTCGCAAATTCTTCGCTCTAGTCATCTACCTGTGTATTTTCGGGATTTTCTTTAGGCTCGCTTTCAGCAGCGCTCTCTGCTGGAGGTTCGGGAATCTCTACTTCCGGGGCTTTTCGCCCTCCGGGAGCCACTACTTTCCTTTCGGAAGTCGCGGCTGCGTCCTCGTCCGCACCCTCCTTGCTAGCCAGCGTCTTTTTCACATCAGCCGCATACAAATCCACATATTCTTGCCCCGACAGGCTCATTAAGGAATACATGATTTCATCGGTTATTGCCCGCAAAACATAGCGGTCATCTTCCATCCCCTGATAGCGAGAAAAATCCAAGGGATCGCCAATAACCACCCCAATGCGGTGCAGACGCGGAATCTTGGTTCCTATCGGCTGAGCAATGTTCGTACCAATCATCGCCACCGGAATAACTGGCGCTCCAGAGCGGAGCGCTAAACGCGCTACCCCGGTCTTACCACGGTACAGCCGCCCATCTGGGCTGCGAGTTCCCTCGGGGTAGATACCAAACAGTTCGCCAGATTGCAGACGCGCTAGACCTTTTTGTAAAGCTGCCTGGGATTTCTTCCCCCCAGAACGATCAATCGGAATCGTGCCCACGCGGGTCATAAACCATTTCACAAAAGCACCTTTAAAGCCTTTTCCGGTGAAATAGTCGGCTTTCCCTACGAAAACAACTTCCCGCTCTATCATCAGCGGTAAGAAGAATGAGTCAATCACCGCTAAATGATTGGAGGCTAAAATCGCCGGTCCGGTACCGGGAATCTTTTCCGCCCCCTTAATCCAAGGACGATAAAGGACTTTCAGGACGGGTCCTAGAAATATTTTCAGCATCCGATATAACACGTAAGCTTCCTTCCCGACCAGGTTATGACCAATCAAAAAAGACCGGCTAAACTAACGACTATGAAACTCCCCAAGATGTGGGGGGCGCATCGCCGCCGCAACCCAAGTCAACGTCGCGTAGATGATGAATTTTTGGATATTACCTCTAGATTAGATGATAGCGACATTTTCGCGCTCGGGCCGCGAGATTACGAATTAGCGGAGCCAAATGATGGTTTTGAACCCCCTATTCTTCCCCCAAATCCCCGTCCGCGCATTGCGTTGCGGGCTCTGGTAATCACAATAGCCCTGCTTATCGCCTGGATTGCCACCTATATTGCCGGTTTTAATCTGCCCGGCTGGGTACACGTTCTAGGTTTTGTTGATTTGATGATTTTTTGTGCTCTATTGCTTTATCTGCGACCTAGAGGACGCAGCGCCCTTACCAATAAATGGAGCGACGACGATGGAGCGCGGGTTTAGTCAGCACAGCGAGATTTCAGTAAGGTGTTATTCTCGCTGAGTTCTTTACTGACTATGGTCTTTGCTGACTATCGCAGCAGTTCGTAGAGGGCGGTTTGTAGTTTTATCGGGGTCAGAGGGCGCTCCACTGCTTTAGCGGCTCCCGACCAGCCAACTAGCCACTCATCTTGGGGGCGAGCAGTGAGGATTATGATGGGGGGGAGATTTTCTTCTTCTCTGGTTAGAGATTTTGCCAGGGAAGTACCGGAAATTTTTGTGGCTTCCCCATCTAGAATCAGCAGGTCATAGTGATGATGATGTACTTTATCTTGGGTGATAGTGGCAGTGGCTGCCTCATCCCAGGTTATTTCCGGCATATCTGATGCCACTTTGATTCCGACCGAGTTGATTACCTGCTGCCGTATTTCCCGATCATCACTGTAGATTAGGATTTCTAAGCTTTTTTCGTCTTCCGCCATTTTCTTCCTCAGCTCATTTTTTCAAAGACTTTTGGCTCTCATTGTAACTGACTATTGTCTACATTCGATGCCTGCAAGCTAGATTTTTAATCTTCTTAGGAAGTTGTTGGTTTTATTCTCACAGCAAACACATTTCTACCTGCCCGGATAGCAATTTATCCTGCGAGAGTGGGACTTTTCGCCTACAGTAGATAGAAAGCGCCTCTGCCTTGAGGGAGGTTCAGGCGATTGAAACTACTATTGGAGGATATTTAGATGCAAAAGTACACGCTCCCAGAATTACCCTATGATTACAGCGCGCTAGAGCCTCATATTTCTGGCAAAATTATGGAGCTTCATCACGATAAGCACCATAACACCTATGTTAATGGCGCAAATACTGCTCTAGAAAAACTAGCGGCGGCTCGGGAAGCTGAGGATTTGGCAGCCATCAACCAGTTCTCGAAAGATTTGGCGTTCAATCTTGGTGGACACACTAACCACTCGGTTTTCTGGACCAATATGGGACCTGATGGTGGCGGGGAGCCAGAGGGCGAATTGGCAGCGGCTATAGCCGAAAACTTTGGTTCGTTTGCGGCGTTTAAGAAGCATTTCTCTGCCGTTGCAACCGGACTTCAAGGTTCGGGTTGGGCGGTTCTGGCTTGGGATTCTATTTCTTCACGCCTAGTTATTTTCCAGCTCTTCGACCAGCAAGGTAATGTTCCGGTAGGGGTTACCCCACTGTTAATGCTGGATATGTGGGAACACGCTTTCTACTTGGACTACCAGAATGTGAAAGCTGATTACGTGAAGGCGTGGTGGAATGTGGTTAATTGGCAAAATGTTGCTGCCCGGTTCGACAACGCGGAAAAGAACTTTAATTCCCTAATCAATCTGCCCTAACAGCCGTTTCACTAACTAATAAAAGACACGCCTAACTGAGCGTGTGGACGAATTTTACCTCGCGCCCCGAAATCCGGAAAATGC
>CABQYA010000071.1:0-8482 GCA_902468275.1 uncultured Urmitella sp. | reverse complement strand
TTGACCCGGCTCGATATCTCCGAACAGAATCTTTTCGCTGAGGGCGTCCTCGATGTCACGTTGGATAGTCCGCCGCAAAGGACGTGCCCCCAGTACCGGATCGAAACCGCGAGTGGCAAGTTCTTCGCGAGCAGCATCGGTGAGCTTTAGGGTCATATCCTGCTCTTGGGTACGTTCTTGCAGTTTAGCAATCATCAAATCCACAATCTCGCGGATTTCTTCCATACCCAGTTGCGGGAACACGATAACTTCGTCCACGCGATTGAGGAATTCGGGGCGGAACTGCTGTTTTAGTTCCTCTTTAACCCGGTTCTTCATTCTCTCATAGGAGCCGGACTGGTCATTATCGACCTGGAAACCGGTTTGTACCCCTTTATTAATGTCCCGAGTACCCAGGTTAGTGGTCATGATGATTACGGTGTTCTTGAAATCAACCATCCGCCCCTGCGAATCGGTCAGCCGCCCGTCCTCTAGCACCTGCAAGAGGGTGTTGAAAATATCGGCGTGGGCTTTTTCGATTTCATCAAAGAGCACCACCGAGAAAGGCTTGCGGCGCACCTTTTCGGTCAGCTGCCCGCCCTCGTCATAACCCACATATCCGGGAGGAGCCCCGAATAGGCGCGAAGAAGTATGTTTTTCCCCGAACTCGGACATATCCAGTTGGATTAGCGCTGACTCGTCACCGAACAGGAACTCTGCCAGGGCTTTCGCCAACTCGGTTTTACCGACACCGGTAGGACCGGCGAAAATAAAGGAGCCGCCGGGACGATTCGGGTCTTTTAGACCTGCGCGCGTCCTGCGAATAGATTTCGATAGGGCGCTGACCGCTTCGTTTTGACCGATAACCCGTTTGTGCAGCTCATTTTCCATGTGCAGCAGTTTCGCGCTTTCCTTTTCGGTCAGCTTAAACACCGGAATACCGGTGGACATTGCCAGGATTTCCGCAATAGAGTCCTCATCGACAGTGCCGATCCGGTCGCCCTCCCCGGACTTCCAGTCAGCCTCTAGTTGGGCGCGTTTTTCACCGAGCTGTTTTTCCTGATCGCGCAAACTCGCAGCTTTCTCGAAGTCCTGGGCATCGATAGCGGCCTCTTTATCGCGGCGCACCCCATCGATTTTGTCATCCATTTCCCGAATCTCGGGGGGTGCAGTCATGCGGTGGATGCGCAGACGCGCCCCGGCTTCATCGATTAAATCGATAGCTTTATCCGGTAGGAAACGGTCGGAAATATAACGGTCAGCTAAAGTCGCCGCCGCGTTAATCGCGTCATCAGTAATGATTACCCGGTGGTGTGCCTCGTAGCGGTCACGCAAACCAGTCAGAATCTTTACTGTGTCCTCCACGCTGGGCTGTTCTACCTGTACTGGTTGGAAACGCCGCTCCAAAGCCGCATCTTTTTCAATATATTTACGGTATTCCTCGGTAGTGGTAGCCCCAATGGTCTGCAGTTCACCGCGCGCCAGCATGGGTTTAAGGATGGAGGCGGCGTCAATCGCACCCTCGGCGGCTCCTGCCCCCACCAAGGTGTGGATTTCGTCGATGAATAGAATAATGTCTCCGCGGGTGCGGATTTCTTTCAGAACCTTCTTCAAGCGTTCCTCGAAATCGCCGCGGTAACGCGATCCCGCAATTAGAGAACCCATATCCAGGGAATATATATGCTTGTCTTTAAGGGTTTCGGGGACGTCTCCGCGCACAATTGCTTGCGCAAGCCCCTCTACTACTGCGGTTTTACCAACCCCAGGTTCCCCGATTAGGACCGGGTTGTTTTTGGTGCGCCGGGAAAGGATTTGCATGACCCTTTCCATCTCGTTTACGCGCCCAATTACCGGGTCTAGTTTGTTTTCCCTGGCCGCCTCGGAAAGGTTACGCCCGAACTGGTCCAGGATTGCAGAGCCAGATTTTTGAGGTTTTTGGCTACCGGTTCCAACCCCTACGGTTTCACCGCCGGAAGCATCTTGACCCGACCCGGGATAACCAGATAGCAAATGAATCACGTTTTGGCGGATACTGCCCAAATCGACCCCCAGGTTGGTGAGTACCTGGTTGGCGACCCCCTCGCCCTCACGGATTAGCCCCAGCAGAATATGTTCGGTACCGATATAGTTATGCCCCAGCTGCAGCGCTTCCCGCATTGACAGTTCTAAGACTTTCTTGGCGCGGGGAGTAAAAGGAATATGGTCTTTGGAATCGTTCTCGCCCTTGCCGATAATCTCGACGACCTGTTCGCGCACGCCCTCTAGGGTAATGTTCGCCATTTCCAGGGCTTTTGCGGCGACCCCCTCGCCTTCGCGAATCAGCCCCAGCAGAATATGTTCAGTGCCGATATAGTTGTGCTCTAGATTTCGCGCTTCTTCTTGCGCCAAAACGACTACGCGGCGTGCCCGGTCTGTAAAGCGTTCGAACATATTTCTCCTTGACCTTTAGGGGAGGATTTTTCGGGTGGCATTTTCTCCACTATGTCCATTATGGTGTTTTTGGCTTAGATGCTCGCCTGGTTTCACTACCGGCGGAGGCTACTTTTATTTTGAGGACGAAACGGGCGCGATAGGTATCTGTTGCGCCCTAAAGGTAGCAGGCGAGAGTACTCAATAGCAGCAGCGCGGTCAGTATCACTGTTACTAGCGCGTTCCCTATTATCTGGGTGTGTTTAACCGCGTTAGCGGCGCGCCTGCGGTCTACCACATCGGGAATTGCTTGCCCTAGTTTTTTGCGTCCTATCCTGCCGGAAACGACTGCAACCAGGTGTAGCGCCCAACCGGTGATTGCCCCTGCCAGTGCACCTATTAGGTGGGCTTGCCAGGCAACATTGGGGATTACGAAACCGATTAACAGGTTTATGATTAGCAATCCACCTAGTGAGGTTGATATTCCGTGTAGGTTTCGAGTGTAGACGAAGACTCCGGCGCATAGTCCCATGACTGCGCCGGAGGCTCCAACTACTGCATTTTGCTGTCCGGTTAGCAGTGTCCAAATCACCATTCCTAATGACCCTGCCCAGGCAGAGAGCAAGTAGATTAGGACGATTTGGAACGAGCTCATAACCTGTTTGGCTAATTGCCCCAGGATATACAGGAACGCCATATTGGAGGCGAGGTGGATTATTCCGGAATGTAGGAACGCGGCGGTGAGGAATCTCCAGGGCTGATATAACCCCAGTACCGGGTGGAACAGAAATTGTTCTACCAGGCTGGGGAATAACCAAGATGCCACATAGACAATCCCGCAGGTAATAATCAGAATGTTTATTACATCAACACGGTTTCCAGTTTTAACCATTTGTCCTGTTCATTTGGGCTTTTAGCCAGTGGTTACGGATAGTTTTAGCTATTCGCTGATTTCAATGGATTTAATGGTGATGTCCTCTAGAGGACGGTCGCGCCCATCGGTACTTACCGCTGCGATTGCGTCTACCACGTCACGGGAGGCCTGGTCGGTAACTTTTCCAAACACGGTGTGTTTGCCGTTTAGCCACTGGGTTGGCACCTGGGTGATAAAGAATTGGGAACCGTTAGTGCCCGGACCGGCGTTTGCCATTCCTAAAACATAGGGTTCGTCAAAGCTTAGTTCCGGTACGATTTCGTCCCCGAAACGGTAACCGGGGCCGCCAGTGCCGGTACCCAGGGGGTCGCCGGTCTGAATCATGAAGCCCTCGATTACCCGGTGGAAAATTACGCCGTCATACAGGGGTTCATTGGATTTTAGCCCGGTTGCAGGGTTTTGCCATTCGCGTTCACCGGTGGCTAGACCTTTGAAGTTGTTTACCGTAATCGGGGTTTTATCTGGGTATAGTTCGACTTTAATGTCGCCTTTTGAAGTGTGAATTGTTGCTTCCATAGCTTTTATCCTTTCATGAATGCGGTAATTCCGATACTTGTCTTAGTCTAATCTAGTGAAATCGCCTGGCTTATTCTTCCCCCAAGTTTGCATTCAGCGTCTAGACTGGAATGGTAGGATTTGGCATCACCGAAGCGAGAGCGCCTCGGATCAGTCCAGTTAAAGGAGCTACTATGAAGAAATGCTGCCCATACAAGAAGCTGGTTAAACAGGCACGCAATTTAGCCGACCAGGGTAAAGAGTTCGTGATTGAGGGTGCTCAAGATTTACAGGAAAAGGTCACCTCTGACTTGATGCCCACAGTTGAGAACGCGGTTGATAATATGAAGGATCAGTTCCAAGATGCTAAGAAGTATTCCGAGAAATCTTTTAAGGAGGCTAGTAAGCAATTGAAGAAACATTCAGCAAACGGACGTGAGGCTTTAGCGGAAAAGGTTGGCAAGTCTTCACCGAAGCGAGGACGTAAGGCTTTCTTGTTCCTGCTATTGGCGGCTTTAGCTGGCGGGATTGGCTATCTGCTTTACCGCCGTTCTCAGCCGGTTGATGACCCTTGGGCTGAAGAATACTGGGAGGACGTAGAGGTCAGCGAGTTTGATCCGAAAGAAGCTGTCGAGGACGCTCAGGACAAGGCTAAAGAGGTTGCCGAGGACGTTGCCGACAAAGCCCAGGATGCCGTTGATGCGGTTAAGGATAAGGTTGAAAAGTAACTCGTAAATTTTTCAAATAGTTAAAGCTGCCCTCCCTGCTAAAAAGCAGGGAGGGCATTATATTACCCCCTCACCGCGCTCCCTTTCGGGTGCGATAAGAACGCATAAACGTTGTCCAGAAAACAATATTATGGCGCAACATAAGAGCCCGCGGCCGGCAAAAAGCAACGATGCCAGCGCGGGGGCAAAAGTTTTATCCGAGTGGGTGCGGTGGGCATAAGAATTTGGAAAACGTCGCTACGTTTTCCAAATTTCTTGGGCGGGAGGAAAAACCTAGGCTCTGCGCTCCTTGTGTTTTGAAATCTGCCCTTCGGCATAAATCCTCCTCTCCTCTCTAAATAGCGTGTACCTCCCATATCTCTTACCGGTCGCGCCTGTTTCGGGCGACGTTTTCACCCTCCCGGTGCAGTTGCGCCCTCCCGAGATGGGAATTGTGGTCGATATTGGGGTGGTTTGCCGGTATTGGGAGGGTGTTTTTGTCTCGGGAGGGTGAAAATGTTCCTTAGATTGTCGTAATTGCCTTTGCATATGCCGGGAAGTTACGCGCTCAGAATGGGGGGGTGCTTTTAGCGATCTAGGGTGACAATAACGAAAGATATTAAAGGGAAACCTGCGCGCCGTTAGTACCCTCAGGGAGATTAACCAGCACCACATCGCCGGGCTTAAGGGCAGTGCCACGGCGGGTTTCTACCTCACCATTGACCGTAACGTCACCGGATTGAATCAGTATTCGCGCCTCGGCTCCGTCCTCTACTAAGTTGGCAAGTTTTAGAAACTGTCCTAGTTTTATGACACCGCGCACGGAAATAGCCGGTAAGGTCGGGCTGTTATTATTTGTCACGTCTCAAATGATACTAGACTGATAGCAGTATGACTTTATTGATGCACCGTGGAGGAGCTAAATGAGCAACCCCGAACAGGTAGGAATACCGGACGCAAATAATCAAGGCGGAGCTAACTGGCCGTTTGCAACTCCGCAGGTTCTATCCAGCTCTTCACCACAAACGATGTATGTATCTGGGCAGCCAGCTCCGGCATTTCCGGCTCCTGCTGCTCCTCCTGCCCAAAATGTTCCCCAGTACACTCAGCCGGGTACAGCTTCTGCGCCGTACACCCCTGCGGGGTTCAACCCCCTGCCGGCTAGTTCACAGGTTGCATCATCGTCGGCGCAGCCAGCAGCTAATCTACCAGGTTCAACAGCGGCTAAGGTTCCTAGTGTTCAGCAGCAACCTAGCACTTCGCTCCCGGCGGCGGTCACCGGTCTCCCGGAAACTGCGGAGCTAGCTGCTTCACCAATAGTTGATCCGGTACTTGAACAAGTCTCGGTTCAGCAAGCGTCCTCGAATATAGCTGAGAATGCTTCGGCAGCCACCGTCCACAGTGAACCCGAACCTGAAAAAAATGAAGGTTCAACGACTTCTAATGTCAAAGACTCGCAGGTATCGGCGGTAGAGATTAAACAGTCATTACATCAACAGGCGCAAACGCCCTGGTGGTTAGATGCGCTGGTGGCGCTATCCTTGGCGGGCGTGATGGTGTTCAACGGTTTCGGTATGAACCTGGGAATGCGAATAGGGTCACTGATAGTAATGGTTATCGCCCTGGTCTTAATTACCTGGTATCAGGGGGATGCGCAAGAAAAATCCAATACTTTCCTGGCGGCAGTGCTTTTGGGTACGGTCTGTGGATTCCTGTCGGGTCTGATAGTGGTTGCTGCTTCTCTCTATATGGTTTCCCCGATTCCCGCCTGGTATCCCTGGGTGTTGTGGCTTGTCTCGGCGGTGCTGTTGTATTTAACCTATCGAGGTTTCCGCGATTGGGTAATGCGCAAACTTAACCAGAAATCCGAAAAATAAACTGTAAACAAAGTCAAAACATTTTATTTACTGGACTTCGCAGCGGCGAAAAGCGTTAAAGGATTTAGCATATCCTCATGCTGTCAATTACCGATTTTCGCTCAGGTATGCCTACCGGAATAGCGCTACGTGACGCGCTTCCTCGCGCAAGCATGAACGTAGAGGACGCAGCCGAGAAAATTCGTCCCGTTCTGGAGGACGTAAAACTGCGAGGTGCGCAGGCGTTACGGGATTGGGCAGAAAGATTTGATGGGGTTAGACCGAAATGTTTACGGGTCGAGGCTTCAGAGCTGTCTAAAGCACTGGAACAATTAGATCCCCAGGTTCGCGAAGCAATGGAAATAGCTATCGCCCATAACCAGGCGGGACATCGCGCGCAACTGCCAAATGAACAGGTAACTCAGATAGTGCCGGGGGGTACGGTTACGCAACGCTGGATTCCGGTAGAGCGTGTGGGGCTATACGTTCCGGGGGGATTAGCGGTCTATCCGTCCTCGGTAATTATGAATGTGGTGGCTGCTTCAGTAGCCGGGGTGGAGCAGATTGCGGTAGCTTCCCCTCCGCAAGCACGTTTTGGCGGTAGTGTTCACCCCACAATCTTGGCTGCTTGCCAATTGCTGGGAGTCAGCGAAGTCTATGCGGTGGGTGGAGCCCAGGCGATTGCAATGTTTGCGTATGGCGCGAAAGGGCAGGCAGGTTTAGATTCCGATACGCTATGCCAACCGGTAGATGTGATTACTGGTCCGGGAAATATTTTTGTGGCAGCAGCTAAACGCCTGGTTCGCTCGGTATGTGGTATCGACGCGGAAGCCGGTCCTACAGAAATTGCGATTATTGCAGATAGCAGTGCAAATCCCGCCTTGGTGGCTGCTGATATGATTTCACAGGCCGAACATGACCCGAACGCGGCTTCACTCCTGTTTACTGACAGTGAGGAACTTGCGGGCGCGGTTGAAGACCGAATCGTTAGGGAAGCGAAAGCGACAAAACACTCCGCGCGGGTGCGGGAAGCCCTCAGTGGTAAACAATCCGGAATCGTATTGGTAAAAGATATGGAGGACGCGGTTAAGGCGGTTAATGCTTACGCTCCCGAGCATCTGGAAATCCAAACCGAAAATGCTCATGAGCTTGCCCAAAAAGTCCGTAATGCAGGAGCTATTTTTATTGGTTCTTACACCCCGGTTCCGCTCGGGGACTACCTGGCAGGCTCAAACCATGTGTTGCCCACCGGGGGAACAGCCCGCTATGTGGGAGGACTTTCGGTAATGGCATATCTAAAACCGGTGCAGCAGGTCGAATATGACCGCACCGCCTTGAAAAAAATGGCGCATCCGCTCACCGCCTTTGCGGATGCTGAAGATCTTCCGGCGCATCAAGAAGCTGTGAACTGCCGATTTAGTTAATAAAAGATAGGAATAAGTATGGCTGAGAATAATGTACGTATCCCCAGTGTGTTTAAACAACTGCTGTTTTGGGTGTTGGTAGCAATCCTTGCCGGTGCGCTTATAGGTTTGATTCCCGGTTTGCCTAAAGGATTTATTGCCCCGTTTGCTACCTTTAACGATATTTTCGGAAAATTTCTGAGTTTCTGTATCCCCTTGATTATCTTGGGGCTGGTAGGTCCGGCTTTGGCAGATTTAGGGCGCGGAGCTGGCAAATGGTTACTGCTCACGGTAGGGATTGCTTATGGATCTACCTTATTTGCCGGTTTTGGAACCTACGGGATTGCATCGGTGGTTTTCCCCCGGATTCTGACTGAATCTGCTCCCGAACTTAAAGAACCCAAGAATGCAGTTTCCTCCTTGCTTGGCGACAACCTGAACATTGCCCCGGTGTTGGACGTTACCGGCGCCTTAATCTTGGCGTTTATCCTGGGGATTTGCATGGCAGCGCTTAATACTCCCACGCTGCATCGTGCCTATGGAGAGTTCCGGGAAATCACGATGTTGATGATTAAGCGGGCTATTGTTCCGCTGCTTCCGCTGTTCATTTTCGGAACTTTCCTAAATATGTCTTACTCTGGGCAGATCGCCCTGGTCGTCAAAGTGATGATTAAAGTAATCCTAGTGTCGATACTCCTA
>CABQYA010000070.1:0-8634 GCA_902468275.1 uncultured Urmitella sp. | reverse complement strand
CCAAAAGACGTTACTATTCATCAGAAAGTGGTAAATTTAATGGTAACGCAGGACTGACGAAGATGTTACCTGTTTGGAAAAGTTAAGCTACGGAGAAGATAAATGTCTGTTTTTAACGATCGTATTGGAAGTATTTTACGCCTAGGCGCAATTGGGGGCAGTGTCGTCCTCGGGGGAATGCTTGGCTTCAGTCAGTTTTCGGGCAAAGCTACCAAAGAAGAAAATGAGTGGCGCTATCCTTCTGACGACTTGATTGACCGCTGTTATTCCAATGGTCGCTCCTCCACTTACGCGATTGATATTAACGCTCCCGCTTATGCGGTTTATCGGCATCTAAAACAGTTAGGCTGCGACAAGGCGGGCTCTTATTCCTCAGAGTTCCTAGAGCGCACCTTTGCCCGGCTACCTTTCTTTAACTCTTACGAAATTCAAGAACAGTGGCAAGGGGAGGACGCTTTAAAGCCGGGTGATATTGCAGCTTTTGATTATGCCGGTATGTCGATGGAATGGGCGGATGTGGTTCCGGGTAAGTATCTTTCTCAATGGGTAGATACTAAACATCCACCGCGGGCACCGGGCTCTTTCGCTTTCCGCTATCCCGGTATGAAGCACTATGCGGCTGCCTGGTGTTTCTATCTGATTCCGCTCAAAGGTAATCGTTGCCGGTTAATCAACCATTGGCGGATTGGTTTTGAACCGGATACCAAGTTTGCGGCTGCGATTAACTGGATAAATATCGAGCTTATCGGGGGCTGTATGGCGCATCTGCAGAACCTGTATGTGAAGCGGGTGGCAGAGTTCCGTAAAAAGCCGCAGTGGCAAGGACGGATTAAGCGGGCAGTGCTGGGAGGTAAGGTTTTTGGTTACGGCACTGCGGCGGGACGCTGGGATGATACCGAGCTTTATGAAGACACCCATACTCAATGGCTGCGTTATGGGCGGCAAGACCCGGCTGTAAACGAGGTACGTCCTCCGGTAACCGATAACCCTGCCTGGCCGCCCACTTCCGCTGATTCTCCTTGGGCCAACGTCGTAGACAGTGACTATTTCACTGATTGGGAAGAACCAGAGTTTTCTTGGGAGGAACAGATTCGCCAAAAGAAAGAGAAAACTTATCTTCCTGACTGGGGTAAAAGGACGGCGAAATAACTGATGAAACCGGATTATCCCACCCTGTTCTTTTTTGAACTTGGGCAATGGTATGACTATTTGATGCTAGTGGTGGTGATTGCCGCCTTGGCGGTGATGGCCTGGTTGGCTATTCGCTATAAATGGGTCGCGATTGCCGTATTTATCGTGATTCCGGTGGCGCTGACAATTTTTTGGTGGCCTACTTCGCGCGCCGGTACTAACTCGGACGGTTGGTTTCCGATAGTAAAACAGTACTCAGCGCTAATCGGCTCCCTATCACTGGTAGCGTTGCAATATTTCCCCAAGCTGCGTACTAAACGCTGGTATTTATGTATTCCTCCGCTGATTTTGGCGGTGAATATTATCGAGGCGGTAATCCGCGACTTCCAGTGCTATTCGATTCACGGGGTGGATCCCTCGCAAGGCATGGTTACCTGGGGCGGGCCTTGGAACATTATGAACGGAATCGCGGGAATCCTAAATTTCCTAATGATTTCCGGCTGGATGGGAATCTACGTATCCAAAGGTAAAAATAAGCAAATAATCTGGGGAGATCTGACTGTCGGTTGGATTATTGCCTATGATTTGTGGAATGTTGCCTATGTGTATAACTGTCTAGCTGACCGCGCCTGGTATTCGGGGGTGGCTTTGCTGGCTTCATGTACGATTCCCGCATTCTTGGCGTTTGGGAAAGGGGCTTGGATTCAATACCGGGCATACACCTTGACATTCTGGTCAGCGATAGTGCTTACTTTCCCGCACTTTATGCAGGATTCCATATTTGCTCATCGCAGCGCCCACAACCCGACTGCAATGCTATTGCTCTCGGCAGCGGCTTTAGTAGCCAATGTGGCGGTGTTCGGCTATCACATTTATAAGGTACGTTCCACCAAGCGTTCCCCTTTCACCCAGGAAGTTTATTGGGACACCCCCTACAACTTGCAGATTGCCCGTGAAAACGGAGGTAGAACCGAAAACTAATTAACTCCTCCTCCCTGGGAGGATACCGTAGAGCCTGCCACTTCCATTATCTTTAACATTTAGCTGATTTTAGTGGCAGGCTCTATTTATATACCCAACGGTTTATCGGTCGCGAGGACGGGGAGGTAGTTTTGGGATTGCCCTAGCAAACCGAGTAGTTTAGTAGGGTAGGCAAGCACCAGTTACCGCGCCCCTATTAGCGTAAGCGCCGGTAGTTTGGAAATAATGAAACAGGAGATGGTCGATGAGTAATCCCCAAAACCACCGGGATTTAGAAGATATGAACTTACCTGCACCAAAAGTTCCTAATCGTGTAAGCGTTGATGGCCTTGAAGAACGCTGGGAACAGACCTGGGAAGAGCAACAGGTCTATGCTTTTGACCGCACGGCGCAGCGCCAAGAGGTGTTTTCTATTGACACTCCCCCGCCTACGGCATCGGGATCCCTGCACGTAGGGCACGTGTTCTCTTATACTCACACCGATTGTCTCGCCCGTTACCAGCGAATGCAGGGTAAAGCGGTATTTTATCCTATGGGCTGGGACGATAATGGTCTACCTACTGAGCGGCGCGCCCAAAACTATTACGGAGTCCGTTGCGATCCTTCCCTGCCCTACGACCCGGATTTTGTGCCCCCTCATCATGGCGATTCCAAGTCGGTAAAAGCTCGCGATCAGGTACCAGTTTCCCGCAAAAACTTTATCGAACTGTGTGAACAGCTAACTAAAGAGGACGAAAAATCCTTTGAAGCACTCTGGCGGCGCCTGGGGCTCAGCGTGGATTGGAAGCACCAATACCAAACTATTTCTAAAGACTCCCAAAAAGTGGCTCAAACTGCATTTTTACGCAATCTTAAACGCGGGGAAGCCTATCAAGCGGCTGCTCCCGGGCTGTGGGACGTAACTTTCCAAACCGCGGTGGCGCAAGCCGAATTAGAGGCTCGTGACTACCCCGGTTTTTACCACGCCTTAGCTTTCCATCTTCCTGATGGGCAGGACGTAATTATTGAAACCACCCGTCCGGAACTATTGGCGGCTTGCTGCTGCCTAGTAGCTCACCCCGATGATCAGCGCTACCAGCACCTATTTGGTAAAACCGTGACCAGCCCGGGATTTAACGTAGAGGTTCCGGTATTGGCTCATCCCGCAGCCGAAATGGATAAAGGGGCTGGCATTGCCATGTGCTGTACTTTTGGTGACGTTACCGATGTGGAATGGTGGCGGGACCTAGAACTACCTACCCGAGTGATTTTGGCAAAAGATGGTCGCATCACCCATGAACCAACCGATTGGATCACCGATTCGGCTGGCAGCAAGCTGATGGATGCTATCCGCGGGAAAACCACTTTCTCAGCACGGCAAATCGTTGTGGAGGCGCTTAAAGAAAGCGGAGAGCTAAAGGGCGAACCGCAAAAAACTATGCGGCAAACTAATTTCTTTGAAAAGGGAGATAAGCCGCTCGAAATAGTAATGTCTCGCCAATGGTATATCCGCAATGGCGGCAGCGACTACACGCTACCGGAGCATCAAGAAAACCTTAACGCCGAACTATTAAAACGCGGAGAGGAATTGCGCTTCCATCCCGATTTTATGAAGGTACGCTACGCCAACTGGGTGCATGGTCTGCATAATGACTGGCTGATTTCTCGCCAGCGTTTCTTCGGGGTACCGATTCCGCTGTGGTATCGCATCGACCAGAATGGTGAAGTAGACTACGACCAGATTTTAATGCCTTCTGAAGAATCCTTGCCGATTGATCCTAGTAGCGATGTTCCCGATGGCTTCCAGGAAGCGCAGCGCGGAAAAGCTGGCGGGTTTGCTGGAGAAGTCGATATTTTAGACACCTGGGCGACCTCTTCCCTGACTCCCCAAATTGCGGGCGGTTGGCTGCGAGACGAGGATTTATTCCAGCGAGTTTACCCCATGGATGTGCGTCCCCAAGGTCAAGACATTATCCGTACCTGGCTGTTCTCGACCGTGGTGCGTGCCCACCTAGAATTCGGCGCCCTCCCCTTTAAGAACGCGGCGATTTCTGGTTGGATTCTAGATCCCGATCGCAAAAAGATGTCAAAGTCCAAGGGGAATGTAGTAACCCCGATGGGACTGTTAAAAAGACATGGATCCGACGCAGTTCGTTACTGGGCCGCAGCTGCCCGGCTGGGCACGGACACCGCTTTTGAGGAAGCGCAAATGAAAATTGGACGCCGCCTAGCGATGAAACTGCTAAACGCTTCCAAGTTCGCGCTTTCAATGACCGAGGACGCTGGTCTATGCCTAGATCCCGCAAAAGTAATCGTTCCTTTAGATAAAGCGGTCATTTCCCGCCTTAACGAGGTTGTTACCGCTGCTACAGACGCATTTGAACGGTATGACCACACCCGCGCTCTAGAGCAAACCGAGTCCTTCTTCTGGGATTTTTGTGACAACTACCTAGAGCTAGTAAAAGACCGTGCCCACAATTTTTCCGGAAAATGGCAAGAGGACGCACAAGATTCCGCTCGCTGCGCCCTCGCCATAGTGGTCGATAACGTTACCCGACTGCTAGCTCCGTTCCTACCTTATGCAGCCGAGGAGGTATGGTCCTGGTATCGCACCGGCTCCGTTCATACCGCGCCCTGGCCAAGCATATCCCCCGAGCTAAAACAGGGGGCAGGAGATAGCCAGCTCCTTAAACTCGCGGGTGACACGCTGAGCGTCTTGCGTAAGGTAAAGTCCGAAGCCAAAGTGGGACAGCGCACCCCGTTCGAGCAGGTAACTATTGTTTACGCTGATGATTGGTCTGCCAATAATCTTCCGGCAGTTCGCGCCGATTTAGAGGCTGCTGCCTCCCTAACTGGAACGGTAAATATCGAGGTAGATGCGGATGCCGCTGCTCCGGTATCTACCCGAAATGCGATGCTGGGAACTCCTCCAGCCAAGAAACCCCGTAATTAATAGGGTAGGCTAACTATCATGATGGACTGGTTTAAGGACAAGCAAGTAAGCACGGAAACCGTTATCGGTTTTCCCCCTGGAACAGTGGCGGTAGCTGGTAAAACTCCCGGAACTCTCAAAGAGTTCTCAATGCCCGCCCTCTCCCACTGGGGAGAAAACGAAAATATCGTGTCCCTCTTTCGGCGGCGCGTAACTCAAGACCCCTCTCAGACAGTTATTGAGCAAAAAACTCTACTCGGAGAGCAGTGGAGAAAACTGTCTGCCGGAGAATTCTGGGATGAGATTAGCTCAGTGTCTCGCGGTCTGTTAGGGATCGGTCTAAAACCGGGAGATTGCTTGGCTTTACACGGTCCAACTTCCTACGAGTGGACTCTAATCGATATGGCTTGCCTAGCTATTGGGGTCGTGACTGTCCCGATTTACGAAACTGACTCGGCAGCGCAAATCGAATGGATTTTACAGGACGCCGATATTCATTACGCAATCGTCTCTACCCAGTCCTCAGTGGAACTAATGCACGCGGTTGCTGGTCGCGCGGAACATAAATGCAAAATCTATTCCTTAGCGGCTGGAGATTTACTTTCTATTATCGAGGCCGGACGGCAAATAGCTCCCGCGGTTATCGATTCCTATAACAATCAGCTTACCCCGGATAGCGTCGCTACCATTATCTATACTTCTGGAACCACTGGACGCCCTAAAGGTACAGTGATAACCCAAGGTAATGCGACTTCCCTATTGCCTAATCTTTTAGACTATCTGACAGAAATTGGGATGCAAAAAACCACCCGCTGTTTATTGTTCTTACCGGTTGCCCATGCCCTGGCACGGCTGGTTTCTTGGGGGGCGTTGCTAGGACCTGGAGTTCTCGGATTAGTACCTGACACTAAGAATCTATTAGCGGATTTAGCTTCCTTTAAGCCCTCGTATATTTTGGCTGTACCGCGCGTCCTCGAAAAAGTTTACAATGCCGCCGATGCTTCTGCTGGACACGGCTTGAAGCTGCGGCTATTTAGGCTAGCGGCTAAATCTGCCATCGACTATTCAAAAGCGCTCGATACTGTCGAAGGGCCGTCCCGAGCCCTCAAAGTTCGCAGACAAGTATTTTACCAACTAATCTTGTCGCGCCTGACCAACCTATTGGGCGGAAACGCGAAATATATTATTTCCGGAGGAGGGCCCCTATCGGTACGGCTAGGACATTTCTTCCGCGGTATTGGAGTCACCGTTTGTGAAGGTTACGGCTTGACGGAAACGCTAGGTCCGGCAACAGTCAATGTCCCCCACCGGGCAAAAATTGGGTCTGTTGGGCAGCCGGTACCAGGAATTGCGGTTAGAACTTCTGACGTTGGTGAAATCCAGTTTAAAGGTAATCCCATGTCGAAGGGTTACCTGAATATTGACTCTAAAGATAATCCCCTCTATACCGAAGATGGTTGGCTACGCACCGGAGATAAAGGATGGATTGATACCGACGGCTTTGTTTATATAACCGGTCGCATGAAAGAAATCATTGTTACTGCGGGGGGCAAAAATGTTTCCCCCGAAGTATTAGAAGATGGGCTGCGCGGACACCCGCTAATCTCGAATGTGGTAGTTGTCGGAGATAGACGTCCCTTTATCGCCGCATTGGTAACTTTAGATTCAGAAATGCTCCCCGGTTGGCTACGCAATCACAATCTACCACCGATGGATATTTCAGATGCAGCACGTCACCCGGCGGTACTAAAAGCCTTAGAGCGCGCGGTGGGCAGAGCTAATCAGAAGGTCTCGCGCGCCGAATCTATACGCAAGATTCGCGTACTCACCACTGATTTTTCTTTAGAGAACGGTACGATGACGCCCTCACTAAAGGTAAAACGTTCGGTAGTAATCAAACGTTTCGAGAACGAGATTAACGCCATTTATGGCGGTCCGCTGGAACAAGAATAGGGATAGTTATTATTTTTATCTAAACCGATTCTTAAAAAGTTAGGCTCGCGGTATCCAAACGGTTCTCCCTTCAGAGGGATATAGATTTTGGGATAGCCAGAGGTACTTTTGGCTATTCATTCCGATTTTGCTGCTCCGCTATTCCAATATGATGCCGGATAACTTCCTCCACAATAAATTTAAGGAACTTTTCGGCAAATACCGGATCGAGACCAGCTTCTTCCGCCAGGTTACGCAGTCGTTTTACCTGCTGTTTCTCTCGGTTTTTATCTTCAGCTTTAAGCCCCAGTTCTGCCTTTAAATAACCAACTTTTTGGGTACATTTGAAACGCTCAGCCAAGATATGAATTAGCGCCGCATCTATATTGTCGATAGTGGCACGTGCCTTAAGTAACTGCGGGGGAATGTCCGGAAGATTGTTATCCTGCTTGTTGTCCATGCCCTAAGGATAAAGCACTGCCGCAGGGCTCAGCTATAAGTGTCCAAGCTCAGCACTATTACAGTTTTCCCTTAAAACCCGACTGCCTGGGTGTTTTCATCTTTGCTGATAGCAGATGTTAAGCGGTCTTTGAATGGGGAATCGATTCTAACAAGGTGGGTTTAGCCCCCTGGTTCACCACTTCCTCAGTGATGGTAACGGAACGTACGTCCGGCTGGGAAGGAACCTCAAACATAGTTTCTTTAAGCACTGCCTCCATAATGGAAGAAAGCGCCCTGGCTCCCGTGCCTCTTTCCTTGGCCATCCGAGCCATAGCTCTGATAGCCCCATCGGTGAAATGTAAATCAACCCCATCTAGTTCAAACAGGGAACAATATTGGGTAACCAGGGAGTTTTCTGGCTCTACCAGTACCCGCACCAAATCTGATTCACTAAGTTGTTTTACCGAAGTAAGCACCGGCAAACGTCCAATAAACTCGGGGATAAGGCCAAAACGGTGCAAATCATCGGCACTGACCTGTGCGTAAAGATCCCCGTGTTCGGCAGAAGATTTTAAGGAAGAACCAAAACCGGTGGAATGTTGCCCGAGCCGGGACTTAACAATGTCATCTATACCGGCAAAAGCACCGGCAGCGATAAATAGGATGGAATTGGTATCAATCTCTAGATAGTCCTGATGGGGATGTTTACGTCCGCCCTGGGGTGGTACCGAGGCTACCGTACCCTCTATAATTTTTAAGAGTGCCTGCTGAACGCCCTCCCCCGAAACGTCCCGGGTAATCGAGGCATTCTCGGCCTTACGGGAGATTTTATCGATCTCATCTATGTAAATAATCCCGCGTTCGGCGCGTTTAATATCCCCATCAGCTGCGTTAATCAATTTCAGCAGAATGTTCTCTACGTCCTCACCTACGTAGCCCGCTTCAGTTAGCGCCGTAGCATCAACAATCGCAAACGGGACGTTAAGCAGTTTAGCTAAAGAGCGCGCCAAATGAGTTTTACCGCAGCCGGTAGGTCCGAGCAGTAAGATATTAGATTTGGTCAAAGACATGTCGATGTTTTGACCGCGCTCTTTTGCCTGCACCCGCTTGTAATGGTTATAAACCGCGACTGAAAGCGCCCTTTTGGCTTGGTCTTGCCCAATAACGTAGTTATTAAGGAAGTCGTAGATTTCTTTAGGTTTAGGCAAAGGCTTGGCTTTGGAACGAGAGTGCTTTGC
>CABQYA010000069.1:0-8638 GCA_902468275.1 uncultured Urmitella sp. | reverse complement strand
GATATGGTCACCAACCTGAATATCTTTAATCGCTAAGGAAATACCACATTCATAACCCTCACGAACCTCGGTCACATCATCCTTTTCACGACGCAAAGAGGAAATCTGAAGTTCAGGTTCAACCACGATTCCGTCACGTACCAAGCGAGCCTTGGCGCCCCGCTTAATCAGACCCTCACGCACCACCGAACCGGCGATATTACCAAACTTCGAGGAGCGGAAAACCTGCAAAATCTCTGCCACACCCATCTGCTTTTCTTCATAAATGGGTTTAAGCATACCTTTCATAGCGCTCTCGACATCATCAATCGCCTGGTAAATAACGTTATAGAAACGCATATCTACACCTTGCGAATCGGCATATTCGGCTACCCTCTGCGCCGGACGCACATTGAAGCCGATAACTACTGCATTGTCTACGCTGGCCAAGTTGATATCGTTCTGAGTAATAGCGCCTACGCCACGGTGAATAATCCGCAACTGCACTTCCTCGCCCACATCGATTTTGAGTAGCGAATCCTCCAAGGCTTCGACCGCGCCAGACACGTCGCCCTTCAAAATCAGGTTCAAAGTATCTACCTTGCCCTGCTCCAAAGCCGCGTTGAAATCTTCCAAAGAAATCCGTTTGCGACGTTTGCCCAGTTGGGCGGCGCGTTGCTGTGCTTGGCGTTTATCGGCAATCTGACGAGCCGTGCGTTCATCTTCTGCCACTAACAAAGAATCACCGGCTCCCGGCACACTGGTTAAACCAAGAACCGCCGTGGGGAAAGACGGACCGGCTTGTTCGACCTGGTTACCGTATTCATCAAGCATGGCACGAACCCGACCATGAGCCGAACCCACCACAATAGAGTCCCCGACTCGCAAGGTACCGCGCTGCACCAAAATCGTAGCAACCGCGCCCCGCCCTTTATCCAGGCGAGTTTCAATCGCGACCCCGCGAGCAGCAGCATCCGGGTTAGCTTTCAGTTCTAAAGCGGCATCTGCAGTCAGCAGCACCGCTTCTAACAATTCGTGAATACCTTTGCGCTGTTTAGCCGATACATCAACGAACATTACGTCGCCGCCGTATTCTTCGGCCACCAGACCGTATTCAGTGAGCTGAGCGCGCACTTTATCCGGGTTAGAGTCAGGTTTATCAACCTTGTTTACCGCTACCACAATCGGCACATTGGCGGCTTGGGCGTGGTTAATCGCCTCCACAGTCTGAGGCATAACCCCGTCATCAGCGGCAACTACCAAAATCGCGATATCGGTTACTTCCGCCCCGCGCGCACGCATAGCGGTGAACGCTTCGTGACCAGGGGTGTCAATAAAGGTGATTGCCCGGCGAACCTCATCCACATCGATGTTTACCTGGTAAGCACCAATATGCTGGGTGATTCCCCCATGTTCAGCGCCCACCACATCGGTATCACGGATAGCGTCCAATAGTTTGGTTTTACCGTGGTCTACGTGACCCATAACCGTAACTACCGGAGGACGCGGCAAAGCGTCCTCTTCATCGCTTTGTTCCTCTTCGCGTAGGTTAATGTCGAAAGATTCGAGTAGTTCGCGATCTTCATCCTCTGGGGAAACTACCTGTACCTGATAGCCCAGTTCAGAGCCGAGCGTCATCAAGGTGTCCTCGTCCAAGGATTGGTTCGAGGTTGCCATTTCGCCCAAGGTCATCAGGACAGTTACCAAGGATGCGGGATCGCAATCAATCCGATCTGCCATATCGGCTAGTGAAGCCCCAGACCGTAGCCGTAAAGGCGTGGAACCGTCGCCGTGGGGAACCTGCACGCCACCAATCTTGGGGGCTGTTTGTTGCTCGTACTTGGCGCGTTTAGCCCGTTTGGATTTACGTCGTTTAGATTTCGAGGAACCGCCGCGACCGAATGCCCCCTGAGTGGCACCGAAACCGCCGCGACCACGGTTATTCATCTTGTGACCGCCGGGACGACCAGGACCGCCCGAACCGCCCGGTCCTCCTTGTCCACCTCCACCGCGGCGCTGACCACGAGAAGGAGCCGGTTGATCCATCATGGGAGCGGCCGCGGAATGTGCCGGCATTACGTTGGGGGTTGCCGAGGATTGACGGCGATTACCCTTTCCGGGGCGTCCTCGTCCGCTGCTCTTACGTTGCCCCGAGGTTCCCCCCGGACGGGGCATTCCCTGCGCCGATGCGAACGGATTATTACCCGGACGCGGCCCGCCAGGACGAGGCATCCCCTGCGCCGAGGCAAACGGGTTGTTGCCCGGACGGGGCGTGCCAGTGCGAGGTGCCGGTTTGGGCGCAGAACTTCCCGGCGATTTTCCGGGTTTAGGAGCTGGTTTAGATCCACCTGGGGCAGATTTTGGTTTCTCTGCTTTAGGTGCAGGCTTTGGACCGGGTTTAGGACCAGGTTTAATTGACGCTGCTTTCTTGGCTTCCTCCGAGGGAGCTGGTTTGCTATCTTCCTTGGCGGTCCCGGCAGCTGCTACGGTTTCATCTTCTTCCGTCTTAGCTTTTTTAGCCGCCTTAACTTTAGCGGTTTTACTAGCGACTTTTTTCTTCGCTTCTTTATTTTTGGGAGCCGCTGCTTCTACCTCTTCGGCGAGCTTGGAAAAATGCTCACGCATTTTACGCGCAACCGGAGCCTCTATTGTAGAGGACGCGCTTTTTACGAACTCTCCCGAATCTTTCAGTGCCTGCAGCACGATTTTCGAGGTGGTTCCGAGCTCTTTCGCTAACTCATGAACTCTAAGTTTCGCCACAATTCTCCTTGCTGGTCTGCCCAGCGAGGAGCAGACTATTGGTTTAATTGGCAGATCATCGCTGGTTGCTCATCGGGTGACCATCAGCTTCCAACCCTGCTTTCCTGTATCGGGTATCTACAGGGTGTAGATACCGGTAACCTTACTTTTAGAGTTCCTGCGGTGGTCACAATAAAGCACCGGTCAAGGCGAAAGCCCAGAACCGGTGCAGCCATTGCAACCAATGTCAGGTTCCAGTTCTATAGTAACGCTTTAGCTCAAAATACCCGAAGCCACCTGAGGGAGCAGGGAAGGAAACTGTTGGTGATTTAAGATTCAGGCTGTGGTTCTTCTAAATCGCTATCGGAGTGAATATCAATCTTTGCTCCGGTTAAACGAGCAGCTAAACGCGCATTCTGCCCCTCTTTTCCAATGGCGAGAGAAAGCTGGAAATCAGGAACAACCACGTGCGCTAAAATATGCTCAGCCGGTTCAACCGTGACAGAGGTAACATGGGCAGGTGATAGGGCGTTAGCGACAAACTCGGCTACGTCCTCGGAATAATCAATGATATCGATTTTTTCATGGTTAAGCTCATTCATCACTGCCCGCACCCGCCGACCCATCGGTCCGATACAAGCACCTTTAGCGTTGATATTTGGACGGGAAGAACTCACCGCGATTTTGGTACGATACCCGGCTTCGCGAGCCACCGATTCGATTACCACTTCTCCGGAGGCAATTTCGGGAACTTCCCGAGCAAACAGACCGCGCACTAAATCTGGATGCCGGCGAGACAGCTCGATACGTGGACCTTTGTCTCCGCGCATAGTTTTGACCACTACTGCCCGAATCCACTGACCGTGGCGATATTTCTCCCCAGGAACCTGTTCGGTTTTCGGCAAAGCTGCTTCGTATTCTCCGACCTTGACCACCACGGTATCTTTGTCGCCACCCTGCTGGATAATCCCGGAGACAATTTCGCCCTTTTTATCCCGGAAAGACCCTAGTACCTGGTCGTCCTCGGCTTCGCGTAGCCGCTGCATAATGATGGAACGAGCAGTGGTGGTAGCGATACGTCCAAAACCGGAGGGGGTGTCATCGAACTCGCCAATCTTGTTGCCGTCCTCATCAATTTCGGCAGCCATGACGATTACGTGACCGTTTTTGCGGTCAATTTCTACCCGCGCGTCCGCTAATGCGCCGGGAGCATTGTGATACGCCTTTAGTAAAGCATCCTCGATGGCAGACACCAGGGTATCTAAACTAACGCCCTTGTCTGCCTCAACCATGCGCAGTGCGGTCATATCAATATCCATTGATGCTCCTTACGAGCCTTTAGAACCGTACTACCATCTGCGCGTGTTCAATATCTTTACGGGCAATAACACGCGAACCGCTGGCAGTTTCCAGTTCGATTTCTTCAGTTGTTGTAGCCAATAGTTTACCCTCTTCACTGGCACTGTCATATTTTCTTACCTGAATATAGTGACCAATCGCCCGCGAATACTGACGTTCATCCTTTAAGGGGCGCTCAATTCCCGGAGTCGTTACCTCTAAGTTATAGCTAGCTTTAATCGGGTCTACCTGGTCTAGATGTTTAGATATTGCCAAGGTAACGGCAGAAAGCTGATTTTCGAGGACGGATCCAAGACCTCGCGGTAAATCTACCGTCACTACTAAACGGGTATATTTACCGGCTCGTTTTAACGACACGTCCTCTAAATAGAGTCCTACCGCTTCACAATCGGAGGTTAATAAGTCGCGGAGTTGTTGTTCTAGTTTTGTTTTTTCTTTCGTCATTTCTTTGCCTCGTTAATCTATCATTTCAAAAATAATGTTACCCGTGGCAAACTTAATCTTGATGAGAAAAACCGGCATTGTTTCCTTAACCTTAATGCTCGCCGTTTCCTTGACTATTTCCGGCTGCGGCGTACATCTTGATGATGGCAGCGGGGATACGGTTGTTGCCAGCAAGGTTCAGATGGCTCGCTATCGTGCCAGTGCCTGCCAGGAGGCAATACAGGCGGGAATTGAACAAGTTTTTCAAGGCAGTCCCAACCTCTTAGAGTTCAAGAACCGTTTCGCTAATCGCAGTAAAGCTCTTGGTTCGAGATGGCCTAGCACCCCGGTGAAACTGAAAGGCAAGGCACAGCCAGAGAATCTGCCCGAGCCCCTCCCCTTCCGCACTCCGGCAAATGCCCAGGCTTTGCTACAAAAAATGGTGGATTGTCAGGCAGATACGTTAAATGACGGGATTATTCTTAGCGCCTTCGTCGCGCGGAGTCAAGATTCTACTCAGGGTGATAAGGACGAGGAAAAGCAGTTGCGCGATACTGCCACCTTGGCGAAAGTGCTGGTCTCGGCGGGAATTGGGATGGGGCGGGACAATAAACAAATTGCGGCGTCCGCGACCAAAACACTGCCTACTGCCCACCCTAGTGAGCTTTCGCCGATGCGTTATACAAATGGCAAGTGGAGTACCGATAAGTCCAGCCCGGCAGATAAAGGCAGCGAAAAGGAAACAAAGCAGCCCTTAACCCAGGCGCAAAAGGTAGAACTGGAACGCATCATCGGGCAACTGGATTCTTTACGTTTTAATCTGGAAAAAAATGTGGCTCAAGGGGGCGAGACGCAGCTAAAACAGCTGGTTTCTAACACAATTACTCCTTTGCTTCGTCGCGAGCTTCAGGAACTGGTTAGCCAGCTGGGTTCCGATCCTCGACAAGCAGCCTACCAGCCTTACCCTGGTCTTAGCGGCGCTGACAAGAAAGCAATCTCTCAAGGTTTAGCTCTTGCGCAGCAGCTACAAATTGATTTGGTTTCTCTAACGCCTAATTTGCAGGATTTGGGGCTGATTCAAACGCTAAGCAGTTTAAGTGAGCTGCAGGAACAGTTAGGTTTTGATTCTGGGGCTTTACCGGGATTAAAGGACGTGTCAGCGAAAGTTAGTAGTTCCGTTTCCGTTAAGTAGTGCCTGCTAAGGCTAACTAGGATTTTTGGGAATTAAGTCGCTGTTGAGCCTGGGTAAATCCCAAGTTCACCACTTCAGTTACCGCGTTAGCTGCATTTATTAATGTCTCTTCAAGTAGAGCCTTTTCTGCTCGCCCAAAGTGGGATAATACGTAGTCAGCTGGGTCTTGCCGAGGGTGAGGACGACCGATACCTATCCGTAAGCGGGCATAGTCTTTAGTTCCTAGGCTCTGAGAGATAGAGCGTAAACCGTTATGACCTCCCTCGCCACCGCCGCGTTTTAACCGTAATTCATGGGCGGGTAAATCCAGTTCATCATGGATTATTAGCAGCTTAGAAGCGGGATCTATATTAAAAAACTTGACCAGTTTTGCGGTTGGAATTCCCGAAGTGTTCATATAGGAATCTAAAGTAGCAATATTGAAAGTCGATATTTCGCTTCCAGGATAGCCCAGATGGACGGTAGCCACTTGGCAGCCACTTTTATGGCGGCGCAGCTGGACTCCCTGACTTTCCGCCAGCTCTTTAATCACTAAATGCCCAGCGTTATGACGGGTATAGGCATATTTTTCTCCGGGATTACCCAGACCAATCACCAGCCAGGATTCTTGCACTTTCACTCCCTAACAAATTTAATTCTGTACAAAATTGGTTTCGGGGAGGGCCGATGCCCTCCCCGAAAAGTATAACCAGAGATTATTCTTCTTCAGCGGCTTCTTCTTTAGCCGGTTCTGCTGCTGATTCTGCCTCACCTGCTACCGGTTCTTCCGGCATTTCCTCGGGCAGAGTAATCGAAAGTACGTCATGGTCACCGTCCAAAGTGGTGACAACCCCGGCGGGCAGCTCTAGGTCGCGAGCGTAAAGTACACGACCTTCTTCCCAGCCTTCAACGTTGATGGAGATTTCTTCCGGAATTTCTAGCGGGGAAACCTCTACGGGCAAGTGGAATACTTCCAGGTTTACCACGGTACCGGGAGCAGATTCTCCCACGAGAACAACTGGTACTTCGACCTCTACTTTTTCATCACGGCGAACCTCTAGCAGGTCAATATGCAAAATATCGCGGCGTACCGGATGGCGCTGAATCTCCTTGATAAGAACCAGATGGCTCTTGCCGTCTACCTCTAGATTGATAATCGCGTTCGGGTTATCTTTCACAATTAGGAAAGCTTCGTGCCCTGGCAGATTTAGATGTAGGTTCTTTTCAAGGGTGTGACCATAAAGAACTGCGGGGATTAGCCCTAGGCGGCGTGCCCGGCGGGCAGCACCTTTACCAGTTTCTTCACGTAGCTGCGCAGTTAGTTTAGCTGCCATTACTTTTCCTCCTTAGGTTTACTGATATTACTGGACCCCGGAGGACGTGAGAGAACCTCACGGCCACGTCGATTACGGCACCTATTGGTTAATCAATACGCGCCCTCGCCGAGGCAACCTTGATTTAGCATATATTCCTAATCCGGGCGGGTAAAACCAAAGCCCGAAAAGGTCTGGCAACTCACATTTATTGCCAGAAAGTATTTTATCCTGCGGTTCTTTTAGATACTGCCGGTATTTTAATCCTGATCAAAGAGGGCAGTAACCGATCCGTCATCAAATACAGTCCGAATCGCGCTGGCCAGCAGCGGAGCGATTGGTAGTACCGTCAGCTGCGGGAAACGCTTATCAGCCGAAATAGGCAGAGTGTCGGTAACGATAACTTCCCGCGCTCCGCAGGTGGAAAGACGTTCTGCGGCAGGCGGAGAAAGAACTCCGTGAGTAGCAGCCACAATCACATCTTTTGCCCCCGAATGCAGCAGCACCTTTACCGCTTCGGCGATAGTGCCACCGGTATCGATTAGGTCATCTACCAACACACAGGTTCGTCCCTCAACAGTGCCGACTACCCTATGAGCCACTGCCACATTAGGACGGGTAGTATCCCGGGTCTTGTGTACAAAGGCCAGTTCACATCCACCTAGCTTATTTGCCCATTTTTCAGCTACTCGGATGCGTCCTGCATCTGGGGAAACTACCGTCAGGTTGGTTTTATCTACCCGACCCTTAACATAGTCAATCAGTACTGGTTGTGCATAGAGATGATCCCAAGGTCCGTCAAAGAATCCCTGTTCTTGGGCTGCGTGTAAATCTACGCTCATTAAGCGGTCAGCACCGGCAGTTTTGAACAGGTCGGCGATTAGACGAGCAGAGATGGGTTCGCGTCCTTGATGCTTCTTATCTTGCCGTGCATAGGGGAAAAATGGAGCCACCACGGTTATACGAGCAGCCGATGCCCGCTTTAAGGCATCAACCATAATCATCTGCTCCATCACCCATTTGTTTAACGGGGTGGTGTGGGATTGCACCACATAACAGTCTGCCCCGCGCACGGATTCAGAGAATCGAACATAAATCTCGCCGTTGGCAAAGTCGTAGGCGACAGTAGGAAGTACCTCGGTGTGTAGTTCCTCGGCGATTCCTTGCGCAAGTTCGGGGTATGCCCGCCCAGGCACAATCAGAAGATGCTTTTGACCTGCGGATTTAATCCCCGTCATGCTGTTTTACCTTTCACTTTCTGACCGATAACGCCATATCGTTATTTTGATTCTACAAGTCATTGTTTTGCTTACCGAGTCATTCCATAACGACAGTTAGATTCATCTGAAACAATTGTTTTCCGTAAAAACTGTTCGGGGTGCATTTATCAGCAGATAAGACAATCGCTAAGGAGGGCGTGTTTTCCACTATTTGACCCCTTGCCGGTAGCCGGATTGGAAAAATAGGCATATCAAATGCCAGTTCCGCCCCCAGGATTCGAACCCGGCTCTCAAGGCACCAAAAGCCCGCGTGTTACCTATACACCAGGGCGGAATACTCCTCTATATTACACAGACAAAAATAATTTCCTAAAACCGCACTTGATAACCGGTATATACGCCCTATTTCTCCTCTCATTCCCCCTATACCCGCC
>CABQYA010000068.1:0-8703 GCA_902468275.1 uncultured Urmitella sp. | reverse complement strand
AGTTCATTTTCACATCGGGGTTAATCCGTCCCTCAAAGTTACGGTTACCAGAGAGCACCGACACCACGGTCAGGTCTGCGGTCTCTACCGTGTTGTGTACTTCCTCGGGCAGCGGTCCGGAGTTACCGATACAGGTGGTGCAACCGTAACCGACAATATCGAAGCCCAGCTGTGACAGATAGGGCATCAGACCTGCTTTTTCGTAGTAGTCGCGCACTACTTGAGAGCCGGGAGCCAGCGAGGTTTTCACCCAGGGCTTAGGCGTTAGTCCCCTTTCAGCGGCGTTCTTGGCGAGCAAACCGGCTGCCATCATCACCGACGGGTTTGAGGTATTAGTGCAGGAAGTGATGGAGGCAATCACCACGTTACCGTGATCCATTGCCACTTCTTCCCCACTGCCCAGTTTCACCTGGGTGGGGCGGGTAGGACGCATCAAAACCGGATCAATGGTCTTATCGCCCGCCACATAGTCGGGCAGAATCTTCTTGAAGGAATCTTTGGCCATTGCCAGTTCGATGCGGTCTTGGGGACGTTTCGGGCCGGCGATAGAGGGCACTACCGTGGACAGATCTAGTTCCAGATATTCGCTATAACGTGCCTCGCGAGCAGGGTCATGCCACAGTCCTTGCCGCTTGGCGTATTCGCGCACTAGGGCGCAGGATTCTTCGCTGCGACCGGTCAGGTGCAGGTAGTCAATAGTCACCTCATCAATCGGGAAGATAGCGGCAGTAGAACCGAACTCGGGAGACATATTGCCGATAGTGGCGCGGTTAGCTAGCGGCACTGCCCCCACGCCCTCGCCATAGAATTCGACGAATTTGCCGACTACTCCATGGTCACGCAGCATTTGGGTAATGGTGAGCACCACATCGGTGGCGGTAGCACCGGGAGCGATTTCGCCGGTCAGTTTAAAGCCCACTACCCGCGGAATCAGCATTGACACTGGCTGGCCGAGCATGGCCGCTTCGGCCTCAATCCCGCCCACGCCCCAGCCGAGGACGCCCAGACCATTAACCATGGTGGTGTGGGAGTCGGTACCTACCAAAGTATCGGGGTAAGCCAGCGCGCCGTCCTCGTCCTTATCGGCGAATACTACCCGCGCCAGGTATTCGATATTTACTTGGTGTACGATGCCTGTCCCCGGGGGTACTACCCGGAAGTTTTGGAACGCACCTTGCCCCCAGCGCAGGAATTGGTAGCGTTCCTGGTTGCGCTGATATTCGATGTCCATGTTTTTTTCCAAGGCATCTTGGGAGCCGAATACGTCAATCTGCACCGAGTGATCGATTACCATTTCTGCCGGGACTTGCGGGTTAATCAGGTCAGGGTCTTTACCGAGATTCACGACTGCATCCCGCATTGTCGCCAAATCGACGACGCAGGGAACGCCCGTGAAGTCTTGCATTAAGACTCGCGCCGGGCTGTACTGGATTTCTTGACTGGGCTGGGCATCTGGATTCCAGTTCGCAATCTGCGTGATTTGCTCTTTGGTGATATTTTCCCCGTCCTCGTTACGCAGCAGGTTTTCTGCCAGGATTTTTAGGGAGTAGGGTAGTTTTTCAATGCCGGGCATCGCTTTTAGGTCATAGATTTTATAGCTCTTATCACCGACTTTTAGCTGGGTTGCCGCGCCAAAGCTGTTCAAACTCATTACTTCCTCCCGCCCGGAATCAAAATATTTTCTCTTGACATCAAGATACTTTGCGCAGCTATCGAAAGCTAGTGCGCCCTACAACAGGCACCAGCTTTGAGAACCAATGAGGGACGCCTTTTGACCGTCACCCCACTGTTAAGTGCGAGAACGTGAATGGGGGTCGGGTAATAGCTACCGCCATTACCCGACCCCCGTCCCGGCAATCATTCCCCAAAAGTAAGGGATTTATAAAAGAAAATACTTATCTAAATTTTTATTGCCTTTCTGGTATGCAGTGCCAAAATCTATCTTTTAGGATTCGATATCGGCAGCGCTCCCCCACCCGTTTTCTCCCTTGGGGCGAGCCTCGGGGTGCATAATCAAATACTTCAAGGTAGCAACTACCTGCCGCGCGCTGTACCCATGGAACATATTGTCTTTACCACCTTTGGCGAACTGAATAATCGTATCCAAAGTCATGTAGTGGTAGTGATCGTAATGAGGAATCACAAAACGCTGTTTTTCATGGTCATACCGGGTGGCATGGGTGACGTTTCCATAGGTGATGTACTTTAGGGGCACAATCAGTTTCGCTTCTACCTCGTCATATGTGAAACGTTCATCTTCCTCAATCGGCGAAGTATCTTTCGGTTTTTCTTCCTGATATTCCGTAATTTTAATATCGGGATATAGCGCGGAGGGATCTGTATAACTAATCCCCTCGTGCCCATCGGCGAAGTGCAGATGCCAATGGTCACCGTGGCGTTCAATTCTTACTACCCGTTCCGGATCATTGGGGTCTTGTTTTCCACTTCCCGGTTTAGGCTTTGGCTTTGTCTCTACGTCCGGCTTTGGGTTTTGCCCTTTATCGGGCTTGCTTGCACTCCCGCTACCGGAATGTGAGCCGGCGTATTGCCCAATCTTGATTCGCGGGAACACCTTGGCAGGATTATCGTAAGTAATATATTCCTGCCCGTCCTTGGTGTAGGCATGATAGTGATCTCCGTGTTGTAAAATCTTCACGATTGGCAGTTTCGCCAGCTGCTGCAAGGAAACGACCGACACAAAAGGCAGTTTTCCTCCCGGAGCCGGCCTACTATGGCTACCGCCGGTACCTTTGTTTCCTTTGGAGCTAAGTGCTGGGTTAAATGGGGAGGACGGGCCAGCCGGACGCGGTGACCATACGCTAGGTACGGTTACTTTTCCATTCCCGTGACTACCGTTATAAGTTCCGACCGCAACCCCAGGATATAGAGAGCGCGGATCAGTATAGGTAATGAACTCGCGACCATCAGCAGTGTAAACATGGTAGTGATCACCGTGTTTCAATATCTTTACTACCCCGTTTGACGCGAGCGAGGACAGTTGAGAAGTAGAAACTACTTTCGCAGCTCCTTTTAGCTGACCAGCATTCTTTGCTTTTGAAGGGTCAGTGTAGGTAATGATTTCCCGACCGTCCTTAGTGTATACATGCCAGTGATCTCCATGTTTCCTGACTCTTACAATCTCATTGTTAGCAACTTCCGCGTCTACTAACACTTCCGTGGTTTCATCTTGTTTATATTTGGGCTCTTTTGGTTGCACTCTCGCGCCTCCCGCAGTGGAGATAGCACTCCCTCGGGATTGAAATTCATTGCTGCCCCCAAAAGCCAGCCCCAACGCGAATGCGCTTGAGGTAAGCACCAGGGTTAATGCCACTGCAACCCCAATTATCACTTTATTAATTTTCATTTTTCTCCTTACTTTTTGCGAAAGACCAAGGCTGTAAGCAGCCCGAATACGGATATGAGGACGATTACCGCGCCGGGGCGCAGGTTTTGGTAGTACGAGACGATTAGCCCCGCGTACACGAACACGAGGGAGGCTCCTATCGAAACTAGGAGCGTACCGCGATAGGTTTTAGCCAATTGCATAGCGCAAATTGAGGGGATAACCAGGATAGAGGACACTATCAGCGACCCAATGGTTTTAGCGGCTACCGAGACTGACAGTGCCACCAGCAGCGAGAACACAAAGTTCAGCTTTCGGGAGTTAATCCCCAATAATCTGGCCGCTTCAGTATCAAATAGGGTGAGATAGAGGCGCCGGTACAGGAGTTTGTAAATAACTAAAACTACCAACCCCACCCCCAAGACCAGATATAACTCGAGGTCACCGAGGGTAACTATCGAGCCAAATAGATAGGTGGTGATGGCGCTAGAGCCACCGGAGAAACTGGTGAAAATCCCCGCCAGCCCGATTGAGGCAGCCAAAATAATGACGGTAGATATTTCTTGATAGGCACGCAAACGAGCCCTAAGCGCCTCCACCCCTAAAGCAGCAATTACGCAGGCAACCACCGAACCTACTAGCGGATTAAACCCGAATGCTAACCCGGCGGCTACACCCGCTAAGGAGGAATGCGAGAGCGTATCCCCCATCATTGACAGCCGCTTCAACACAATCGGCAATCCGATTAGGGGTAAAAGTACTGCCAGGATGGTTCCTACCAGAAAAGCGCGCTGCATGAAGTCATAGGCAAGCAGATTCACCGGCACTCCTTTTATATTCTTCCAGCTGAAGGCGAGTTAGGATTCCTCTTTCAAGGCGGTAGGCTTCATCTAGAAACAAGGCGGCTTCCGCTAGATGATGGGTAATGATTAGGACGGAGTTGCCCGCTAGGCATTGCCGGCGCAATATCTGATATAGCTCTAGGGAGAACTGCTGGTCTACCCCACCGGTTGGCTCGTCAAGAAGAATTAGGCGCGCCTGTTTCAGCAGAGCCACGAGCAGACCTACCCGCTGCAATTGCCCGCCCGAAAGTTCACTTAATCGATGATTTTGCACCGCCGTTAGCCCCACATTTTCCAGTAACGCTTCCGGGTCTGATTTCTGTTTAAGCTGCGCTAAATACATCTTTAGTAGTTCTTTAACCGTGGTGGGAAAGTTTCGGTATCTGCTGACAGCTTCTTGGGATAGGTAGGCGAGGTCGCGATAGTGATTATCTACGCTGAGCGAATCTTCAAACAGCCGGATTTTTCCTGTTTCTGCTTTGAGTTTTCCGAGAATTAGGTTCATCAAGGTGGTTTTGCCGACACCGTTTCCCCCTACTATCGCTGCAAATTTACCGGCTGCCAGCGAGAGATCAACTCCTTGCAAGAGCGGATATTCTCCGTAGGTAAAGTGGAGTTTTTCTATTTCCAGTACCTTACTCATCGGAAGGATTCCATCAGGTTAGTGAGGTTTTTTTGCATTAGCCCGAGGTATCCCAGGTTTTCTTCCTCTTTAGTTAGATGCTCCATGGTGTAGAGAGTTCCGGTTTTCGCTCCGGTAGTGCGCGCTAGAGTTTCCGCTACTTTCGGGGTGGCTTTACCTTCAAAGAAAATGGTGCTGATTTGATGCTTTTTAACGAATTCAGCAATGGTAGCCAATTGGTTAGCCGAGGGCTCGTCCTCGGGAGATATTCCGGTGACTGCTACCTGTTTTAGCCCATAGTCGTCCGCCAGATAGTTAAAGGCCGCGTGCGAGGCTACAAAGTAGCGTTTTTCAGCCGGGATTTTAGCTATTTCTTGTTGGAACTTTTTATCTAGCGCCTGGAACTTTTCTTGGGCTTTCTTTAGATTTTCCCGGTAGTAGCGGGCATTATCAGGGTCAAGAGCACTTACTTTTTCGCAAATGGTTTGTAACTCGATTTGCGCATTTTTTACGCTCAGCCAAGTGTGAGGATTGATTGCGGTGTTGTCAGTGCGCGCGGCATCTTTGTTTTTTAGTAGCGTTAGCCCTTGCGATAAATCAAGGAATTTTTCGTCTTTTCCGATTGCTTCGCGTAAATCTGAAATAAAGCTTTCCATGCCGGCTCCGTTGTAAACAATCAAGTCGGCTTTAGATAGCTCTGCCCGCTGGGCAGTTTGCAGTTCAAAATCGTGAGGTTCTTGAGAGCCCGAAATCACGGACTTTACCTCCATCTTGTCACCCACGATTTGTTTACTCAGGTCGGCTACCGGAAAAAACGTGGCATACAGGAGGGGTTTTTTCGACTCAGATTTATTGCCCACATTCGCGTTTTGAGAGTTGGTTGCACATCCGGTCGTAGACAGCAGAAAAACGGCGGCAATGACGGAAGAGACCAGCACTTTTAGTCTATTTTTTTGCACGATATTCCTAACGGCTTTCTAGTTTGGTTTTCTCTGACTTTTACTTACCCACAAATCTTAACGGTAATGAGAATGGTTATCAATTTAGGAGAGTTGAGGATAGTTACGAACCGGGGAGGGCGGGGCTGCCCACTCCTCCGCTACCGCCAATCATCGGAACGAATTACAGCCAACCATCAGGCCAGAATGCCGCCAATCGTCGGAACACGCTGGTAAAGAGCATAATTACGGAGGGCTTAAAAATAGAAATAAGGTACTTACACATTCTGATGCCAAGGCTCCGCTAGCTCACAACAAAACCCTAAACCTATCGCAGCCCACTTAAGAGATAATCTCTAAATTTGTATTGCAAATGTTTTACACAGTTAATATACTTTCAGCAATAGGAGGCATAGATTCATGGCTAAAACTGCAAATATCAACATACGCATCGAACCAGACGTAAAACATAATGCGGAAGATTTATTTGGCAGCTTCGGCATTTCCATTACCGATGCCATCAACATTTTCTTACGCACCTCCATTATGGAAGGCGGTTTTCCTTTCGCCATTAAGCAGCCAAGCTACAATATTGAAACCCTGTCTGCTTTAGCTGAAGCTCGCGATATTTTGTCCGGCAAGGTTCAAACCAAAACCTACAACTCACCTGAAGAGCTGTTTGAAGACCTAGATGCCGAGGATTAAGTTTTATGCTTAAGCTGCAGACAACAGCCAGGTTTCGTAAGGACTTTAAGCGCATTAAGAAACGCGGACGGAACGTTTCTTTACTCCGGGAGGTGCTCGAAAAACTCTGCGCGAAAGAATCCCTAGAGGCAAGATACAAAGATCATGCACTCATAGGCTCCTATATTGGTTTTAGAGAATGCCATATCCAACCAGATTGGCTTTTAATCTACGCAGTAAACGACGATGAACTCACCCTTGTTGCATCACGCACAGGAAGTCATGCAGACTTATTCAATAAGTAAAACGACAAACTATTTCACTTTCAAAATATCTGACCGTATTGAATCCTGCCCCAACATGCATAGCTTGTTAAATCATCTTTTACATACTTCAGAAATCGAATTTGGCGAGATATGGTTAAATTTTAGTTTATTAACTACTGCTTGATAGTCCTTAATTTCTTTAAATAATTCTGGTTTCCTATCACTAAAGTCAGGATCTTCACCAAATTGGTCTTGTGCGTATTGAAGCAACAAACCAATTCTAGAAATCTTTTTATCTATAAACTCTTCCAATAAAAGCAGGCTAAGCTCAGCAACGTTTTCAACACACCATGGAATCGTTATATACAGATTATCAATTAAAGTCGTAGCAATATCGTCATTTTCTGACCCATCTAAACTACGCGTAGCCAAGATTATGAAATGTGCAAAACTTTCAGAATTCGATTGTTTCCATTCCCACCACCGGCTAGGACTCCAAAAATCTACAGACTGGGAAAGAATCTCTTCACGTAGCTCACTAGAAGCTAAGGATTCGACCGAACCTACAAGATTAACAAAGTAGTCATAATCGCTATTCATTCAACCATCCAGACGCTTGCAGTTCTACCACCATTTTTAGCATAGCGGTCTAAAACAACCTAGATTTTCCAACTGAAGTGTTCCAGTTTTTGTTCCATTTGAGTAGAGGGAAAATCTGGATTACGCCCAAGGAATTTGATCAGAATGCGAAAAATCAAGTGGTTTGCCTTGTCTAGAATCGGCTTCTTGCAGAGAACTTGTCCTTGAGGGAAGCGGGTCAGGCAGCTGCGCCCTGGCTTGGTGTCTCCTGATATGCAGCTCGACAGTGGGTACACCGTTTAACGATAGGAAAATATCGCAAAAAGGTTTAAGTACCATTCATAAGTTTTTCAATATCTCTTTTCCCATAAAGAACACGGGAAATCACATCTTCATGCTTTTCTTCGCGAACAAAATAAAAAATAAGAAAACTATCGCACGCCATGAACCTTAAACCCCGACTTTTCCAAGGCTCCAAGTCTATTAACCGATGCCTCATCGGGAAGTGATCAAGACTTTGAATAGTTTTTCTATCCTGTCTATTTGTCCTCTAGCATTTTTAGGTGACAATAAATTAAAGGTGATATATGCATAAATGCCACGTAAGTCCTCTTCTGCTTCATGTGATATGCAAACTGCATAGCTCATAAACCAAATTCCCTGTGCAAAGATTCAAACACCTTATCCGCAGGCTTCACATCACCAGATAAAACCGACTTGTATCCCTTTTCTAACTCGCCATTCAACTCATCTTGAGTCATAGAACTTGCATCGCGTCGCTCTCTATAACCCAACTTCACATCAAAAGGAAGCCCCTGCTGTAAAACCACCTGCTTATAGAACATGGTAATAGCGCTAGAAGGAGGAAGACCCAAAGAATTCAATATATACTCTGCCTGCTTTTTTAGCTCTGGATCAATACGAGTATACAAGTTAGCTGTTTTTGCCATATAGCCCCCCTGTCTCTTACGACAATCATACAACATTGCATTGGCATTGACATTGCAATGACCTTAGCCAGATACACTCATCTGGAGGATTAAAAGCCGAATCGCACTCAATAATCGTAGGAAACAGCCTAATCCTTCGAACGATAGAACCGTGCGCCCTGCTATACAAAGATAAAAACCTATACCTACTAAACCCTTGACAGCAAAGCAACACACTCAAAATGGTGGGTGTGGGGAAATAGGTCGTAGGCTTGCAGATACCGGATTTGGTAGCCCGCTAAAACCGCGACTTTCAAATCCCGAGCAAGAGCCGCCGGGTCGCAAGCCACGTAGATTATCCGCTCCGGCTGCAAGCGCAACAGCGCTGACATTACCTTTTGCCCCGCACCGCTACGGGGCGGATCCATTACCACCAAGGGTGGCGCCTTCATCTTTCCGCCATAATCCGCGAGCGCGCGGGCATCTACCCGCCCCGCGCC
>CABQYA010000067.1:0-8811 GCA_902468275.1 uncultured Urmitella sp. | reverse complement strand
GTGTCCGGGGGAGACCCAGCAGATTTAGACGCAGTTATTAACGGGCAGGCAGCAGTAGAAGACCAGGGTTCTCAGTTAATAGCCGGCTTAGCTGCTGAATATCCGCTGAGCGGTCGCGATAAAATCTGGCTGGATTTATGTGCAGGGCCGGGTGGTAAGACCGCATTAATGGCGGCTTTAGGGCGAGAACGCGGGGCGAAGGTTCTTGCCAATGAAATCAGTCCTCACCGCGCAAAACTGGTGGAAGATTCAGTTAAGGCTCTAGATAACGTAGAAGTTGTTTGTAAAGATGGAACGGATTTTCCCTCCCGTGAGGGGGGATTTGACCGGGTTCTCGTGGACGCTCCCTGTACCGGATTGGGGGCGCTGCGCCGTCACCCAGAATCACGTTACCGTTCCCGCAATGAAACCATCCCCGAAATCACCGCCTTGCAGGCACGACTAATCGGTCGCGCCCTGGACGTATGCCGTGAGGGCGGTCTGGTTATTTACGCTACTTGTTCTCCCCATCCGGCAGAAACCACTTTCCTGGTAGAGCGAGTTTTGAAAGAACGCGGTGACGGGCAGCTTTTAGATTTAGGGGATACTATACGTCAATTGATTGCAGCTGATACCTGGCCAAGCGGACTAGGGTGCGCAGATAAATACCTGCAACTTTGGCCTCATATTCACAGCAGTGACGCGATGTTTGCTGTGGTAATCGCGAAAAATCGAAAAGGGGTTTAACTATGGGAGTTACTATTTCTCCATCAATTCTTAACTGCGATATCGCCAATCTAGCTAGTGAAATCAAAAAAATTAGGAACGCCGATTATGCCCATGTGGACGTGATGGATAACCATTTTGTTCCTAATTTATCTTGGGGACTTCCGGTAGTAGAGGCAGTTATTCGGGAAAATATTTTGCCGGTAGATGCGCATTTAATGATCGAGGACGCCAATCGCTACGCTCCTGCCTATGCCGAGGTTGGCTGTGCCTCGGTTACTTTTCATGCCGAAGCCGCTATTGCCCCTATCCGTTTAGCTCGTGAAATTCGTGCCCAGGGAGCGAAAGTTGGTATGGCGCTGCGACCCGCTACCGACATTACCCCCTATATTGATTTGCTTAGTGAACTGGATATGCTCTTGGTGATGACCGTAGAGCCCGGCTTCGGGGGACAGGCGTTCTTAGAATCCATGATGGGTAAAGTACGCCGTGCCCGCAAAGCTATTTCTGCGGCAAATTTGCAGGTAGCTTTGCAAGTTGATGGGGGAATCAACCGGGAAACCATTAGTAAAGCCGCCGAAGCCGGGGCAGATGTATTTGTGGCTGGATCAGCGGTATATAAGGCTGATGATGCTTTTAACGAGGTCGAACAGTTACGCCAAATCGCTAATCACCATTTAAATCATTAAAGCTGGGAATGGTTTATCGGTATAAACAGACCGGTTATCGGACATTTATTTTTTAACGATTCTGAAATAAACTATCCGACTTAACCGGTTTAGAAAACTAGGACAGCGCTTATTCACCACGATAATGAATTGTTTGCGCATTATTTTTTGAAACCAACTAACCTTGAAGATATGAAAAGTTTTGAAGACCTATTTGCCGAACTGAAACTTAAAGCTAATGAACGTCCCCAAGGTTCTGGAACCGTTAAAGAACTCGATGCCGGGGTACACCAAATCGGCAAAAAACTGGTAGAGGAAGCCGCTGAAACCTGGATGGCAGCCGAACATGAAAGCCGGGATGATTTTTGTTTAGAAGTTTCCCAGCTGCTCTATCATGCTCAAGTAATGATGATTGCTAAAGGGGTTAGCCTCGAAGATGTCTACCGTAAACTCTAGGGAAAATATGTTACGTATAGCTGTCCCAAATAAGGGTGGTTTGTCAGAACCCGCAATAAAGCTTCTTTCCGAGGCCGGGTATCGTACCCGCCGTCGCGGTCGGGAACTACATATTGTTGATCACAACAATCAGGTGGAAATTTTTTTCCTCCGACCGCGCGATATTGCCCAATACGTCGGTGCTGGATATATCCATGCTGGAATTACGGGACGAGATTTATTAGCAGACTCTGGGGTTAAAGCTACCGAGGTGTGCGAACTCGGCTATGGGGCTTCTACCTTCCGTCTAGCAGCCCCTAAAGGCACTATGAGCAGTGTCCAAGATTTGCAAGGCAAACGGATTGCTACCTCTTTTGACCGAATTATGCAAGACTACCTGGCTAAACATCAGGTAGAGGCAACCACTGTCCATCTCGATGGAGCGGTAGAGTCAGCGGTGCGTTTGGGGGTAGCAGATGCGATTGCTGATGTGGTAGAAACCGGCAATACCTTGCGCGCTGCCGGGCTGGAAGTATTTGGGGAACCAGTAATGAAGTCAGTGGCGGTGCTAATTGCCAATCCGCAATCGGTGACAAGCCCCGGTCTAGAGGTTCTCCGGCAGCGTCTGGGTGGGGTATTAACCGCCCGCAACTACGTGTTACTTGACTACAATGTACAACGTGACCAGTTAGAACAGGCAGTATATTTTACTCCCGGAATCTCTTCTCCCACTATTTCTTCGCTGCAAGATTCTCACTGGTTAGCGGTACGCGCTATGTGTAAACGTAGTGAAGTACATGGGGTTGTTGATAAGCTGGCCGCCTTAGGCGCGCAGGGGATTTTGGTTACCCAGTTGCTTTCTGCCCGTATCTAAATATAGTTTTTCGCTGTGGGTAGCGGGTTTTCTAAAGCAATATCCTTCATCTAAGAGCCAATTACAGCATTTGCGCTGCCACTCGCCCGGCAACCGCCGCCGATAAAAACTGGGCGCTATCCTCGCCTAGTGAGCGACCCATAGTTGAAAGTTTCACCGGACAGGTCGATAGCGCTGCGTAAAGCCCAACCGTAGAACACCGTTTCAACTCATGATGGGAGCTAATAAGCCGACTTTGCTGGTCTAGTAGCTTTGAAAAATCCGCTGCAAGCAGTTCGGCTTGCCCCCCGCCCTCGCCACAAAACACCGGAAGTGGCACCGTGAGAGCAACCGGCACAAACCCCGACAAAATCCGGAGACTATGATGTGAGATTCCCTGATGGCGAGGACGAGCATCTGCTTTAGAAATCCGCAAGGCACAGATAGGACGACCTCCTCCTAAAGCAGCCTGAGTGAGGAAAGCAGAAAGGTCGAAACCGGAATACCCAAAGGGTGTGCCGCTACCGGCGTTACCCGGCCCTTGCCCCACAATCGCAATATCGGCTTTTAGGACGTGTCGAGCGGCTAAGAGGGCGGAAAAGGTATTGATTGCTTCTAAGTCGCCACCGAAAGCCTGCCCAGCAGTAATTACTGAGGCTAGCCATTGATTTTGACGTAAGAGTGAAATGTTTCTCGAAAAGAATGCGGGAAGCGCGCCGCCATCGGTATAGACATAAACGATTTTGGCTTCGGGATTATCTGCTCTGATTCCGGCGATTACCGCCGGTAACTGGGAATGTAAATCAATCCCCACCACCGGCATCCCCTGTAGGTTTTCTGCCCGGCTCATCGATTCATGCCAGGGAGATTGTTGCTCCTCCAGAGCCGAAACCAGGTATTGACTGGGACTATAGCGCGCTTTCATAATGTGACCGTCATTGGCGGGAAGTTCATCAGCGGGCAGACGCTCACAAAGGGAGGTTACCAGTCCAAATCCACCAGTCCCCAGGTTTCTCTGCAATGGGGAGCAGTCAAAACGCACCCTATCGCCGCAAAGAATTTTTCCGATTAGCTGCGGGTAGGAAAGCACCTGCACTTTTTCTCCTATAAAAAACTGTTCCGCATTATCGGGGCAAGCGGTTATGGTCACCGTCAGCTCTTGAGACCCCTTAAAGTCATGGACAGCTTCCACCTGTCCCTCGCGTAGCATCATATTTTTATCCTAAGCGAAGTCTAGGTGACCGCGTGGATAATAAACAGGTAGGCTTATATATGTGTATTGGTTACTATTTGCGTTGTGGACGCTCGGAATTCTGGCAGCGATAATCTGCCCAATTGTCATGTTTATCTGGTTGTTCCGCAAGGTAAATACAACTTTCCGGGTATTTGGAGAACAGGTAGCAACGCTATCGGCTCCCCTAAATGATTTACAGGAGGCGGCTCCGCTTACCCCGCTACGCGCCCCCGGAGCTAGCGGCGACCCCGCCACCTTAGCTCAAGCCCAGCAAGTTCGCCAGCAGGTAGCACTTAGCCGCCAAGTTCGGCGTTACCGGCGTCTAGAAGCCGCTAAGGAGCGCTGGGAGAAACTGGGGCTGATATAGATGCCCCGCAAGCGTAGACGTAAAAATCATTCCTCCTTACCTCCCCAAGATTGGGAGCAACTTTCACCGGCTCAAAAGCTAGCTAGTTTCAAACGCCAGCAGCTCAAAGGGGAAGTCAATGATTTTGTCAGCCGCTTCGACTATCCCCTAGATGATTTTCAGCTGCGCGCTATTAATGCTCTACAGGCAGACAAATCAGTGTTAGTTGCCGCCCCCACCGGATCGGGAAAAACCCTGGTAGGGGATTTCGCCCTATTTTTAGCGCTAAAAAGAGGGCTAAGAGCCTTCTACACCACTCCGATTAAGGCACTATCTAATCAGAAGTTTCGGGATTTTTCTGCCTGCTACGGCAGCGACAACGTGGGGTTGCTAACTGGAGATGTTTCGGTAAATCCCGCGGCTCCAATTGTGGTGATGACTACCGAAGTGCTGCGTAATATGCTTTACCGTCAAGATAAACGTCTAGAGGATTTAGGTTTCGTTATTCTTGACGAAGTTCATTACCTAGCTGACCGTTATCGCGGTCCGGTATGGGAAGAAGTTATTTTACATCTCGACAGCCAGGTCAAAGTGATTGCCCTATCTGCCACGGTTTCTAATGCGGAAGAATTCGGGCAGTGGCTGCGGGAAGTACGCGGGAATCTTGAGATTGTGGTTTCCGAAAAACGTCCCGTGCCACTTTATCAACATATGTTTGTGGGAGGACGGCTATTCGACCTCGAAACTAAAACTAAAGGCGGTAAAAGCCGGCTAAACCCGGCATTGCTTGCCCAGACCCGCCAGAGCCTAGGGGAGAGCAGGGCAGGAAGTCACACCAGTTTACCGGCAGCAGTGACGCAGCTTCAGGAAAGTAATCTCTTACCGGCAATCGTGTTTATTTTTTCGCGTTCTCGTTGCGATCAGGGACAAAAACAGCTGATAGCAGCGGGAATGGATTTAACTAATTCCCAGGAAAAGCAACAAATCCAAAGCTATCTGGACGATATTGCTGAAAATATTCCGGGGCATGATTTTTTTGCTTTAGGTTTAGACCCTCTTTTTGCTGGTCTCAGACGCGGAATTGCCGTTCATCATGCCGGGTTGCTACCCGTGCTTAAAGAGGCCGTAGAGAAAATGTTCGCAGCGGGTCTGCTAAAAGTGGTGTTAGCAACCGAGACCCTCGCCCTAGGAATCAATATGCCAGCGCGTTCGGTGACGATTGAATCGCTACGCAAATGGGATGGGCATGAGTTCCAAATGCTCACAGCGGGACAATACACTCAGCTAACCGGGAGGGCAGGTCGGCGCGGTATTGACAGCTTGGGGCATGGGATTGTTATTTATCGTCCCGGTATAGATCCGGCTATCGTGGCCGGTCTGGCTTCCAGACGTACCTATCCCTTGAAGTCGGCTTTCACTCCCACCTATAATATGGCGGTTAATCTGCTAGGTCGCGGTTCGATAACCGAAACTCGCGATATTTTGCGGCGCTCTTTTGCACAGTTCCAAGCAGACCGCTCCCTGGTGGGTAAAGCACAGCAGGCTACGGAAAAGCAAAAGGAAGCCGATAAGATTATCGCTTCGGGAACTTTAGAGTGTTCCCAGGGAGATATTTACGAATACGTCAGGCTACATTCCGAATTACAATCCCGAGACGCTGACCGGGCTAGAGCTCTTGCCCGCGAGCAGGCGCGGCAGCGCAATGAGCTATTTCGCGCTCTGAAACGCGGGGATGTGCTTGCCTATCCCAATGGTCAAAGGACTCGTCATGGGGTAGTAATGAAGAAATCGTTTACCCGCAGCGGGGAGATTAGTTTGCGGGTGCTTGAAGATAATGCGAAGCTTCGAGATTTTTCTAGTAATTATCTGGCGGGTGATTTGGCGTTAGTGGGGCAAATGCTGGTTGAGGATTATTTGGAGCGTAAACCTCGCGATCGGCAACGCTTAGCATCGAAGCTGCGTTTAGCGGTGCGCGATAATTTGTTTCCATTTCCGCCTACTTCTCCCGCTTCTTTACCGTCGCTTCCAGCCTCAGCTAGCTCATCGGCAGTTTCCTCTTTAGCTCCGGTGGATAAGTTGGGGGCTAGCACTGGTACTCAGGGGAGAATAATCGGTAGCGAGCTTAGTAATTTGAGTGAACAGCGTTTAGAGGAGATGGTGATTTCTCACCCGGTTGCTCGCTGCCCAAAGGTGCGAGAGCATTTGAAGAAGGCTTCCCGGTGGGTTCGCTTAGAGCGTCAGGCGGTAAAGCTCAGGCGTCAGGTTGAGGTTTCCGAGGGGAAACTGGTGAATACTTTTGACCGGGTGGTTGCGGTCTTAAAGCGTTTGGGCTATTTATCGGCTGATGGAAAGGTTAGCGAAGCGGGGCAGGTTCTGGCTCGCATCTATAGTGAATATGATTTATTGATTGCTCAATGCGTGCTTCAAAACGTGTTTGCGGGATTATCTCCGGCGCGTCTGGCAGCTGCTTGCAGCGCTGCTAGTTATGAGGCGCGGCGGGAGGTATCCGGGGCTCCGGTTCCGGTCTCGCTTAAACCGGTGGTTAATCGGATTGAAGCCTTGGCAGAGAATCTGCGAGCTATTCAAAGCGAGTTGGGGGCGCCCAAGATTCCGCAGTCTTCGTGCGCACTGGTGGCTGCCACCTATGCCTGGGCTAAGGGTAAGCCGCTCGCAGTGGCAATCGAAGCGGGCGCTTTGGAAGCTGGCGATTTTGTGCGGGCGATGAAACAGTTATTGGATGTGCTTCGACAATTAGAGACGATTGGAAGTGTAGAAACCTCGGCTACTGCCCGTAAAGCCCAAAAGCTGATTTTGCGAGGGGTGGTGGCGTGGTCCGATCTCTAGTTCGCGGTTTTTGGACTTTTTTTGCTGCCGTTGCTATTGCTGCCGGTTTACTATTGGCGTTTCCTTCTGCTTGGGGAAGTTATTGGTTTGCCGCCTGGCTAGCTATGGGAGTGTGGCTATTGGTGTTGCGCCGGGCAGACAAAAAGTACGCGCTAGCGATTTCGGGGCTTGCGGCTTTCTTATTTTTTTTGGTGCTTTTCCGTTGGGTATCAACTTCGCTTGGTTTTAATACCCCTTGGATTGCGCTTTCCCTTTGTGAGTCTTTATTTTTAATGACTTGGGCGGCTTCGACCCTGGCGCTCCGGCGTTTGTCTAGCCCCTTATGGTCGTTGTGGGCGGCTTTTTCATATGCCGGTCTCGAGGCTTGGAGGGCGAGTTTTCCTTGGACGGGAATGCCTTGGGGATTACTGGGCTTTTCGCAGGTAGACAGTCCACTTAAAGGCTGGATTCCTCTGCTTGGGGAAAGCGGTATGGCTTTCTTAATGGTTTTTGTTTTAGCTGCTCTAGTTAGCGTGACTTGGAAAGTGACTATGCCTAATCTGGTGGCGGCTGGTTTTTCCATGGCGGTGATAATCGCTTCTGGAATGGGGATTCCAGCTTTAGGAGGCAGCCGGGACACTGGTCAGATTAGGGTTGCTGCCATACAGGGGGGAGTTTCTTGGCCGATTGAACAGGTTTATGCCCACCCAGGAACTATTTTAGCTGGGCATATTAGGCAAGCCCGCCAGGTGAAACTGCAACCAAGCGAGGTGATTTTATGGGGAGAGCAGGCAGCAGATGTTGATTTGGGTAAAGATTCCTCTTGGGCAGATAATCTTCACCTAGTGCAACAATCCTTAAAAGCCCCAATTGTTTTCGGTATGCTCTCTTATTCCGAAAAAAACACCTTTAACCAGGTATTACAGGTTAATAACGGCGAAATTAAACCGGTCTATACCAAACGTAAACCGGTTCCTTTTGGCGAGTTCCTTCCCGGCAGAACCCTGGTTTCTAAACTCTTTCCCGAGCAAGTAAAAATGTTGCCACGCGATATGGTGGCGGGTAACCGAGTGGGAATAGCCAAGGTGGGGAAGGCGCGTTTGGGGACGAACATCTGTTTTGAGGTGGCGTTAGATTCTCTGGTTCGACAGACCGTGAACTCGGGCGCTAATGTTTTATTTTTCCCAACTAATAATTCTTCCTTTGGTTATTCTTACCAGTCTCGCCAGCAGCTACAAATAGCTCGCTTTCGCGCCCTCGAATATAATCGCTCCGGCGCCCAGGTTGCGATTGGGGGAGTGAGCGCTTTGATTAACCCAGAAGGTAAAGTTTTGGCTCAGTCCGGGCTTTTTCGTTCCGATACTTTACAAGCCGCCCTTCCGCTGCGCGATACCCTCACTTTTCAGGCTCGTTTTGGCGCGCTCCAAAACGCTTTGGTTCGTTGGGGGTTTTTAGGAGCTCTACTCCTGCTCAGTTTCGGGTTTGGGCTGCGCTTTTGGCGAGAACGCTATCAATCTGTTTCTGCGAATAACCGGGATCATGATACGAAAGAGTCAGGTAAAGGGCGCAGAGGACGCCGGCAGAAAAGTCCAAAAGGGAAAGACAAGAAATGAAGGATACAGTAATCGCGATTCCCACTTATAACGAGGTCGCAACCTTAGCTAAACAGATACAGAAGTTACGCCGTAATGTACCCCAGGTAGATTTACTAATTATTGATGATAATTCCCCGGATGGTACCGGTCAG
>CABQYA010000066.1:0-8833 GCA_902468275.1 uncultured Urmitella sp. | reverse complement strand
GTCAAAGACCGCAACGTTTGGGGAGCGTTAGTAGTATTCTTAATCCTGCTGCCCCTCTTTTGGGTTATTGAACACCGGGTAGCCGACCCAATAATCAATTTCAAATACTTTGGAAACATAAATGTGGGATCGACCCTGCTAATGGGCGCCGTTGCTGGCATCTTGATGATGACGGTAATGTTTATTCCTCAGTTTGCAGAGAATTGTTTACGTCTACCCTCGGGAGCCGGCGGCTATCCCACTATCATTATCGGAGTGGGCTCGGCAATAGGCTCTCCCATTAGCGGGCGTTTAACTGACCGTTTCGGACCGCGGCGAATCCTGGGAGTAGGCACTACCATCTCTACCATTGCGGGCATAATGCTAATCTTCTGGGCTAGCCCCCACCCAGGGATAATATCAACTTCACTATCAATATTTGTGATGGGCTTAGGGCTAGGTTTCTTGATGGGCGCACCGCTAACCTACCTAATTTTGCATTTGATTCCCGAGTCTGACGCTAATTCCGGACAAGCAACCCTATCACTGATTCGTTCGCTGGGCACCACCTTGGCTCCCGCCATTTTGGTGGGACTACTTGCCACCGCAATGGGGGGTCTATCAGGCAAGGTAATGGAGGCAATGCCGGAAATGCCACCGATGCCTACCATGGCTGCCATGGAAAATAGCAAATCTGGAACGCCCCAGATGAAAGCAGATATGGGCTTTAAAATGTCAGATTTACCCGCCCCCATTCAAGAGAAAATCAAATCTGCAGATGTCACAAACGTGGTGGATAGGACTAAAGAAATAGCAAACTATCTGTTTGATCAGCAAGAAGCGAAGATAAACGCCCAGATGGAAACGGTTCCTCCAGGTGTGGAACAGATGCGTGCTAAGTATCTGCAAGATATTGAATCCCACCGCGACCAGATAGAGACCGCATTCCAGATGGGGTTAAACGAAGGATTCACTCGCCTCTTCTGGTTCTATACCATTTTGTCGCTAGCTGGAATATTGCTCCTGGCAGGGCTGCCTTCTAAGCGTAAAATTGATGCCGTAATCAACCCGGATCCTGCTCGGTAACAGCACTCCATGTCCGGGGCTGGATCGGTAAAAACCCCGATTATTTCGGCGCGCAGGGGTGGGTTTTTCCTCCTGCCCAAGAATTCGGAAAACGTAGCGCCGTTTCCCGAATTATTATGCCCACCGCACCCACTCGGATAAAACCCACCCCCTACGTGCCCACCGCACCCCCTCGGATAAAATCTTCTCCTGCGGTAATAAGTTTTTCGCACGCTCTCTTTCCCATCACCATCACGCCTACTAACTACCCTGCCAAACTCCGCAAAAAAGCGCTCAGCTGTTCATCTGCATACCTCAAAATGGAGGGAAATCGGGGTGCGATAAACCGGCTAGCAAAGAGGGAGAGGAGTTCGGCTCTACGCGTATATCCGCATGACTAATCCATGACTGGAAAAACTAGGGGGAAAGATAGAAAAATAAAGCTATGCCCACAACTGCTTTCGGCCCTGAAGTCGTAGCGACCGCATTTCGCGTCGTTGATGTAACCGGCGTTTTCTGCGCAGCCATCATCGGAGCTAAATTAGCTAGAGAACGCCACTTTGATGCCGTAGGATTCGCTACCCTAGCAGTTATTTCCGCCCTCGGTGGTGGCATGGCCAGAGACGTTTTATTACAAAAGATTCCAGTCGCATTTACCGATCCTTTTTACCTCGCGGGAGCATTGCTAGGTGCGTTAGTGGCATTCTTTTGGCGACTGGAATCCAAATGGACTAATCGGATTATTACGGTTGCCGACGCCCTCTGCCTGGGATGTTGGGCAGCAACCGGAGCACAAAAAACCCTTGCCCTAGGGCTAGGGATACTACCCGCACTAATGATGGGGCTAACCACGGCAGTCGGCGGAGGTATCATTCGCGACATTATGGTTGGTCGTATCCCGCGCGTGTTCGGAGGAGCTAACCTTTACGCCACCCCCGCCGCCCTATCCGCAGTGCTAATGGTAATTTTCTTTAAAGCGGGAATGCCAGTACTGGGAATGGGGATTTCTATTATTACCTCACTGATTTTCGTGTTACTGGCACAGTGGCGCGGTTGGACCTTGCCAGAAGCCCCCGATTTCACCGTCACGCTAACCACTCGCCAATTGCGACAGTTACTGCGCTTACGAGACTTAAAAATGCGCGGCTCCAGAACTTTTAATAAAGAGGGCGAAGCAGGAGAAATCGACCTAGCCACCGGTAAAAATACTGGCGCTAAGCACGCTCAGATTATAGATAACCACAACCCCAAGGAAACAAATAACCGACCAGAAAGCTAAAAACTCTTAGCGGTAAAGCCGCTATTAAAGTTGGGTGCCGATAGCTAAACCCAACAGATAAGTAACTCCGGCCGCGCCGTACCCAATAAACAGTTGCCGCAAGGCTTTCGGAGCAGGGTCAGAGCCAGAGAGCAACCCGACCACCCCCCCGACTAGCAGTAAAGTTACCCCCACTAAAACCACCGCCGCGATTGCAGCACTAAGCGCCGAACAAGGCAGCAAAAATGGGAAAAGGGGCACAAACGCTCCGATAGCAAAGAATGCGAACGAAGAAACAGCGGCTTTCATACCGGTTCCGATTTCTTCATAATCACGATTTAAGACCCCTAAATTCGCCTGCTCGCCTATTTTTATCTTCGCAAAAGCACCGGCCGCTTTCCGGTCAGCAGTTTGCGCGTCATCTCCACGCGCTCTAAACACCAAAGCTAGTTCATTTTGATTCATATTTAGCTTGTCAATCGCATGTTCAGATTCTGGATCTGGCGAGGAAGAAGCTAATAGTTCAGTTTGAGAACGCACCGACACGTATTCTCCTGCCCCCATGGACAGTGCACCGGAAAGTAGACCGGCCAACCCGGTCGCGATAATCGTGGTTTTTGAAACTCCCGTGCCAAAAATTCCTAGAATCAAAGCACAGGTAGAGACTAATCCATCATTCACACCAAAAACTGCGGCGCGAAAACTACCGGAAATAGTGGCACGTTGCCGGGCAGCAAGAGCCCGCACGACCTCGGAGTGAATCTTTTCGTCTGCCACGATTTCGCTGGGAACATCATGATCAGCTTCGTAATCGTGACGCTGCTCTGCCCGCTGCATCATCGCCAACATAAATATGGTGCCGAAAACTCGGGTAAAAAAGTTCAGCAAGCGTGAACGCAAACTTGCCCGGGGAGCCGGCAATGCGTCCTCCCCCAAAAGATTTAACCAATACTGTTCGTGGCGCTCCTCGGCAACTGAAAGTTCCTGAAGCACTTCCCGTTCATCACCGAATCGGTGACGAGCCAGGTAGCGATAGGTATCAGCCTCCAGACGTTCCTCCGCAAGGTATTTTCGCCAACGCCGTAACTGTTTTTTTGAGGTTTCTTGCACCGTACGGTCTATCCCCTTGTCCCAAAAGTAGAGGTTCTAACTTTTTTCAGGGGTAGAATCTGGCACATCAACCGTTATTTCCTCGATTTGCACGTCCACGAACTCGGGATTTGTTTTATTGGTGACCGGCACCCCGAACAGGCGTTCCTTCACCGCATCCGCGATTTTATCGGTTATGGCTTCTCCTTGGCGGCGAAAAACCTCAGACGCTTTTTGCTTCGTAACCCGTCCCGCCCGACGGACCTGCGGATTGGAAGTCACTGCATTAACGGTTTTGGCAACCCCACCCTCTGGATTCTCACGAACCTCACGACGAACTAGCGCGATACCAGCACCGATGCCGAGGACGGTCAATAGTTTCTTTCCCACAGCTATTACCTTTCGAATCGTCAAAAGCGGGCGTGCACCATTCTACCGCAACCACCGTGCAGGGCTCCGGTAAAAAACTAGCTATCCAGACTAAGAAAATTCTGGTCATTCTCACAACATTTTTTATGATTACCGGTTTACGGTGGTTATATGAGCGAAATAAACATCGACACGTCACGTGGCATTAGCTTAGCTGCTGATTTCGTAGTTCCGGTTGATTCTAGTAACTGTGCAGTGATTTTTGCTCATTCTTTCTTCCTTGACCGCCACAATCTGGGTTGGTTCGATATTTTCGCAAAATCCTATCGAGCTGCTGGTTACGCGACTTTACAAATGGATTTTTCGGGATGTGGAAAAAGCGATGATGATGTTATCAGCTTGGAAAATCAGATTGAAGATTTGAAAGCCGTCGCCGGCTGGCTGACTGAGAGGGGCTTTGACCAGCAAATTCTTCATGCTGATGGTTCGGGAGCTCTAGCTGCTTTACGCGCAGTCCCGGATAAGGTACAGGCTTTAGTCTTGACGGCACCAATTTTAGGGCCGGCAGAGGTTCCTTGGGAGGACGTGTTTTCCTCCTCTCAACTAGCCGAATTAGAACAGGTAGGGCACACTCGTATCCCCAACGATCAGGGGGCTTCCCGACAGTATTTCGTGATAGGTAAACAGACCTTGAAAGAACTGACCATTGTAGATACCGAGAAACTACTACAAGATATTGCCCTGCCTACTCTGTTCGTAGTTGATCCGCAAACTTTGGCTTCACAGTGGTTCGCTCCCCTGCTTAATGACCCTCAAGCTTTGTTGCCCCCCAACTGTGAGTTATTGATTTTAGATCAGCTAAGTCTCTATGGGGTCTTACCGAGTAACTACCGCAAGTTGGGTGGGGGCTACGAGGACGCAGATAAGGTTGATTTCTTACGTAACCAAATCCTTACCTGGGTGACCCGCACTGTTTCCCCCACTACTTAAGAAGCGTCCCATTTCAAAGTCCGGTTATAGGCAGGTTTATCGAGGTTTTAGCCCTGTATCTATCCTGATGCCGCTATCTTGATTTACCAGCTATTTTAGCTTTCAGGTAATTGTCAGAGTAATTAGAGGAAATCTTTAGAAATACCCTTTAACTGCACCTTTTGCCAAATATAAAGCATTTTTTCAGGTTTGTTTATATTCTCTTCCAGATGAAGTGTTTACCTTTAATATCAGCAATAAGGGTTAAGCGACAAGCGTTTGATATCTCCTTATTTGCTTGAGATGGGGAACAAAGGTTGGGGGCGGATTCCGATACGGAATCCGCCCCCAACTGACATCTAGGATTCAAGGCAAACCCAAGGTCTTTCGCGAATTAAGCGCTACCACCCCAGGAGTGAACTGTCCCGCTTTTGGGTCAACAACAGGCAATTAGGACTCCCCCCCCCCAAAAAAGACGTTAGCCCCAAATAGGCACAGCTTGAGCTTATAAGGAGGAATACGGGTTAATCACGGCATTAACTCTCCCCCAGACTTGTTGAGCCAATGCCCGAATTGTTAAGACCCTTCTGCCTAGAAACAAGGCAGAAGGGTCTTAATCGGTTTATTTAACTAAAACGCTAGGAAACTACCGAGAAAAAACTCTGCTTTCCTTAACGCGTCCTCGTAAAACGAGAGAAACCCCCAAAACGGACAGACCCGACGCAATCGCTAGTAACCACCCTGGATTACTACCGGTAGCTGGAAGCGCCGGCTTCATGGTGCCTGGACGCTTTTCAGTTGGCTTTGACATTCCAGGTTTATTTTCACCCGCAGCAGTACCCGGCTTTTGCGGTTTTACAGTTTTATCCGGTGAAGAAGGTGCGGGAGTTGAGGTCGCGGGCGGATTGACGGAACCACCCGGCTGGGAAGGTTTGGGATTATCCGGCTTAGGAGCAGCTTTCTGCGCCCATTTCGCATATACCGTCATATCCGTTCCTAGAGTAACCTGGGAAACCTTTTTAGTGAGACCTTGGTCAAGATACCAACCCTCGAAAGTAAAGCCCTCTTTAGTGGGGATATAGTTCTCGTCCTCTAAATCAACAACTGTGTTCTCTGGTTTAGTTACGGATTTAATTTTACTGCCACCATTGGACTCAAAAGTGAGAGTGTGATTTGCGACAAGTGGGGGAAGATTAAAAGTTGCCTCGTGTTTGCCGGCATCGTATTCGACAGCAGACCCCGCTCCCATGAGGGTAATTTTCTCCTTCGTTAATCCATCAAAGTCATAATCGGTTTTAGCAGAAAAAGCTATCTTTATACGATATTTGAACTCATTGCTAAAAGTTCCCGAAGCCGCAGACCACGAAGTGCTTTTCTTGTCTTGCTGCTCCAGTTTCCATGACTCAGCGAACACGTTACTGGTTTGTCCGCTTATCTGGATTGAGGTTACCTTGTTGCCGAACTTATATTGTGGCACGCTAAAAGAAACCTCTGTTATATGCTTATCAGCTTGAGGATCTGTCGGCGCCGCCCAAGCTACTTGCGCAAAGCTAAGCCCTATAACCGCGGGAAGAACTAAGAATACGGACAGCAGCACAGACAGCAACCGCCCAGATAGTTTGGTTTTTTGCATCTTTCTCCTTGAAATGATTTGTAATTACTATTTTAAGATTTTAGGTAAGACTAACTGAGTGCTTAATCTACTTATCTCGGCTTAACATTGTCAATTATTAACCTTAAGATAAGCTAGAAAAGTCTCATGACTCCTTTGAACCGGACAAGCTCACATTTAGGTATTAACGCGAAATAGCGACCTCGCGAACCAACTGTAATACCGCCTTCGGCACTAAAGGCACATTAACCTGCACTATCACCAATGACTTGCGCTACATACAGCCGGGTCACTTGCTAGAGGTATCGCTAGAGAGATCAAAAATCTCAAACAGTAAATCCCCCATATCCACTTGAGTTCCCTCGGAAGTGAGATTCTCCAAATCCTCTGGGGTTGAATCCAAAACTACCACTGGACATAACGAAGAGTGCTTAGCTTTCTCAATCTGGGTAACCGAAAAAGTTGTTACCGGATCCCCAACATTTAGTTTCTCATTTTCGACGGCATGACAAGTGAAACCTTCACCGCGCATTTTGACAGTATCGACCCCTAAATGAACAAGCACTATCTGTTCCCCACTGGAAACCATAAAAGCGTGCGGAAACAGTTTAATGAGCCTACCGGAGACGGGAGATACGGCAGTAATCTCGGTTGCCCCCGGATTGGGTTTCACCGCAACCCCTGCACCAACAATCATGCCCGAGAAAACCAAATCCGGTACTTGACTTAAACCAACGACCCGTCCCGGAATCGGCGAACATATCTGTAAGGACTCTCCCGTCATTGCTTCACCCCGAATCCTAACCAAAACTAACTTCTCTAACTAGCCTAGTCCGCCCTCGCCCTCGAGAAAAGCCAATTATTTCCCGAGGGAAAGGACGAAACCTGCCTTAAAAGCGAAGCTAAACACCCCTTTTCTTCCTTAGCTAGTAAATATCTAAACTACCAGGCAGGCAAGCGCGAGAGGTATCTTAGCTACGTTTTTGCGCGCGACGCTTCACCGTCACCCCGCAAGCACCCAACAGTAGCGACACCATTACCATTTCCGGCACTCCAGCACCGGTTTGACCTAGCCCCTGTCTTCTAACCCTTGGGGCAGATTCCTTACCCTTGTCTGACGGTTTGTTCCCTGTTTGAGATGGAGAACTGCTTTCCGAAGGACGAGGATTTGGCTGCTTGGAATTAGGGTTCGGGTTTGGTTCTCCTCCCGGATTCGGATTAGGCTCCGGATTATCCCCAGGGTTCGGATTTGGATTAGGTTCACTCCCTGGATTCGGCTCTCCTCCCGGATTCGGGTTCGGCTCAACCCCTGGATTGGGATTCGGATTTGGTTCTGGCTGCGGTTCCGGTTCCGGCTGCGGCTGTGGATTTGGGTTCGGGTCTGGTTCCGGATTTGGTTCTGGCTCCGGAGCCGGTTCGGGCGCCGCCGCCTCCCTAAGCAGCACAATACTTAAAGGTGGAACCGTTACCTTACCGTTTGAAGTGAGAGCTACCGGGTTCTGATAAACATCCAACCCCTTAATCATCACCTCATATTCTCCCACCGGTAAAGGCGCCTCCCAAGCCTGCTTGTCTGCATTCACAAAAGCGAACGCATCGGCGCTATCTTTACCGCTCTTAGTTTTTACCGGGAAAGCACTCTTTACGGTATATCCCACATGATTAGTAGCGATAGTCTCCCCACCAGATATAATTTCATGCGTGTACTTTTTGTTTACCTCGTCATAGCTACCTTGACGCATAAAATCATATTGCTTACGGAACTGGTTTAAATCCCGGAAGAACTTTACTTCTTTTTTATATTTTTGGGCACGGTCATAGTCGAAAACATTAACCGAGTCGGGAGACTTATAGGAATTGTGATCTCCCGCTTTAGTTCGTAAAAACTCTTGTCCCGCATGGATAAATACCGCCCCGTTAGCTAAATACTGAGTACCGGTTCCTAGGGCGTGACGCTGAGCTAGCTCACTGTCAGGGGTCGTTGCTGGCAAACTACCTTTCAATTTATCGAACATAGTGTAGTTGTCATGGGCTTCGTTATAGACCACCGATTGATTCGGACTCAGGTAGTCTCGAACATATTGCGCACCCTTGATATTGTTTAACAAATCCCACGAGCGTTGCACCTGATTTGCGCCACTAATAAATCCCGTGTGCTTAAGCTCGAAGTTATCGCCTTTCACGGTGTCACGATACTGGTCATTAAAAAATGATATTCCGGGTAACTTCTTGGCATTTTCCTGATTAGCAGCGGCTACCCCTGCGGGATGGTTACCCATCTTCCAGCCTTCGCCAAGAATCACAATCGAAGGATCAATCTTATTGAGAGCTTCCCGTACCGCTTTCATAGTTTCCACGTCATGAATCCCCATAAGATCGAAACGGAAACCGTCAATATCGTAGTTCTTTGCCCAATAGGTAACTGAATCAACAATATATTTACGCATCATCAGTTGCTCAGATGCAGTTTCATTCCCGACTCCGGTTCCATC
>CABQYA010000065.1:0-8868 GCA_902468275.1 uncultured Urmitella sp. | reverse complement strand
TCGCGGTCCACCTGCAGGATGATGGTGGAATCGCCCGCGCCCAGACCGTTGGTGACTTTTACCGGGGTGACTGGGACTTCGATACGTTCTTCACGGGTTTTACACAGGGTTCCTAGCGGGCCTTGTTTTACGACCGCGATTTCGATTCCTCGCTCTAGGAGGGCGTCGGCGGCGCGGTCGGGGTCGGTTTCTCCCACTGCGATTCGACATTCTTCTTTGTTTCCGACGGCTACCGATACTTTTTCTAGTATTCGGTCTACTTCGCGGTGAGCGGTTTCTTCATCGATCCAAAAGTTTTCCCGATAGTCTAAATCGACGATTGTCCATTTACCGGCTTCCCCTAAATCTCGCAGGTCGAGGGCGTGATGGTGGGCGCTGCGAGAGGGGTCTTCGGACAGTCCGGTCACAGATATCCAAAATATCTTGGCAGCTTTTACTGCGTCCTCGGGAATATCTTCTTTCGTTAGCTCCAGGTCGGGGGTGGAGGGTTCGCGGTAAAAGTAGAGGGGGAAAGTGTCGGGAGGGAAGATTTCACAGAAGGTAACCGGGGTGGCCAAGGCCGGGTTTTCTACCACGTAGGTGTCGTAGACTCCCAGGGAGCGCATCTCGGAGCGCACGAATTTTCCGAAAGGGTCTTTTCCTACTCCGGTGATAATTGCGGAGGAGTGGCGCAGTTTAGCGGCTGCTACTGCCACATTCATAGGGCTGCCACCGAGGAATTTTCCGAATTGTTCTACCTTTTCTAGCCCTACTCCGGTCTGCAGGGGGTAGATATCTATTCCTGAACGTCCGATGGTGAGCACATCCACGACTGGCATCTTGAAAGTGTTCATATCAGCTTTCCCTTTGTTATTTATATAGACTGCACTGTCTGGGTCTGCCTGGAGCTAAAACACAAACCCTTTATTTGTACTAACATTCTAGCAAAGATTTCGCGACAGGAAAAGCCTCTACCCATAAACCATAAACACAAATTGCGCTGCCCGGTGATTATCCCGCAAGAACCCCAGTTAGACGCAAAATCTGTCGAAATTATTAACTTTAGGTGTATTCTGCTTAATGTCAGGCTTAATTAACATTACGCGTTAAAATCATCCGGTGATACAGATTGGAAAAGGAGATTTCGATGGCAACCCCTAAGACCTACATAACGAACATTGACCTTGACCATAACTCCCCGATTCCCCTGTACCACCAGATTTCTGAACCGATAAAAGAACTCATTTTGAACGGAACGATTCCGGCAGGAGCCAAGCTAGAGGACGAGCTTTCTATGGCTTCCCGTCTGGGAGTTTCCCGCCCTACCGCCCGTCGCGCGCTGCAAACCTTGGTGGATTTGCGTCTGGTGGTGCGCAAGCGCGCGGTTGGCACTATCGTCGCCCCCAAGGAGATTCATCGGCAGGTTAAACTGTCCTCCCTTTATGACGATTTGAAAGAGTCCGGTCAAAAACCCACTACTCAAGTCATTTCTTATACGGAAGTTCCCGCTGACGAGGACGTGGCCAGGGATTTACACCTTAACAAAGGTCAGAGCGTGATCAAGGTAGTCCGTTTACGCCTGGCAAATAACGAGCCTTTGGCAATCATGACTAACCACCTGCCGGTCGATACCACCCCCAGCGAAAAGGAACTACGCTCCGGTGGTCTCTACGAGACTATGCACAAGCATGGGCATGAAGTATTTTCGGCACAACAAACAATTTCAGCCCGTAAAGCCAGCCTTGAGGAGGCAGAGACTCTACAAGAGCCACGCGGAGCAGCTATTTTGAATATGCGTCGCATCTCTTATAACCAGTCAGGCAGACCGATTGAGCTTGGTGATCACGTCTACCGGGCTTCTCGCTACAAGTTCACTATTAGCCTGTAGTTTTTCGTATTTCGGCAGTTATTAGGACGAAACCGCCCGGAGTTACCCCCCGCCACAGCGATTCCTCCTTAGGAACACCGGCAGTTTGTCAGGTCTAATCGACAAGACCCTTAACCCCTATAATTACCGCCCCTTACTCCCATCGCTCCAGATAAAAGCGAGATTAACACCCTAAATATGATTAAGGTCACTAATCTCTTTGCTCTATTGTTCTATCAAAGTCTTGACGCTTAATAGTTTTTTCCTTACCCTGGAAGATAGCAGCACCGATGGCGGTGTCAAGCAGTTTCAAGGAGACAAAATGAGCGAGATTAAACCAGTACCAGGTCCGTTATTAGATGCAGCCAAGAATTCTAAAACTGCGCTATGGAACGATTCTTCCGACCTAGAAGAACTACGGCAGTCAATTTCTTGGGGTGGGGTAGGCGCAACCTGCAACCCCACTATCGCTTACACCACCATTTCTAAGCATTTAGATATTTGGGCTCCCCGGATTAAAAAGATTGCCGAAGATATGCCCACCGCAACCGAGTCTGAAATCGGTTGGCAAGCAGTAAAAGATATGTCTATTGAGGCCGCTAAGCTGCTAGAACCAGCCTTTGAAGCCTCCAATGGTCGTAACGGTCGCCTCTCGGTGCAGACCGATCCGGCGAACTACCGCAACGCGAAGGCGCTAGCAGACCAGGCAGTCGAGTTCTCCGAAATGGCTCCCAACATTGTGGTAAAAGTACCTGCCACCAAGACCGGGATTGAAGCTATTGAGGACGCCACCTACCGCGGTGTGTCCATGAACGTGACCGTTTCCTTCTCGGTAGCGCAAGCGGTTCGTTCCGGTGAAGCCATCGAGCGCGCTCTGCAGCGACGCGAAGCCGAAGGCAAAGACGTTTCCCAGATGGGACCGGTAGTTACCTTGATGGTTGGTCGCCTGGACGACTGGCTGAAGATTTGCGCTAACCGCGACAAACTGGTGCTAAACCCCGGACACCTCGAATGGGGCGGAATCGCTGCCGTAAAGAAAGCGGTCGCCGAATTTGAAAAGCGCGGTCTTAGAGCCCGAATGCTAGTAGCCGCTTTCCGTAACACTATGCAGTACACCGAGCTAGTTGGGGGAGATATCGTGATTTCTCCGCCTTTTGCTTGGGCAAAGCGTATTCAAGAATCCGATTACAGCTATGAAGATCGGTTTGAACAGCCAGTATCGGCAGAAATTATGGAAACCTTGATGAAGGTGGAAGATTTCCGCCGAGCCTACGAAGTAGACGGCATGAGTGTAGACGAGTTCGCTACTTTCGGTCCCACCGTGCGGACACTGCGCGGATTCCTCAAATCAAACACCGATTTACAAGAACTGGTGCGAGATGTAATTTTGCCTGCGCCAAAAGAAAAATAGTTCGGCGTAGTTAAATAACAACTAAATAGCTTTAAGGTCGGGGGCGAGTTTTCTCGCCCCCGACGTCGCATATCCGCCACAGTTTTCAGTTAGCAACTGCGATTACAGTTGCACCAAAACACCGGGCACTCTTCACAGAGCCACGAAGGCGACATTAAGGGCTAATACAAAAACATGAATCGGCGGGGTCGGATTTCTCCGACCCCGCCGATTATTTAACAGCTACTGTTTACGCGGCAAACCCCGCGTAAACGAGGCTAATAACTAGCGCTCGACCTTTGCCAAAATATCGCGCGCGGAAAGAATCAAATATTCTTCGCCACCGTATTTAACTTCGGTGCCGCCGTACTTGGAGTAAATAACGCTGTCACCCTCGGCAACATCCATCGGAACCCGGTTACCCTGGTCGTCGATGCGACCCGGTCCTACGGCGATTACTTTACCTTCCTGCGGTTTTTCTTTGGCAGCATCGGGAAGAACCAGACCGGAAGCGGTCTTTTGTTCCGCCTCTGCCTGCTGAATCACGACGCGATCTTCTAATGGCTTAATGGAGACTGACACTGCAGACCTCCCTTTCTTTATCCAAAAAACTTTCGGTGGTTGTATCGGAGCGTTGGCGTCGCGGGTGCCATCTTTCCGATACTGTTTCAGAGTCTCGCAACTCCAAATGCACTATTTAGCTTAAGTGCATTCTGGCACTCAATCAAGCTGAGTGCCAGTTTATGCTTACGCCCTGCGCGAATATGTACCTGCCGAGGAAGCTTTGCCAATATCTAAGTTCCTAAATCCTCAGTTAAACTAAAAACAATAGAGGGAGAAAAGATGTTACCAGCCAAAACGCCACTTAGCTTTCGCGAAATGAAGCAGCTAACCTCCCACTTGCCACCTTGCGAAGATTCGATGATTTCCGCGCTAACCACCCAGGACGGATGGGAGTTACTCCAAAAGTACCCTCACCCTTGCCAACTAGAAGCCCCAATCATTGCGAAACAGCTACGTAAACGCTACCCCGCCGCCCTGGTTGCCTCTTTACAAACCCAATGGGTATTGCGAGAAAAAGCCCAAATAAAGCTCGGTGACGAAGCCAAAAATAAACTATTTACCCGCGAAGGTCTAGAACAAGCTAGCAGACAAATAGTGTCTATACAGCGGGCAAAACGCCTTACTAACGCCGGTATCGACACCCTAATCGATGTCGGATGTGGAATCGGCGCGGACTCGATGCAGCTAGCAGCTAGCTGCCAACAATTGCAGGCAATAGATATTAGCCCCACTGCCGCCACCTGCGCAGCAATTAACCTTTCTGAGATACCTTCCGCGCGGGTCTATTGTGAAAGTGCACAGCAAGTAACCACCCAAAACCCCCTGCCCGCCCTATTTTTTGATCCTGCCCGCCGCCTCACAACCGGACGCGCCCTCTCCCCTGATTCCTGGTCACCGCCACTTTCAAAAGTTCTTGCCTGGGGAGGACGCGCATCGCATTTAGCGGTAAAAATGGCGCCTGGAATCAACCTTAGCTATTTACCAGATAATTACCATGCGCAATGGGTTAGCGTAGATGGGGACTTGGTTGAATGCGCCCTCTATTCCCTGAATTTAGCCCCCGAGGGCGCGGGACGCTCGGCGCTGATTATTCAGGGAAATCAGGTAAAAGAGTATTTATGTGCTAGCGCTTCCCGCCCGGGAGAAAACCATATGCAAGTTCCGCCCGCATCCAGCTTAGGAGATTACCTGTTCGACCCTAATCCCGCGATTATTCGCGCCGGGATTATTCCCGACCTTTGCGAAAAAATACCGGCTGCGCCTATATCTAACGGGATTGCCTACCTGAGCGGGAACAGTATGCCCCTTCCCGAGGATTCGTTAGCCATAACTTGTTACCGGATAGTTGAGGATTTACCGCTGAAGACAAAAACCGTCAGTTCCTATCTACGCACCATCCAGGCAACCCGCTTGGACGTGCTCAAACGCGGGGTCGTCCTCGATATTGCGAGCTGGCGCAAAAAAGTAATGCCCAAGAAAACCCGAGGATTCTCGCCGCGAACCGTGACCGTAGCACTCACCCGGGTGGGCGCAGGGCATCGTTGCTTAGTGCTGGAGCCTTGTAAATAGCAAATTATCCTTGCTTGTTTTCCATATCACCCGGGACGACCGGTGATAAGGATATAATCCCCCGGTTAGCGCAAGGCTAGGATTTAGGCTCCACATCGTCAGGCGGTTCTACCGTTACCGATGGCTCATTGAAATCGGTTTTCCGCGCTTGTGAACGTTCCTGCAAACGCTGCTGAGCCTGTTTAGCGTATTCACGCCCTTTCTCAACCGCCTGTTCGGCATATTCTTTGCCTTTTTCTGCGGCTTGCTCCATATAGGGACGCGCCTTTTCCATGGTTTCTTCCGCGTACTCTTTGCCCTTTTCTGCCGCCTGTTCCATATAGGGACGCGCCTTCAGAACATAGGGGCGTGCCTTTTCTGCCACCTGTTCCACATATTCTTTGCTTTTTTCAGCGGCCTGATCCATATAGGGACGCGCTTTCTCTAGGGTTTCTTCCGCGTATTCACGTCCCTGTTCTACTAAGGGTTTAATCCGGTCGGCGGCTTTTTCAGCAGCCTTTTCAAATTCCGGGCGCATCTGGTCAAATGATTTTGCCATGTTTTCTTTCACCTTTCGATAGATGCTTTCCGTTTCTACCCTTTTTCCTTGGGTATTATTACTTGCGGTCTGGGATTTTTCGGTATCTTCCGAGATAGGAGCCATATAAATCTGGGTGAGCGCCATCTGAGAGTCCGGGCCGAAATCTGTCGGCGAGGGCGGCATTCCCGCTTTCACCAGCGCCTCACCTAGGGCAGCGATCTGAGCACCATTGTCGGTACAGAAGCGAATCGGAGGAATCCGCACGGTAATCCCAGCAGCTTCGGCGCGCTGGGCTAGCAGCTCACGCAGACGCGAGTTAGCGGAAAAACCGCCACCTACCACAATCTCCCGGCAATCAAAATCCTGAGCCGCCTGGACTGCTTTCTTGGTCAGGGAATCATTTACCGCCTCGGAGAATCCGGCGCAAATGTTTTCCCGGTTGATAGTTTCCCCCGCAGCCTCTAGCCCCTCGATATAGCGGGCAACCGCGGTTTTTAGACCCGAGAAAGAGAAGTCATAGCGGTGACGCTCTTTGTCTTTACCGGCTGCTAATCCCCGCGGGAAACGGATAGCTTTCTTGTCCCCCGCCTGCGCCAAGCGGTCTACGTGCGGACCTCCTGGATAGGGCGTATTCAGCAGTCGTCCTACTTTATCGAAAGCTTCCCCGGCAGCATCATCCAAGGTACCGCCCAGTTCGGTAATATCGGTGGCGAGGTCGCGTACCAGCACCAGGTTCGAGTGTCCCCCCGAGCAGATTAGCCCGATAAAGGGTGGATGGAACTCCCCCTCTACCAGGACGTCTACCGCCAGGTGTCCGATTACGTGGTTTACGCCGTACAGCGGTTTATCTAAGGCGAGCGCCAAGGCTTTCGCCGCCGAAATACCTACGGTCAGCGAGCCCACTAATCCGGGACCTGCCGCGCAAGCAATCGCGTCTACCTCACTTAACGCTATCCCGGCTTGTTCACAGGCAGCCTGTAAGGTGGGCAGGAAGGATTCCAGGTGCGCACGGGACGCAATTTCGGGGATAATTCCGCCGTAACGAGCATGTTCATCCATCGAGGTGGCAGTACAATCTGCCAGCAGTTTTCCCCCGCGCACCAGCGCCACGCCAGTCTCGTCGCAGGTAGACTCGATTCCCAAGATTAACGGCTCACTCATAATCCCCATTTTACCCACACCCTGGATTTGCGACCTAACGATATCGCGTCTAGCTGTAATAACTCTGGTCGAATAGCATCCGGGCATTACTTCCACTGGCAACGTGACTTTACCTAAAAACAGGACATTGGGGTCAAAAAACAGGATATTAGACCAGAAAATCAGGACATTGAATGGGTAAGACGGAGCCCGTCTCAGTTAAAATGGCACTAGCAGCAGGAGGTGTGATGACAGATAGAGGCGGGATTGGGGAACCCAAAGAGGATCCATTTGCCCAGTATGTACGCCAGGGATCCCCGTCTCAACGCGCTCTGACTGCTGCTTGGCAGGCCGGAATTGGTTTACAAGCTGTCGATGGTTTAGCGCCCTCACCATATCTAATAACTACCGCTAGGAGCTCCATCGAAGGCGAAATCACTTTAGATGAAGCTCATTGCCTGGTTAATTCCTACTATCAGCAAAACCCTCAGCGAGGCGTAAACCGAGTAGAGGAGGCCGATAAGGTAGCTACCCGGGTTGCGCAAGTATTATCTGAGGACGGATTCGTCTTCTCGGCTGCGCAGTATCTGGCGATACACCGCCGACTTTTTGCAGGAATCTATCCCCAGGCCGGGAAAATTCGCACCTACAATATCTCCAAGCAAGAATGGGTGCTGGACGCAGATACTGTCACCTATGGGAATGCTGCCGATTTAATGGTTACCCTGGAATACGATTTAACTTTAGAGCGCGCTTTTAGTTACCGGGGGCTGAGTACCACCAAAATTATTGAACACCTAGCTTCCTTTGTGGCTAGGTTGTGGCAGATTCACGTCTTCGATGAGGGAAACACCCGCACGACTGCCGTATTTTTCATCAAGTATCTCCACACCTTGGGTTTCACTGTCGATAACACCCCTTTTTCTAAGCACTCCTGGTATTTCCGAAACGCGATGGTGCGCGCCAACTACGAAAACCTGACTGCCGGGATTCACGAAACTAAAGAATACCTGGTTAAGTTCTTACGGAACTTGCTGCTGGGAGAAGAAAATCAGTTAAAGAATCGGTACCTGCATATCAGCGGTTTAGTTAGTACCGCAGATAATCAGGCTTTTGAGTCTGACAGGCAGGAAGTTTCCCCGGAAACTCAGGACATTACGTCCGCTGGCAATGGGACTTTATCCAAGAAACAGGACATTGGGGCTAAAAACCAGGACATTGAATGGGCAAGATTGAGCCCGATCTCGGCTCGGCACGCCCAAAAACTCTACGATTTCTTCGGGAACGAGGGCGTTTTCTCGCGTTCGCAGGTAACGGAGATATTGGGGATAACTCCCTCCCCTGCCTCTGAACTTTTGCGAAAACTCCTGGCTGCCTCCCTAATCAGCAAAGTTAAAGGCAAAGGAAAAGGCAAGTACCGTTTCACTCCCCCTCAGCCCGAAGGCAGGGCTAACTAACACCCTTCTCCCACCGAAGTAGCGCGGCCTTCCAGACCATTTCCCCTAATCGCATCTTAACTGCTGGACTAAGCAAAGCTTCAGCGAGCTTTACTGCTCCCCTAACCGTTTTCAGAGACTCGGGTAGACCAGTTTGTAACCACATTTTTTCGTACTGCTTTTCTTGTGGCTGTCCCCACTCTTCTGGAATCTGGAAACTTTCAGGCAAGGCGATATGACGTACAGATGCTTCTCGCTTAATAACCGCTTGAAGTTTGCTTCCGTCAATTACGCACGTCCTCGCATATACCGCGATATCAACCAAATCCTTGACGCGTGAAGAAGGTCTGCCCTCATGATTTTCCAAGAGTGCACACAACTTGTCAGCCAGCGCATTTTCGAC
>CABQYA010000064.1:0-8876 GCA_902468275.1 uncultured Urmitella sp. | reverse complement strand
ATTCCTGCTTGGTAATTTCCTTACCCACCGTCTTGCAAACCTGTTTGCGTGCCTCCGAAATGGAATGAGGGTACAAATTAGCCATCCCTTTATCCCCACCAATCAGGTAACCAGCGGGGGTATCCGCGATAGCGTAGGGAATCTGGTTTATCTGGACTGAAAGATAAAGATTCTTTTCAGGAGAATCAATACTCCAAACCCAAAGCTTTTTATCCGAGGAAATACCAAATAGATATTTTTCGTCCAGGGTAATATCCAGTTCATTGACGGAAGCCTGCAAACCTCGTATCTGCGCTACCAGCCGCGGTTTCCCCGGATCTTTTACATCATTAATCGTAATTCGTCCTCCGGATTCACCCACATATAAATACTGACGTTTAGCGTCGTAATAGAAGGCAGAAGCCAAGGATTCGGTCTTGATAGTACCTACCCTTTTAGGGGTGGCATCCATAGTAAATATCGCTACGGAAGCGTCCTCGGCAGCGGTAGCCAGCAGTCCCGTATTACCTAAAATCCGCATTAAATAATGCTGACCTGGCAGTTCTCCGTACTGTTTCCAGCCGGCACCCTCCCAGTTAAGCAGGTAAACACCCAGCTCATCTGCTTTGGCGACCGCTGCGGTTTTATGGTCGCTAGACAGGCGGATTTCCCCAAGGAATTCATCACCAATTTTGGAAACAATAGGGCTTCCAGCACCGTCTTTACCTAATGGCCAAGTTAATAGTTCCCCAGATTGGGTACCGGTAACTAGAAATTGACCGTCCTCGGCTATCTCGGTGCGAGTAGCCGATTTTAATCCGGAGGGCATAACCGGATCTTTCATGCGTCGTAACCCATCTTTTTCGGTTTTGAAAAGGGCGGGAGTTTTTAAACGCCGGGAAACAAATACCCAGTTTTTTCGGTCAGTGTGAGAATCAATTAGATATCCGCCTTCATTAATAAGCGGCAGAACTGATTCAGGCCAATGCCGTAGCTGACCGTCTACGCTGCCAGTAATAATGCGTCCTCCAACTTTGGTAGCAGCAGTGACTATTTCTCGTCCTGGCAGGGAGGTGAGTTTACGCCCGGAACGATTCCAAATGGTGGTGGTAGTATCCGAGCAGCCGACGATTATCTTATCTTCGTCATACTCCAGGGTGTTCACAAAAGAATAGAATCCGTCCAGGCTGGCCAGGCTGTCGTTGTTTCCTTTGGCTTGCCAACGGCGAACTTGACGGCTGGTGAGCGCCACCCCGAGTTCTTCTCCGTCCGGAGAGAACTTTATATCTAGGGCGGATCCTTCGCCAACAGCCAGCTCTTTGCTGTTTTGACCATTCAGGTCACGCAGATAGATTTTCCCGGCTTGACCGCCGTAAGCGATTTGCTGCTGATCCGGTGAAATAGCCAGGGCGGTCACGGAGGTTGGGGTATCTAATTGGAATGAGGACGCAGGTTTGGGTTTATCAATTTGGTCTAGTTCCCACAAATTTACTTTTCCATTTAAAAAACCAAACCCTAAATACCGATTGGTTATAGCGACCGAGTAGGCTACGTCCTCTGCCCCAAATTCGGCGATTCGGCGGGGCTTGGCAGTTATATCCCATAGGGAGGCGGTTTTTTGCCCCCCGACTGCCAGTAGGTTTCTACCTGCTATTTCTTTTAGCGCTAGGGTAAAAAGCTGTCCGGTACTTGCCGAGAAAGTTTCGGGTTTTGTTTTTATGTCTCCGCCGCGCCAGAGGCTAACTATCCCTTTAGAATCGGCACGCGCGATTAGTTTTCCGTCCGCGCTACCGGCAACTCGCACTGTCCCGCCCTCGCCGAAGATACGTTCGGGGATGGGGACGGCGGTGGTTTCTATGAGGGCGGATCTAGCTTCTCTAGTGTTGGCGATATTTAGACCTGAGAGGGCGAATTGAGCCGCTAGATTGGTATCGGAGGCTCCTAGCTCCCGCGAAATTAGCGCCATTTGCCGAGATTCTGCGTCTTTTTTAGAGGCGATTGCTTGTTTTTGATAGTGGGATGCTTGGAAAAATCCAGCTATGGTGGCTACTAATAGCACCCCGGCAACTGCGGCAATAACGGTAACCACTTGATTGCGGTGTCGCAGGGTTTTGATTCGTTTTTTCTGTTCTTCTTTTTGACGGTTGGCTTCATGGCTGCAGGCGGCAAGGAATTGTTCTTCCTGATTGGTGAACGCGACCTCATCAGGGACTTCTCGGTTTTCCCAAGCGTAATATAGGGAGGGGCGTAACGCTTCGGGCGAGTTGTCGGATTCTGCCCACAGCTGGGAGGCAATCTGAATTTGGCGAACTAAACCTAGATTAATCCGTGACTCTTCAATCCACCCTTTTAGTTTTCCCCAGTTCGACAATAGGGTGTCGTGGCTGATTTGGGTGGTGGCAGCATCAATTACTACTAAACGTTCACGACTCAAACGTTCCAGAAGGTCAAGATAGTCTGGCGGGATATCTTTGAGCGGGATTACCCGCCGGGTAACCTGTCGCTGCCCCACAGCGACCATTGATAGCAGCAGGGAACGCAGCTGTCGGCGTTCCTGGGTAGATAGTTTTTCGTAAAACTCATCCGCGAGTTTTTCTAAACTCCCTGCTAATCCTCCTACTGATAGGTAATCACTAACGGTTAGCACCGAGTTGTTAGTCGATTTCCAAATCATTAGTAGCAGGTTTGATAGCTGGGGAAGCACGCTTGCTTCCTCGGAGGTAGATTCTTGAATTTGCCGCAGTAACAGCTCTTTTAGCTCGGGGGCAATTTTTCGACCGGCATCGAGGGCGGGTCTAGAGATGATTTCTCCGTATTCGAGGACGCTGGGTGGGGTAACTATCAACGGATTGGAGAGGGCGGGGGCAAAGCGGGCATCTTGTAAAAGTACTTCTAGGGCATCTGAACGCACTCCCAGTACCAGAATTTGGGTTTTTGCCACTTCGTTCAGGATGTCTAATCCGACTTTGACTTGATTGGGGTGAGCGTTAGTGAAGTCCTCTAGTTGGTCTACTATTAATAACGAATTTGCAGGTAGTTTGGAGGCTTTGGAATCTAACAGGGTCTGTTGCTTTTCAATAACTTCCCCCATTGACAGTAGACAGGGGTGATATTTTGCTAAGCGCCCAGAGGATTCGCACGATTTACCTACTAGACCAGCTGAGAGGAGCGAGGTTTTCCCAGACCCAGAGGCTCCTAATACCACCACCAGTTTATTTCGCTTGCTTTGTACCGTAATAATCGCATTTTCTAAATCTGTCAGAAGTTTATCGCGACCATAAAACACGCTTTCGGTAAGGGAGTTGTAAGGTGATAATCCCTGGTAGGGGCAGCCAATCCATCCCTGTTTCGAGTGGGAGAGGGTCTCTAGGGTGCGCTGCCAAAACTCGGGGTCTTCACTCGGGGTTAGCAAATCAAGGTCTTGTACCAGTCGCATGAAGCTGCTACGCAAAGCGGGAGTGGGAAGATGCGCTCCTTGGAGCCAGCCTTGCAAAGTGCTGGGTGCTAGGTCTAGTCGTTTCGCAAGGTCGCGAATGGAATATCCTTTTTCACCCGCTGCCGACTTCGACTGACGGGCTTGATTTAAAATGGTTGCTAATTCCTGGGAAGAATATATTTCGAGCATCACTACACTTGTTACTAGTTTCCTACGGCGTTTATTGATTCTAGTTGATTCAGATTAATAAACAGTCGTATTTCTCTAGGGTTTTAGTCCTAGATATTTTTAAGGAGCGGAAAGTTCAATCAGGTTCGGTCATGTACGAACTTGGAGATAAAAATAGGGCACATAACGCTTCTACCTGCCCGTACATCATCTCACTTATCAGTCTGAACCACAGGACACTAAGCGCAAAAAGTTATTTATTCTAGCGAATATCCCCCCCCCCCGACAGGGGGTGTCTAATTTCTAAGACTGGAGAGGAAAATGGTTTTCGACATAGCGGTATTGGATGAACAACCCGCGATTACCTTGGGGATAAGTGAGGTAGTTTCTTCCCAAAACGACCTGCACTTTCTGGGAGGTTTTAGCACCGTAAGCGACTTTTTACATAAGCATCCCGAGCCTACTAATAAAGAGAATCAGCAAATCACGGTAGTTTTAGCTACTCACTTAGCGGATAGCTCTAATCCCCTAGATAATCTAGATAGCCTTTGTACCCTGGGATTCCGGGTTATATCTTATCTACAACCCGCAGAGAGCTCTTTAGCCTCTCAGATTGGGAAGCGCCAGTGCTGCAACCAAGCAATATATAAAACTGAGCCCCTAACCAGTTTAGTTAGCGTTTTACCCCATGATAAGCAGACCCACCTTCACTCCTCGGAAAAGCGGTTTTCCGATTCTGCTCGGCACCCGCACTCTAACCACCTAATCCTCAGCCCCAATGAGCGACGAGTTTTAGAACTATATGGAGCCAAGGGACTCCCCGCTAAAATAGTTGCCCGCCAACTGGGTCTAACCAGGAATACCGTAAATACTTACGTCCAACGGATTCGCCGCGCCTACGCCGCCCAAGGACGTGCCGCAGCTTCTCGTATGGATTTGTTTCACCGCTTCCACGAGGACTTTCCCGACTACGAAGATACTGATGTAAATCTGGGCTAACCAAAACATCAAAAAGAAGGGGTGGGGCGAAAGAAATATCTTTCGCCCCACCCCGGATGTTTTAAGCTAATCGCCTATCGGCTGCATAGCCATTGCAAACTAGGCTTTAAAACGCGGGAATGCGTTCCGTCCAGCATACACAGCGGCCTCGCCCAGCTCGTCCTCGATACGGAGCAGCTGATTGTACTTCGCTACCCGCTCGCTACGTGCCGGAGCACCGGTCTTAATCTGACCGGAGTTAGTGGCTACCGCCAGGTCAGCGATAGTTACATCTTCGGTCTCGCCACTGCGGTGAGAAGTCATGGACTTGTAACCGGCGCGGTGAGCATCCTCAACCGCCTGTAGGGTTTCAGTCAGGCTGCCGATCTGATTAACCTTAACCAGCAGAGCGTTAGCTACGCCCTCTTTAATGCCGCGAGCCAGACGCTCCGGGTTGGTTACGAACAGGTCATCGCCAACGAGCTGAACCTTGTCACCGATATGCTCGGTCAAAGCTTTCCAAGCATCCCATTCGTCCTCTGATAGCGGATCCTCGATAGAAACAATCGGGTACTTGGCGACTAGTTCGTCGTAGTACTTCACCATGTAATCAGTGTCGCGAGGCTCGCCCTCGAACAGGTACTTGCCATCTTTGAAGAACTCGGAAGAAGCCACATCCAGAGCCAAAGCCACATCTTTACCCGGCTCGTATCCAGCTTTCTTGATCGCTTCACAAATCAGGTCGAGAGCTTCCGCATTGGAGTCCAGGTTGGGGGCGAAACCGCCCTCGTCACCCAGGCCGGTCGATAGACCGCGATCTTTAATAACGCCCTTCAAAGTGTGGTAAACCTCGGCGCCCATACGGAGAGCTTCCGCGAAAGAAGCAGCACCAATAGGGGCAATCATGAACTCTTGGATATCCACATTGGAATCAGCGTGAGAACCACCGTTCAAAATGTTCATCATCGGAACCGGCAGCACGTGGGCGTTAGGGCCTCCCAGGTACTTGAAGAGGGATACCCCTGCTTCCTCCGCTGCGGCATGGGCAACAGCCAAAGAAACACCCAAAATAGCATTAGCGCCCAATTTGCCTTTGTTAGCAGTGCCATCCAGATCCATCATCATCTGGTCGATAGCGCGCTGATCAAAAGCATCTTCACCGATTAGCTCTGGGGCAATATCATCCATTACCGCATTAACTGCATCCTGGACACCTTTACCCAGGTAACGACCTTTATCGCCATCCCGACGTTCTACGGCTTCAAAAGCGCCGGTAGAAGCCCCGGAAGGAACGGAAGCGCGGGCAGAAGCCCCCGAATCCAACAGTACTTCCACCTCAACGGTGGGATTTCCACGAGAATCAAGAATTTCACGGGCATTAATAGCAACGATTAGTGACACGGTCACGCTCCTTATAGATTTTGTTGATCACTTAACTACAGTCTACTGGAAGTAAAGGACGTCAGCAGGTTGCAAAAGTCCCTTTTTTAGGTGCTGACAGGAAACTTAGTTTCCACCTTGATTAGCCTGAGGAACCTGGTTACGCAAAGTCTGTTCGGCGTTAGCTATTCCTTGCAGATTAACTCCCGCTGTGACATCTGGCTCTACCACCGGTATCCCGGTTTGCCCCGCTAAAACCTGGGTTAGCACTTTGCTGGTTTTCATGCCCTGTACCTGTTTGCCAGCTTGTTCGTAGGCAGCCGAGAACTTGGATTCCAATCGCTTAAGCAGTTCGGGAGAAACGGCTCCCTGCTGGGCATCAACCGAAAACTTTTGCAAGCGCAAAAAATCAATCGTAGAGACAGAAAAATTCCCATCTAATAAAGCGCCTTGTTTTACCTGTCCCTCTACCCATTTGCGAATATCGCTCTCGGTATAACCTGCCTGGTTGCTAAGTTCCTGCTTGGCAACTTTAACTGCCTGCGCCGAGGAAGCAAGATTAACCGGTAATAGTTTTCCGCCCTCTAAAGCAGCCCAAACAGCTTGCGGATAAACGTCAGTACCGAGGGCATTATTAATCTGTGAACGTAGCTGACTCACCTTGCTGACCTGCCCAGATTGTTGCGCAGCTGTCGGGCGCGCCGCGTTCAGCTCCGCAGCGACCTTATCTGCCGAAAAATCATCACCAGCTTTCCCAGAGCTTGCTCCGCAAGCACTAAGCCCCATTCCCAGTAAAGCAACGCCAGCACCGATGCCTACAGCTCGAATCAACTTGTTGTACATAAAACTATCCTTCTTCAGCAGATTCCTACTTTTAGCTTACCAATAGCGAGGACGTACCGGCATTTTCGGTGTCCCTGCGCCTATCCCAAAAGCTTTACCCAATTTCAGCACTGTTACCTGAAGCTTTCCCAAAAGGAGTAATCACATTGGCTAATAGTTTCTCTACCCACTGCGCTAAAGGTTCATCATGCAGCGCCCCCTGCCCCAATTTTTCTCCTTTAGGAGCGGGCACCAAAATCTGTCTAACTGCCGGTTTAATCACTGTTCCCGGATGTAGCCGCTTTATCCGCAGTATTTGTGAATCTGCCAGCTGCACAGGAGACAAACGCACAAAGCGTCCCTGTGCCACAATCTCTCTAATCCCTAGGGCGCGCGCAGCCATCCGCAACCTAGCCACCGTAAACAGTAGCTGAACATTTGCGGGCGGTACTCCGTAGCGGTCAGTCATTTCTTCTTTAACCGCCTTTAGTTCACTTGGCTGGCGCACATTAGAGAGTTTTTGATACATCTCTAGGCGCAGACGTTCAGACTCCATATATTCGGGGGGAATATGGGCATCGATTGGCAGTTCAATCCGTACCTCAGATTCGTCCTCGTTATCGTTAGGTTCATCCTTAAACCCTTGCACCGCCTCGGAGACCATCCGGATATACAGGTCAAAACCAACCCCGGCGATATGTCCGGACTGTTGTCCACCCAGCAGGTTTCCAGCGCCGCGAATCTCCAAATCTTTTTGCGCAACCGCTGTTCCTGCCCCTAAATCAGTATTAGCGGCAATGGTTTGCAGACGTTCTTGCGCGGTTTCAGTTAGCGGTTTATCGCCCGGGTAGAAGAAATAGGCGTAAGCGCGTTCCCGCCCGCGCCCTACTCGTCCTCGTAACTGGTGCAGCTGGGAAAGACCCATCCGATGTGCGTTAGAAACAATCAAGGTATTAGCGTTGGAAATATCTAGCCCAGTTTCTACAATCGTGGTGCAAACTAGCACATCAGCCTGGTGGTTCCAGAAATCGACCATTACTTGTTCCAGTTGCTTTTCATGCATTTTGCCGTGTGCCACCACCACTCGTGCCTCCGGGACAAGCTCACTGATGTGGGCAGCTACCCGGTCGATGGACTCGACTCGATTGTGGACATAAAACACTTGCCCATCTCGCAAAAGTTCCCGCCGAATCGCTGCTTTCACCTGTTTATCATGGTGGATACCAACGAAAGTTAATACCGGGTGGCGTTCTTCAGGCGGGGTTGAAAGGGTCGATAGTTCCCGAATCCCAGTCACCGCCATTTCTAGGGTGCGCGGAATCGGGGTGGCCGACATCGAGAGCACGTCCACATTGGTGCGCAGAGCCTTCAAGGTTTCTTTATGTTCCACCCCGAAACGCTGCTCTTCGTCAATAATCACCAGTCCCAGGTTTTTGAACGCCACTTCCCCAGTTATCAGGGAATGTGTGCCAATCACCATCTCAATTTCGCCATTGCGCAGCGCGGTTTTAACTTCCCGGGATTCTTTGGGGGTAGAAAATCGCGACAGCTGCCCCAGTCGGATAGGAAAGGGGGCAAAACGGTCACTAAAGGTCTCAAAATGTTGTTTTACCAGCAGCGTGGTCGGCACTAGCAGCGCAACCTGAAATCCCTCTTGGATAGCTTTGAAGGCAGCGCGCACCGCCACCTCAGTTTTCCCGAATCCGACATCCCCGCTGAGCAGCCTATCCATGGGAATAGGTTTTTCCATATCTGCTTTAACTTCATCAATGGTGGCCAGCTGATCAGGAGTTTCGTTATATTCAAATGCGTCCTCGAGTTCCTTTTGCCAGGGAGTATCGGGTCCGAAAGCGTGTCCTTTGGTGGCTTGGCGAGCAGCGTAAAGCCGGACAAGTTCCGCCGCGATTTCCCGGGTGGCTTTACGGGCGCGATTCTTGGTTTTCGCCCAATCCGCACCCCCCATTTTGTTAAGCTGCGGGGTATCAGAGCCGGCATAGCGGGAAACCAAATCCAAAGAGTCAGTGGGGACATAGAGCCGGTCACCGGCTTGTCCGCGCCGCGAAGGGGCATACTCCAACACGAGATATTCACGGGTGACCGCGTCTTGTCCTTT
>CABQYA010000063.1:0-9052 GCA_902468275.1 uncultured Urmitella sp. | reverse complement strand
GATTGTTACCCCTAAATCCCCTAAGCCCCCAAGCCTTGCGCCAAAACCTCTTTTGCGACCTCTTGACATTCTTCGCTGGACGGGCCTTCTCCGGTCGGCCAAAGCGCTTTGCGGTAGTAACGCAGCTCCTGGATAGATTCACGAATGTCGGCGAGGGCGCGGTGTCCCCCATGCTTTTCCGGTGCGTTATAAAAGGCGCGCGGATACCAACGTTTCGCCAGTTCTTTAACCGAAGAAACATCCACTAAACGGTAATGCAAATGCGAGATTACCTGCGGCATTTCCTTTTCCAGGAACTGTTTATCAGTACCTACGGAATTTCCTGCCAACAATGCCTGTCCTTTTCCGGGCACGAAACGCTTAATATAGTCCAAAACCTGTTTTTCGGCCTCGGCCAAATCGAGCGCCGTCGCAGTTTCCAATTCCGCTAACAAACCGGATTTGGTGTGCATCTCGCGCACAAAATCCCCCATATTGTCTAAGGCGCCCTCCCTCGGCTTAATCAGCAGGTCGATTCCCTCATCGACTATATTGGTCTGTCCATCGGTGATAATCACTGCCACTTCTACCAGGCAATCTTTATCTAAATCCAGACCGGTCATTTCGCAGTCAATCCACACTAGCGGTTCTTTCAAGTTATTACTCATACCTTTACCCTAATCCAAACTTGACTCAGTGCCAGATAGCGAAAGCCTGCGCAGCTTGGTTCATAATCCCGATAGGTTATGAAATATCAATTATAGGAGGAATGATGAATACTGTTAGCGCTAAAGATATCGAGGTAGCTGCCGGGGTATTAGCCAAGGTAGCTACGAAAACTCCACTGCAAAAAAGTGAGCGTCTAAGCTCCGAAGTGGGCAGACCGGTTTATCTTAAGCGCGAAGATTTGCAGATTTGTCGTTCTTTCAAGGTGCGCGGCGCCTATGTGCGGATGGCCGCTATGGACGAGGACGAACGTAAAGCCGGAGTGGTGTGCGCTTCGGCGGGCAACCATGCCCAGGGGGTTGCCTATGCGTGTTCTAAGTTAGGGATTAAGGGAACTATTTTCTTACCGGCTTCCACCCCTAGGCAAAAACGTAAACGAATCGCCACTATCGGAGGTAAATGGGTAGAGCCGGTGATTGTTGCCGGCGATTTTGATGAAGCTAACCGGGTGGCAGCTAAGGCGGCTAAAGAGGGGGGCAAAGTATATGTACACCCATATGACGACCCCTACACTATAGCCGGTCAAGGCAGCATTGCAGTGGATTTAGACTCCCAGCTGCCAGCTGATACCGATATGGTTCTAATTCCGGTGGGAGGTGGCGGTTTAATCGCCGGAATGGCTACTTGGCTCAAAGCCCACCGCCCTGGTATCCGGATTGTGGGGGTGGAATCTGCCGGCGCGGCCTCGATGAAAGCAGCCCTGCAGGCAGGGAATCCGGTTTCCCTAGAGCGGGTTGATTCTTTTGTTGATGGCACCGCCGTGGGCAGAGCTGGGGATTTGACCTATCAGATTGTGCGGGAACTGGTGGATGATATTGTGGTGGTTCCCGAGGGCGCGGTTTGTACCGAGATGCTCGACCTCTACCATTCCGAGGGCGTTATTGCCGAACCTGCCGGGGCGCTCGCGTCGGCAGCGGCACGCAACTTTTTACCCCAGATCCCTAATGGTTCGGTCATTTGTCTGGTTTCTGGCGGTAATAATGACCTGTCTCGATACGCGGAGGTAACCGAGCGTTCTGGACGTTATGAAGGTTTACGCCACTATTTCCTGGTTACTTTTAATCAGGAGCCGGGGGCGTTGCGCTCATTCCTAAATGATGTACTCAGTGAGGGTGAGGATATTATTTATTTCCAGTACACCAAGAAGAATAATCGGGATACCGGTCCGGCGCTGGTGGGCATTGAGCTACCGGATTCAACAGATATTAAAGGACTGCGCCGGCGCATGGCGGCCTCTCCCCTGCAAGTACAAGAAATCGATCCGTCTTCGCAAATCTTTAAGATTTTGGTCTAGATTTCTTGGGGCTAACTCCTCTACTCTATTAGCCCATTTCTGCCCTGGTTTTGGGATTTAGCTAAATCTTTGGGCTGATTATTTGGGTACTACTCCAATACTATTGCGCCATTACCTATAAGTTTTGGGGCTGCGCTAAGCGATTTTAGCGCAGCCCCAAAACTTTGCCCTTAACTATTCAACTATTTTGTGGTTTTTGCACCCTCTTCTTGAGCCGCCACTGCCCGAGAAATAGCTTCGTCAAGAGATTTTTGTGCTTGACCATATTTTGCCCAATCTCCAGCTTTCATAGCAGTATTAGCTTCCGCCATCGCTTTCTTGGCATCTTGCAAAGCGGTATTAAGCTTTTCTTGAGCACTGGGCGCCTTGGTAGCCGCCGGCGCTTCCTTTCCTTTAACTGCCGGGGCGTTCTTGTTACCATCATTGGAGGCAGTAACCGCCCCAGAGTTTCCGCCAAACACCTGATCTAGAGCATCTTTGAGAGTAGGGGCGAATCCGACCTTATCACCAAAGCCAACCAATACGCTTCTGAGCTGCGGATACTGGGTAGTACCGGTGGATTGAACGTAGACCGGCTGCACATAAAGCAGACCGCCACCTACTGGCAAAGTCAGCAGGTTGCCGCGGATAACCCTAGAGCCTTGCTGGTCTTGCAGATTCAGCTCCCGGTTTACCTCGGGGTCAGAGTTGAAAGTATTTTGCACCTGCCCGGGACCTGGAACCGTGGTGTCAGATGGCAAAGACAAAAGTCGCATCTTGCCGTAGCCTTCACGTACTTTACCTTTCTGATTACCGGTTTCAGAATCGACAGCCAAGAAGCCAGCCATGGCGGCGCGCCGACCTTCACCACCAGGGATAAACACGGAAGTCAGGGAGAACTCGGCGCTCCCCTGATCGGTGTTCTTACCGGTAGGCATTTTCATCGTCAAATAATAGGGTGGCTGCAGCTTGCCTGACCCGGCTAATTCTCGGGAAGTAGCCGTAGGATCTTCAGAAAGTTTCCACTGGTCACCACCGGTATAAAACTCTGAAGGATTAGTAACGTGGTAGTTAGCTAGTAGGGAGCGTTGCACCTTGAAATAATCTTCCGGGTAGCGAAGGTGGCTCATTAAATCGCCACTGATTTCCGAAAGCGGTTTTACCTGTCCCGGATAGATTTTCTGCCAGGCTTTCAGAATCGGATCTTCTTTATCCCACTGGTACAGCTGCACTGAACCGTCGTAGGCATCTACTACAGCTTTAACCGAGTTGCGCATGTAGTTCACATTATTTTGAGTAGCGAACTGCATGGTCTTAGCCGTAGCCGTATCGGCAGTCGCGTCGTTAAGGTTTATGTGCTGTGAATACGGATAGGAATCTGTCGTAGTGTAGGCATCGACAATCCACACCAAGCGTTTCTTAGCGCCCTGTTTATCATCCATATTGACGATTGCGGGATAGGCACGAGAATCCAAGGTGAGATAGGGAGCCACTTTCGCTACCCGCTTAGCTGGATCGCGGTCATAGAGGATCTGGGATTCACTGTTTATCTGGTCAGAGAAGAACAAATCGGTGGAACGGAACTTTAGAGCATAGAGCACTTTATTAAAGAAGTTACCAACTTTCGGACCGCCGTCCCCATCAAAAGTGGTGTAAACCTGTTTATTGTTCTTTGCATCCTGATAGTCCAGTTCTTTCGGCTCTGCCCCTTTAGGTGCGCCCACAATCGAATATTGCGGAGACGCCTTAGAGAAGTAGATACGCTTCTCGTAGTCTCCGATTTCTCCAGATTCTTTATCGGACAGGGAAGATTCCCAATATGACGGTAGTCCCTCAGAGGTCACCTGGTTACCGTAGGCGGCAACTACCCCGAAACCATGGGTATAAACCGTGTGGTCATTTACCCAGTTGCGTTGGGAACTGGCTAAACCTGCCAGGTTAATGTCACGTACCGCAATCACGGTATCACGTTTTTCAGTTCCTCCATTTTTATCCGGGAAATTGTAGCGATCAACCGCGAATTGATCCGGGAAAGAATAGTAAGGACGAGACTGCTTCATTTGCCGTACCGCTGGAGAAATAATCTCGGGGTCAAGCAGGCGAATCTGCTGGGTAGAGTCCGCGTCCTTACGCAGCTGATTGGCGCTGGTTTCATTAGTTACCTGATCATAGGAAATCAGATCTAAATCTTTCATCCCGAAGGCATCTAAAGTGGCTTTAATGTTGCGGTCTATGTATTGACTCTCTAATTCCCGCTCGTTAGGACGTACCCGGAACTGCTGGATAATGAACGGGTATCCCACCCCGATTACCAAAGCCGAAACTACGGTCACTGCAATCCCTGCTGCCGGCAGATACCATCCCCCTCTGAACGCGGCGAACACAAACAATGCTGCCACGATCAAAGCGATAACCGCCAAAATCGTGCGAGCCGGAATAATCGCGTGTACATCGGTGTACATAGCCCCATCGGTCGGCGAGTTTTGTCCATAAACCATGGTCCAGCGGTCAATGAAATAGGTTACCCCCACCATCACTGACGAAATTGCCAGTAATATCCCCATATGAATCCGGGCTGGTTTACTGGCTTTGGCTTTAGGGCTAATCCTCATTGAACCTAGCAGATAGTAGGCGATTAAACAGGCAACCAAAGATATCCCTAGCAGGGTCAATAAGAAAGTAACAATCAGGTCGATTAAGGGCAGACGGAAAACGAAGAACGAAACATCAAAACCGAATTGGGAATCCTTTTTACCAAATGATCCTCCGGTAAAAGCGACTAATATCTGTCGCCAGTTGGTAGACATTCCCACTGCTAAGAACGCTGCGATTACTGCGGGAATACCGAAGAAGATTAAACGGTTATGTCGGGTAATCTCTGAACGGTAGGAGCGCATTGAGGAAGCTACAGTTCCCATTTCTGGACGGTTACGATAGGCAATACGCAAATTGACTGCCAAAATCACCCAGGCGAGGACGAACGCAACTATAAACATTCCTCCGGTCGCTATCCATTGGGTCAGTAATACTCGCAAATACCCGGTTTGGCGATACCAGAGAATCTCGGTCCAGACTGCTGAAGCCACTAGCAGCACCCCCACCAGCGCCACTATTACGCCGATAGCGATAGCGAGCGGTCCGGGTTTTTTAAACTTTATTTTCGGCAACGGTTCGCCCTTGCTATTTGAAGAGCCCCCAGAGCCAGATTTGCTATTGCCACCGCCTCGACCTGACCCAAATCCGCCGGGAAAACCAGGGAAACCCCCGCCTTTCCCGCCGCCAAAACCAAGATTTCCAAATAAATCGTTACTCACGAGCCCCTCCGGGTTCTAGTTAATATCTGCCTTACCGTATTCTTTCATGTTTAAGAGTTTTACTCACGCTGGCTAGCTAGAGTAGCCGCGCCCTTTCAAAAATGGCAACATTACCTCATGGTTACTTCACCGAATTTGTCTTCTGCGCAGCTATCTTTGCGCTTAGCGGTTTCCTCTTTAGAAAAGGATGTTGCCCGTCTGGGTTGGGATAGACCTCCTAGCCTATTCGCCCTGGTTTACACCAAGTCAATTTTTCCGCAATTAGAAGCAGAGATGAATTCTCAGCAAGCTGAACAGCTGCGCGGTGCACTGACGGAGAATCCGCTGCATTTGACGGCAGTTTTACAAGACCATCTTCCCTCGGCAGATTTAATGCAAACTTTAGGGCATCTAGTCTTTGGCGAGGACGTGGCGGGAGTGGCAGTCACGATGGAACGTTTTTTGGTTTCTCCCCAAGCCGATGCCGAAGCGCCTGAAGACCCGAAGGAGCGGGAAAAGTTCTTACTGTCTCACCCCTCTCGTCAAGACGTGCGGATTGTAGCCGCCGCTACCCGTGACGGTAACACCTGGTGCGCTTCTAGGGCACGCAGCGAAGATAACGACGATATGGTGGCGCAAGGTGAAAGCATTGTCCCCGAACTTTTAGCGGTTCTGAAAGCTATGTTGGTTAGTGATGATGAGCTTCGTGAGCTAGCTACTTCTGGGGACAGCGAGGCAAATTACTAACCTTATTGGACGCGATTTGCTCACTAACCTCCCGTGCCTGATGCAGATTTTGTACCGGCACCGCCTGGATTCCCTTAATGGGTTTCACTTCCGAACAATTTGCTTTAGGCAGCAGGAACCAGCGAGCGCCATCGTTTTTCGCACCAACCATTTTTTGGGGAACCCCAGATATTGCCAAAACCTCACCACCATAGGAAATAGCGCCAGTTCCAGCGATATTCTTTCCTCCGGTTAAAGATGTGGGCGTGAGAGAATCGATTATCCCGAGGGCGAACATGGTTCCCGCAGATGGTCCTCCCACTTCCTGTAAGGCGATTTGAATATCTATCGGTAGCTTTGCTTGAGTATCAAGATATACTCCCAGCTGCGACCCCCGGCGCCCATCGGCAGGTTTACGAGTTTTCCCGCTAACCGATAGGGTCTTGCCCGCGCGCTGCACCTTAAAGCTTAGGGAGCTATCGGCAGGTGCCTCCTCCAAAACATCAAAAAGAGAGTTAGCGAAACTTAAGACCTGGGTTTTTCCCTTAAAAGTAACTTCTTCTAAAATGTCGTTTTCTTTGAGTTTATCTGCAAAATCAGAGTCTTGCGCCACTCCGGTTACCTGGAATTTTGCTGGCACTTTATATCCAAGTTCGCTCAGGGCTGCGACTTTCGCACTCATTTGAGAGTCTTCCATCTGCGCTTTGGATACCTGTTCAATCTCTTTTTGGGTTACCCCCTCGGGATAGACCTCAGATTCAGGTAGAACCGCACTTGAGGGTTTAAGTTTGGCAAGTAGAACTTCTGCATAGGTGACATGAGTTCCCGGTCCTCCCCGCATTGAGACCGTCACCATCCGCAGCTCACCGCTAGTGGGATAAGTTTTTGCCCCTTTAATTTTAATAATCTCCCCATGGTTGGATTGGGAACGTAAAACGTTAAAGGTCGGACCGGGAGATTCGATTATAAAAGGAGCGCGGAGCGCAAAACCTACCACCATGAAACCGATAACTGACAGCACCATCATGGCTTTACCTATCCGTCCTTGGCGGAGAGATTTTGCGGATCGATCCCGTTTCATCGGTTCTCCTTTATAAAGTCCTATTTTGCGCTCCGCCTAAGGCGAAACCGGCTCAGCTACCTAGTAGTGCGCCCTCAATACCGCTACTCTTAAAGACAGTAGTCTATTTTCACGGGGGGTGCGCACTTGAAAGAGCAGAACGGCGACGAGCAACGCCCTGAATGGTTCAAAGTGCTAAAACAAATGCTGGGGGAAGAAGCAGCCGAGGACGCCTACCGTCAGTTGCAAGCACAAGGACTTGACCCCGAAAAGCTCAGTGGGGGCGCAATGCCGCTACCTTTCGGCGCTTCCGGCTCCCTATTTTCCAGTCAGCTAAAACAGTTTTTTACCCCTTCCGAGGACGCGGTTAATTGGCAAGCTGCTACCGAGGTTGCTTCCTCGCGACTACCGCAATCTGCACCTACCAGTGCCGCCCAGGCGCAAAAGATTCGCAATCAGCTAGCGGTTGCCGACCTGTGGCTTGATGCGGTTACTACTTTGACTCCCACCGGCAGTGACCGGGTGGCGTGGACACCTCGGGAATGGATTAACGCTACTCTCCCCGCCTGGCAGCGCCTGAGTGAACCGGTGATTGCTAACGTGGTGCGAGCTTTTACTGAGGCTATTGCTCAGCAGTTTGACCGGCAAGGAATAGACCGGGAAGAGATGAAAGCCTCGGCAGCAATCCCGGGGATTGGACAGATTCTAGGTCCAATGGATCCGGATTCATTGCTAAAGAACTTGGCTGCGGGATTGTTTGCTGTCCAGATTGGTCAAGCTATGGGGCAGATTGCCCAAGAGGCTTTTGGCTCAACCGATATCGGCATCCCCCTGGCTAAAGAACGAATTATGGGGCTAGTTCCGGTTAATATACAACAGTTTTCAAATGACTTAGATATTAGTGATGAAGAAATTGGACAGTATATTGCGGTTAGGGAGGCCGCTCATGCCCGGCTTTTCCATTCTGTCCCCTGGTTGCGTCATAAGCTATCCCAGCTGATTTCCCGGTATGCACAAGAGATACGGATTGACCCGGAGGCTATTGATAGGTCAGTTAGGGATTTACAAGATCGTCTGCAAGAGCAACTGGGCGATACCCAAGGCGCTATTGGCTTGCCCATTGGAGGGATTAATCCCGCTGGTTTTAGTTCTACCCTGCCCGCCGATATTTTTGCGGCGGAAGAGACCGAGCGGCAGCGTCAAGCTATGGAGGATTTACAGACCCTACTGGCGTTGATTGAGGGATGGGTGGATGAGGTTTCTACCCGAGCCTGTATGCCAAACCTGGATCATGTGATGCAGCTTAGAGAGCTTATGCGTCGGCGTAGAGCCACCACTTCCCCTATCGAAACCGTATTGAAACCTCTAATAGGGATGGAGTTACGCCCCAAGTATTCACGTCAAGCAGCAAATCTTTGGGCGCTTTTACTCACCCAGCGGGGAATGAAAGAACGAGATCAGCTTTGGTCTCATCCGGATATGATTCCCACATTGGAAGATTTGACTGACCCGGAAAATTTTGTGAATAAAAGCGACAAAGAACCAGAAAAAGATCAAGTTGATCAGGATTTAGATTCTCTACTTTCCGGTACTTTGGGTTGGGCGCAAGGATTGACCCCGCAAGTGGACTCGCAGGGGGACCAGTTAATGGGATCTTCTCCTAAGGACGTGCCGACTGATAATACGCAAAGTTCTGTTGAGGACAACTGGGGTAAATCAAATGGAGACTACGGTTTGGGTGGAAACGATTTACCGCCCGACAGCCCCGGTAAATAGAGTTTAAGTAATAGTTATCCACAGATTTAAAGTTGCTCTAGCCTGGCAGTTTCAATCTTGAAATGCTTAGGGTATGCGGTTGATTAACGGATCGGTGATGCTTTTACGTGCTGACGGAAAAGCACAATTTGGAACTGGGGGACGTAACGGTTTCCTGGTTAAGGGGCTAACTCCTGCCCATATCGCCATTCTAAAATGGCTGTTTGAAAAACAAGCCTG
>CABQYA010000062.1:0-9117 GCA_902468275.1 uncultured Urmitella sp. | reverse complement strand
AAGTAATGTTTAGTAGCGTGTCCCTCTCGTATCTTTTACCGGCCGCGCCCCCTAGTCGCACTGGGCTACCTTCTCAGCACGGGGTCTTGATTTTTCCTCCCGCCCAAGAATTCGGAAAACGTGGCGACGTTTCCCGAATTCTTATGCCCACCGCACCTGCTCGGATAAACCAATCCCCCGCACTCTGCGGCACGCCCTAACCTGCGCGGAACGCATATCTTAGTTCGGCGATTATTTCATCTGGTTTCGCCACCATAGTCCCCCGCCTCCAAGGCTTTAGCAGCGAACTTGTCGAAATCGGATTGATATTCCGCGTCTTGGATTACTCGATATTTTGCCAGTTCTTCTTTGGCTGCCTGGTCAGCGATTTTCTTGGAGATTTTCCCGGCGTTGTCTAAGAGTTCACGACTATCAAGAGTGAGTACTTGGTTCAGGAATTCTTCCCATTTTTCCATGGTGCTGGGGATAAGCCGCCAATATAGCCACGCAAAGTGAAGTCGCGAAGAACAGCGGTTGCCCACTGGCGGAACTGGGTGGCACGAATGGAGTTGACGCGGTAGCCAACGGAAATAATCGCGTCTAGGTTGTAGTGTTGGATTTGACGAGTAACCTGGCGAGAGCCCTCTTGGCGAACTATCCGGAAATTCCGGATAGTTGCCTCAGGGCTTAACTCACCGGAAGAGAAAATGGTCTTCAGATGCTCGTTGACTGTCCTAACATCAACGTCAAACAGCTCAGCCATCAAAGCCTGCGTTAACCAGATAGTACCGTCCTCATAGCGCACTTCAACGCCCGCGCCGGGCTGAGCGGTAAAAACCAGGAACTGACCGGAATCATGCTTAACCATTGTCCGAGAACTGGTTTTCCCGAGGCTCTTTTCAGCTTTACTATTCTCCGTCATAGCGTTTCTCTAGTATTTCTCTGATTGGGGGCTTCCAATTGCAGACCGTCGCAAAGGCGCAAACTGTTACTTCTGAGTCTAAACCAACTGTTAGCGACCCGCGGCTCTCCTCTAGTCCCTCAAGATCATTTACGCTAGTAAGGTAACTTCGTCTCGCCTTATTTAATTCGTACTCAGAAGAATAAACCCCCGCGTCGTCCAGCCCCCAATGCGCGACCGGTCACTCCCGAGTACGCCCCGACAAATAAACAAAAATCCCGAAAATGAGCTAAAGTTAGCTAATGCGTGACACCCGTGATTTTGATGCCGAGTTTTTGAATAGAGACAGTACACAGAGGGTTCTCCCTCCAGCCAAAAAGTCTAACCGCCCCGCTGTTGGCGCAACTATAACCCTTGGTCTGAGCCTTGCGGTGTTAATCGGTTTCGGTTCAGTCGCAAATGATATGTTCCCGTTTTCGGGAGTATTCATCACGATTATGACGAAGCTAGCCAGTTCCGGGCTAGGGTTTGTCATGATTGCGCTGCTGGTGGGCTGGTTCTCTAAATCCTCGAAAATCGCTGCTAGCGTAGCTTCCGTTTCAATTCTATTTGCGTTAGCAATCTATTACTGTGCAATCCCTGCCTATAACTTGCGTCCAAGTGCCGCAGGCAGCGACATTGCACAGATTGCCCTGGTCTGGACACTGCTAGGGCTAGGCTGCGGAGTAATCGTTGGTTCAATGGCATTTTTTGCTCATTATGGAACGCTGACTCAACGCTCTATCGCCACCGGCTTCCCCCTCGGTTTGATTTTAGGTCCGGTAGTGGTGGCGTTGCTGCAAGGCGTAGACCTGCGCAGCTTAGAAATACTCGCAGTCGTAGCCATCACGGGTTTTATTCCCGTTGTTGGCCTGCTGGTATCACTGCGACGCACAAAACCAAGGCTGCTTTTTCTCTCAGCACTAGCGGGGATCATTTTCTCCGGAGGGCTATTTTTAGTGGTGTACGCATTATACTACTGACACATTACCGACAACTACGCGCGTTAAGACACCAATCCTTACCTCAATCCCGGGGGAGAAAACATAAGTCCCCACTTCTGACGGTTTGCTCGGATAATACCCGCGCCCTAGCACACGCACAAAGGGTTATCGAGGGTAAAGATTCAGAAGATGGGGCAGTTTTTGAGGACGCAAATCAGGCAATAGATTTTCTGGACTCCCTAGCATGAAAATTATTTTTGACCGCCAGAACATAACGCAAACCCGTATCTTTACCCCAATCCCTTAAAATCTTTACTTTTTGCTACTTTCTTGCTGTAATAAGTAAAGATTTTGGAGGTATTTGCCGTGTACGACTACGAGGGGCTCAATAAGAAACTACTAGAGCGGGGCTTGAAGAAATCTGAGCTTACTTCAATCCTGAAAATCTCCTCGCGCACTATCGCCAAAATCGCGAAGGGAGAAAAACTGGCAGATCAGGTCATGGACAAGCTATGTGGCTATTTTTCCTGCGACAAAGCGGATCTGTGCCGCGCAGTCTCCCCTAACCCCGTCCTCCAACGGCTTAGAGAAGAAAAGGAGCACCGGATTCCCGGCGGTCTTTACCATGAGCTGCAAATCCGCATGACCTATAACTCTAACCATATTGAGGGCAGTACCCTCAGCGAAGAGCAGACCAGACGGATTTTTGAAACCAATACTCTGGGAGCCGAGGACGACTTGGCCGTTGATGACATCATTGAAACCGTTAATCATTTTCGCGCTATTGATTACTGCATCGAGATAGCGGAACAAACGCTCAGTGAAGAGATTATTAAGCATCTTCACTATTTGTTGAAAATGAGGACGCAAGCGGAGAAGCTTGCTTGGTTTCAAATCGGAGATTACAAGCAGCGTCCAAATGTAGTGGGTGGCACTAAGACCAGCGCACCGAAAGAGGTTCCCGCCGCTATGAAAGCGTTAATAGCAGCCTACCTGGAGAAAGACACTGCATCCTTAGCGGATATCATTGAGTTTCATTACCGTTTTGAAAAAATCCATCCTTTTCAAGATGGAAATGGGCGCGTAGGACGGTTGATTGCCTTTAAGGAATGCCTAAAACACAATCTAGTGCCTTTTATTATTGAAGATCGTAAAAAGTACTATTACTACCGCGGATTAAAAGAATACGAATCGCAACCAGGATTCCTACTTGATACCTGCTTAGACGGGCAAGATACTTTCCGCGCCCTCCTGGAACTTTTTGAAGTCGAGACTTCCCCTAACAGCCTAAAGTGATGTTAAATAAAGATATTTTCTTCAGTGGCTTTGCGGATTAAAAGCCGCCCGGCCTAATCATGCACTCCAGAACCCACGAGGAGGACGCTAATTAAAGCGGTCTTTATTCACCCAATCATAAACCCACTGCAAATTAAACAAGGGCGCATACTGCCTATCAATCACCGGCTGAACCACCCGAAAAATATCCCGCTTAACCGCAGAAACATCAACCGAACCATCAGAAAACTTCGAAGTTTTATTATTGAAAACACTTATCAATCTAAATCTGTTATCAAAGGTATAGAGAAAAAATTTACCATCATCATACGAGTACTCTTCCGAAAAGAGATAAGCAAAGTTAGCGCCTTCATCCCTTCCATATTTATTATTGTAGATATTTCTATAGCCGTCGTAATCGTACTTTATCCCTTTAATATCTGGGGCGTAGATCCAGTCTAAATTACTCGTTACTTCCATAAGAACCGGCTCCACCCCGACCTTATGTGGAGTGCGTTGGGCATAGTAAACCGAGTTTGATTTCAAATTAACAAACCCGTACCCCAGCGCTAAAACAACAACAATAAACCCAATAAAAACGGAATGAAAAACCTTTTTAACCACCAAAAACCCTCCCCCCAAAAAACTCAAAACCCCAAACAAATTCTTTTACTACAAGAACTTCCAATATAAACTAATTAAAGCGGTCTTTATTAACCCAATCATAAACCCACTGCAAATTAAACAAAGGTGCAGACTGCGCATCCACCACCGGCTGAACCACCCGAAATATATCCCGCTTAACCACCGAAACATCAACCGAACCATCAGAAACTTTTAGAGTTTTTTGATTCCAAATATTTATTAATTTGAATCTATTATCAAAAGAGTAGGTTAGACTACCATTATCATAATACTCATATTCTCCTCTAGGATAATAAGTAAATGCGGTATCTCTCCCGGAAAAATTAGCGTTATAAATTATATTATTCCCATCATAACCATATCTAATCCCTTTAATATCGGGGGTGTAAATCCAACGCAAATTACGTACGACCTCCATAAGAACCGGCTCCACCCCCTCACGATGAGGAGTACGCTGCGCATAATAAACCGAATTCTCCTTCAAATTCAGCGCCCCATAGCTAAGAAAAAATACACCAACAAGTACAACAATAAAAACCGAAAGCAAAGATTTCTTTAACATGGATACTCTCCCTATCCCCAAAGCCGCTTAAAGAATCTTGCTGCGGGCTTTAGTATTTTATTTTTTACGAAACTTTTAACAGGTTTTACTATTTGTTTTTTAACAAAGTTTCTGGCAGGGTTAATAATTTTTTGATACACCGGTTTAATAACCGGTTTCACTATCCGCCGGTAGATAGGTTTTACAAGCTTACGATACAAGGGCTTAATTACCCGCCTATATAACGGTTTTACAATCCGTCTTCTAATTACCTTAATTACAGGTTTAATAATTCTATTTTTTATATAACGTATCGCCGGTTTAACCACTCGCAAATACAGAGGACGTACAATCTTCTTCGCCAATCTTACCGCTGGCTTAACCACTTTACGCACCACCGGTTTAAGAATTCTCTTTTCTCCAGAATTAATAACCTTGGACGTCGATGCGGATACTAAATGTCTATGGTGCGAATGAAATAGAAAAGGTTGTAGGTTAAGCAGAGGACGTTTAAAGCGATTCTGCCCTACAAAGCGAATGCTATTTTTAAACTTATCCCACAGCTTTGATTTTCTCTTTTTAAATTCAGAAAACAGCTTGATTCCCACTAAGGCGAGCGCCCCAAGCGTAATAGTAGCAAACCATGTAGTTAAGAATTCTTGGGTTTTCGCAGATGCCAATGGATATGCCTGCTGTGCAAGCACTTCACTGTATAGGCGCTGTCTTTCATAATCCAAATTACGCCGATGATAATACTTAATTAGCGCTTTATCTAAAGGAAGATTTTTATAATCAGGGTGATAATGAAAAATAATCGCATCAATATCAGTATTGCGGTCTTTGCTGTCAATATGTGTCAGCTTATCCCCAGTCAAGGAGTTTAGCTGGAAAAAATTATCCCTGGGACTAACCCCCAGGAAAATATTAGGTGACAATCCGGCAATCCACTTTAATGCTTCTTTGTTTGGACTACTCTTTTCCGCAGAAGCAATGGTTGTGGCAAAATGCGGAAAATCTATATAGTACTGCTTATAATTGTGAATATTTGTCAAGGATTTATATATCTCTACACGGTTTCTTACCTTGGGTTCTTTGCCAAAATCATTCACCCGTGATTGCAACTTGTCATCGTGATACACCGGGTAAGCAATAGCGTTAGCAATAAAATGGTTGATTTTATGAGTATCACTACCATATTTGTGGCGCGCCTGTCGTCCCATCTCCTCAACGTAGTTGAGGAATAATCGTTTCTCTTCTGCGCTCATCCCGGTATTAACCAAAAAAGGATCACGCGCGCCCTGCGTCGCACTATTATTAGCGACCCTGCCGTGAGTGCGCATCGGCTCTCTGTTAGCTGGCAAAGCCTTAGAAGCCGGTTTAGGTGCAGAAAAACGCCGAACCTCCCGCTTTATCTGAGGGGAGCGGGCAACACTTTTACGACCCGAAACTGCAGATGAGGAATGCTTAGAATAAGTGGGGTAACTTCCAGGATTACCTACCTGGCGGGAAGAACTGGCTTTAATCGGAGAATAAATAAACCTTACCCGCGGATGATAAATATCGCTAACATCTTTCTCCACAGCTGCCAGCTGATATTTGTCAATACCTGGCGCAGAAAAACTGTAGCTTTCCCCGGTAAACCCCTTGAAACGTTCCTCGGGTTTCAACTGCCGCCCCGAAGTATCCACATAACTAACCGAAATATGCTGCCCCACTCGCAGCGCGAGCTTAGCTTGCAAACTGGAACCGAAAATATCGTACCTAACCGCCTTGGGATAATGATACGAGTTATTAACCCGTTGCGGAGCAGGAGAATAAAAAACATAGTTAAAGCTTGAGAGGAAACCCGCCCCCAAATATCCACCACGAGGAAGAGCTGCCGAACCATTAAGATTAACTGCTCCCCTGGTCGTATCGTAAATTATCCCATCTTTCTTCACCAGATGAGAATCAGGCGGAATAACCTCAACTAGATTAGCTAAGTCCGTTTCCACCCCCTGAGCGGAATCAATATCGGTGGAAATAAAACTGACCACAACCGGTTGTTCCACGAAAGTACCATGCTTCACAATCTGGTAACGCAAACCCAAATTACTGGCATTATCATACAAAACCGCAATAGAGTTTCCCCGAGCCCCCGGAAAAAACTGCTCTCCCGTAAACCCTAAACCTTTCACTTTACTATTCGCATACCCCGAATGAGCTGCCCAATCCTCTTTATCGGAACCGGTCACCGTCCAAATTAAATCAAGGTCAATGCCCGAGCGCGTTCTACCCACATAAGTAATCCTGCCGGAATCACCATCATTAATCCGAAAAGCCTTAACCCGAGCCTTCGGGACATCATTAGGGAAAACAGAAAAATCAAAATCCCCAAGAATTTGCCCTCTAATTAACTCGACCCCAGTGCGAGAAGACCAATGCAGACCCTCCGGCGACAGAAAATTATCATCAGTAAGATTATCTGCAACCAGAGAAATCGTTATGTCCTTAAAGTAGCTGATTCCCTTGGCAGAGCGATTAAAATCCCCAAGAACATTTACTTCCTCAATAATCGGATCCCGGTTATCACTAGCGGAATCAATATCCTGCACTGGAACCGAAGAAGGCACGGAACCCCCAATGGTAACCGTAGGTTCGATACCTCCAGACACCGTGGAGTTATTTGCGCCATCACTATCTACAGCGGTATTTCCAAAGCCTGTTCCCTGCCCTGGCTTATCCGGTTCGGCAGCAAAAACAACCGGGACGCTGACCCAATAAAAGAGGAAAATAAACACCAGCAGCAAAGCAGGCAGGTTTCTTTTCATATCTTTCCCAAACTCAAAACCCCAGAAGGGAGCTAACCACGAAATAACTGAACACCCAAAACCCTAACTAAAAACATGATAAAAAATCAATAAAATAGTTGATTCCCCAGCGAGAGCACAACCGATAGAGGTAACATCGGTATTACCGGGGTCACAACGGGGTGTCCTCGGCTAAGCCCCAAAAACCTCAGCGCGCGGCACTGACCGGGGTAATCGGCAAGGAACGCCTACCGGCAGGGCTAACTTGACCGTCAGAATTCCACTGCACTCCGCTTCCACACGAGGACGCACACCCGCAGCCCGCCCCACTCGCGCCCTCGGGTAAAGCATCAAAATCATCAGCAACTTCTTCGCCGCGCAGGGCAGTCGCAATCATTAACTTGATCCGGTTCAACTGATTAACTTCCGAGGCTCCCGGGTCATAATCGACAGCCACCACATTGGCCTGCGGATAGCGGTTACGCAGCGCCCGGAACATACCCTTGCCAATCACATGGTTCGGCAGACAACCAAAAGGCTGAGCGCAGATAATATTAGGGCAGCCATGCTCAATCATGTCCACCATTTCTGCGGTCAAATACCAGCCTTCACCAGCCTGATTACCCATGCCCGCAATATCGACAGAACGCGCCGCCATATCTTTAATACGCCGGTGCATCTCGAACTTGCCGTTAGTTTTGGCGAAAGCCCGGCGAATCGCATCCTCGTAGCGTTCTAAGGCCCACAGCCCCGCATCCATAGCTAACTTAACTTTGCGAGAATTACCCATTTCGTCCCGCTCAAAGTTCCCGCTAGCCAAAGAATAATGGAAGAACTGTATCAGGGTGGGGAGTTCCGCTTCGCAGCCTTCTTCCTCAATCACCCTCACCGCGTGATTATTTGCGTCCGGATGGAACTTCACCAGAATTTCTCCCACCAAACCAACCCGGGGACGGCGCGGTTCATCGTTCAACGTCAAAGCATCGAACTCTTTTACACATTCCTTAATCAGGCGGGAATAGCGGAGACGCCCACCCCAAGTCGCCGAGTATTTCCCAGCCGCAAACCATTCCTGAATAATCTGATCCCAGCGCCGATAAAGCTCCATCGCGGAGCCTTTCACCAGCTCATAGGGGCGAATGCGCAGCAGCATAGTCTGCAACAGGTCACCTAAACAGATAGCTTGTAAAATCCGATGAATATCCGACCAAGACAGCTGGAAACCCGGGTTTTCTTCAATACCTTGCACCGAGGCGGCAATCACCGGTACCTGTGGATAGCCGGCATCTCGCAACCCTTTACGTAAGAGAGATGCATAGTTAGTAGCCCGGCACATTCCTCCGGTCTGCGAAATCGCGACCGCAGTTTTATCCGGGTTAGCGCGCCCAGAAGTAAACTCCTCAATCAGCTGCCCAATCACCACAATCGCGGGGTAGCAAGAATCGTTATTCACGAACTTGAGGCCAGTTTCCATAGATTCGCGGGAAGTATGTTCCAGCAAACGCACATTCAACCCGGCGCGGCGTACCACCGGTTGCGCCAGGCGGAACTGGATAGGCGCCATTTGGGGAACCAGAATCTCCCAACCATCTTTACGCATCTGCTCGGTGAACTGGGCGTGTACCTGCACATGCCCGGCTTTCGCTAAGCGGGCTTCTTCCGCGGCCGCTTCGGCGGCCGGATCAACGCGGGTAGGCACTGCCGATTCCTCTCGCTTACTCGGCGCGGCATCCGGATCACCAATCCTATCCGCACTGGGATAGGTAAGCACCGTGGAGCTTTCCCGCTCCCGGGTGGCAGCATCTAGGGAACGCAAGCGAATCCGAGCGGCCCCCAGGTTCGAAACCTCATCAATCTTGAGGACGGTGTGAACGTCGCCGCGTCCCTCCAAAATCTCTTGCACCTGGTCAGCGGTAATCGCGTCCACTCCGCAACCGAAAGAGTTCAGCTGCACCAATTCTAGGTCAGCTTCATCGCCCACCCGGGCAGCGGCCTCATAGAGCC
>CABQYA010000061.1:0-9158 GCA_902468275.1 uncultured Urmitella sp. | reverse complement strand
CGGACGTATTGCTTCTAGATGAGCCCACCAATCACTTAGATCATGACTCCATTATTTGGCTTCGCGATTTTCTGCGCACCTATGCCGGCGGTTTCGTAATGGTTACCCACTCCACCGCGCTGCTAAAAGACACGGTAAACCAGGTGTGGTATTTGGATGCCTCCCGGGCGGTTATCGACCAATACAAACTGGGGTGGGATGCCTACTTGAAGCAGCGCGCCCAAGATGAGGCGCGGCGGCGTAGGGAGCGCCAAAACGCTTTAGCGAAAGCACAGGCATTGCGCGAACAGGGCGAAAAGATGCGAGCCAAAGCCACTAAGGCAGTCGCGGCGCAACAAATGCTGCGCCGAGCCGAAGAACTAGTAAAAGAAGCCGGGAACGAAACCAAAGTAGAAAAAGTTGCCCGTCTGCGCTTTCCTACTCCGCTCTCTTGCGGAAAAGTACCGCTTAACGCCACTGGCCTCGCGAAATCCTATGGCAGCCTAGAGGTATTTAGCGGCCTGGATTTATCAATCGACCGCGGCAGCAAAGTCGTGGTTTTAGGGGAAAACGGCGCCGGTAAAACCACGCTGCTGCGACTGCTAAACGGAATCGAGGAGCTAGACGCGGGGGAAGTTGTTCCCGGTCACGGCCTCAAACTAGGCTACTATGCCCAAGAGCATGAAACCTTGGATCCTGCCCGCACGGTTTATGAAAACATGACCGCGGCAGCTCCCGACCTGGATGAAACCCATGTGCGCAACATCTTGGGGCAGTTCTTATTTTCGGGTGAGGATGCTTTTAAGCCGACCAGCGTGCTTTCGGGGGGAGAAAAAACCCGGTTAGCTTTAGCCACCTTGGTGGTAAGCGGCGCCAATGTGCTGCTACTAGATGAACCTACCAATAACTTAGATCCGGCGTCTCGGGAAGAAATCTTGCACGCCCTCGACCAATACGAGGGGGCAGTGGTGCTGGTAACCCACGATCCGGGAGCCGTTGAGGCACTAAATCCGCAGCGGGTGTTGCTGCTCCCTGATGGGGACGAAGATTTATGGAGCGATGACTACCTAGATTTAGTCGAGCTGACGTAGCTAGCTGCTGGCTCTGCTCGGAACTTTGCTGAGGTTAGCTAATAATCCTGCGCTAATCCAAAGTTGCGGTCTCGACCTCGCTAAAAGGAACTACCTTAGTGGGAAAAGAGCGATACGCCAGATATTGCTGTAAAAAAACTGCGTGTTCGTCGCAGGTCAGCCAGGTTTTATGTACGGGGCGGGGAATCTTGGGGTTGCGCCACAATACCGATTTGGTTGCCGGGTTTTCGCACCGGCGCGCTGAACAGATATTGTCTGCTGGTCCTTTAGCTAAAGCCATATTTCTCCTTGTCCTTAGTTTTCATTCTAGAGGCTTAGCTAGGATAGGGCTATGAGCTACGATTTAACCCTGGTACGTCATGCCCAGGCGGGTTACGGCCACGGCGACCACTCTCGTCCTATAACCCCGGCTGGGATGCGGCAGGCGCGGGAATTGGGGGCGCTTCTGGTTAAAGAGGGCATTGAAGCCGAGCTGATATTGCATTCTACGGCGACTCGCGCCACTCAAACTGCGAGGGAGCTGGGGCAATCCTACCTGGGCGCGCAACTACTGGCAGAGGACGAGCTTTATCATTGCTCCCCGGAGCGGCTGCTGCGTCTAGTGGAAGAGTATGGACCTGCAGGTGGTAAAGCCATTTTGGTAGTGGGACATGAACCGGTTATCTCGATGACTGCCCAGCTGTTAGCTCCCGAGGGCGCGGGCGTTCCCTATGGAGTATCCACCGCCACCGCTATTGCTTTTCACGTTCATTCATTTAATAGTCTTGGCTCTGGTAACGGGGAGCTAAAAAGGATTTTTCACGCTCCGCTGCGCCAGTAGTCTTGGGTTTAATTGGGAAGTATTACAGAAGTGAAGAAACTATTTAGCAGTTAGATGTGCTAGAAGCGGTACAGAGGAGTTGAAAGAGGCGTCTTCAGTACTGGAATAAATTGCTGTATCAAAATTCAGTCAAGCGTAAATTTTGCTAGTTGTCCGGGTTTTATACGAGAATAATTCTGAGTTTTCTATCTAAAGGAAGAATAATAATGAGTCAATTTAACCCCAATCCAAATAATAGCTCGAATCCCTACCCGCAGAGCTCGCCGACGCAGCCTCAGGTTGGGCAGCAACCTAGCTATGGGCAGCCCCTGCCGCAAGCTCCTATGTCGGGATATCAAAATCAACAGTATAACGGCAGGAGCGTTGAGGATACTGGCAGCTTCGGTTGGGCGGTTCTGGGGTTCTTTATTCCCATTGCGGGTTTGGTTCTCTGGTTGGTGTGGAAAAACACCAAGCCTCGGACTGCAACCCAATGCCGTAACGGTTTTATCGCCGGTCTGGTTCTAACCGTAGTTTTCTATATTTTCAGTTTTGCGATTATCGGCTCCTTGAGCAGTGGTATCTAAGCTAAAAGGCTAACTATCTGGTAAGAAAAACGGGTATTAGCCTGGGCATTAGCCCTAAAATCTGGTAGAGCAATCAAAAATGGGTGGGGCAGATATGAAACCATATCTGCCCCACCCATTAGCAATTGCCAGCTTTAACTGGGCTATTCGTTTACCACTGTTCCCTTGGGGACTACCGTGATTCCGCCCTCGGAAACAATAAAGCCCCGCTCGCGGTCTCTATCGTGATCGACACCGATTTGCACCCCGGGTCCGACTCGGACATTCTTATCTAAAATAGCGTTGTGAATCACTGCGGAGCGTTCAATATCTACCCCGTGCATTAGTACCGAACCATCAACATGTGAGTAGGAATGTAAATGCACCATCGGGGAAAGCATGGAACGTTCCACCAGAGCACCCGAAATAATAACCCCAGGGGACACAATAGAGTCTAGAGCCTCACCGCGCCGACTCGCATCATTAAAAGTGCTTTTAGCGGGAGGTAGCCAGGCATCTAGTTTGGTAAAAGTTGGCCATTCATAGTTGTAGAGGTTAAAAACTGGCGACACCGAGAGTAAATCTTGGTGAGCATCATAAAAGGCATCAATCGTACCCACATCTCGCCAGTAATCCCGGTCGCGGTCGGTCGCGCCTGGAACCTGGTTCTTAATGAAGTCATAGCAATTAACCCCGCCATGCTCGACAAAATAGGGAACTATATCTCCACCCATGTCGTGTTTAGATTCTTCGTTTTGCGCATCTGCTTGCAGCGCGGCTACTAAATCTTTAGTAGTGAAAACATAATTCCCCATAGAGGCCAAGAACTTAGTTGGGTCATCCGGCAGTCCCTCGCAGGTATCTGGCTTTTCTAGGAAACGCCTAACCGTGCCACCGTCCTGGTCTATTACCCCGAAACTGCTTGACAGTTCGATTGGCTGCCGGATACCGGCAACCGTGCAGGGCAAACCAGATTTAATATGGTCATCTACCATTTGGGAAAAATCCATCCGATAGATGTTATCGGCCCCGATAATAACCAGGTATTTCGGATCTTCATCGCGAACGATGTTGAGAGACTGATAAACAGCGTCTGCACTGCCCAAATACCAGTGTTTTCCCCGCCTCTGCTGGGCTGGTACCGGGGCGATATAGTTGCTGAGCAAATCCGACATTCTCCAGGTGGTCGCCAAGTGGCGGTCTAAAGAATGGGATTTATATTGAGTTAGCACAACCGAGCGTAAATACCCCGAATTGACCACATTGGAAAGGGCAAAATCGATGAGACGATAGATTCCCCCAAAAGGAACCGCGGGTTTCGCGCGATCTAAGGTTAGTGGCATCAGTCTTTTACCTTCGCCACCGGCTAGAATCATGACCAGTACATTGTTCTTACGCATATTTTTAGGATAGGACACATTATTTCTTTTGGGGGCGGGTTTGGAATCAAAACTTCGTTCCCGCCCCTGTAAATGTTGATTCTATTAATCTAGTAGATAACTCTTAAATCGTTTTTTAGAAAGGCGTTCCCATGCGTGTCGATTTGCTAAGTCGCGAGTATCCCCCTCATGTCTATGGCGGGGCTGGTGTTCACGTTACTGAGCTAGCGAAAGTGTTAGCTGAACGAATCGAAGTGGGGGTGCATTGTTTTGAGGCAGCGCGTCCTACAGATGAGCAGAAAATAATAGTTAAGGGATACGAGTATTGCTCCGAGCAAGAGGGCGCTAACCCGGCACTTAGAACCTTGGGGATTGATTTGCAGATGGCGCAGCATTGCGACCAGGCTGACCTGGTGCATTCCCATACCTGGTATGCCAATATGGCTGGTCATTGGGCAAAAAATCTCTATGAAATCCCGCATGTGGTGACCGCTCATTCCTTAGAACCGCTGCGTCCTTGGAAACGGGAACAATTAGGTGGTGGCTATAACCTTTCCTCCTGGGCAGAAAAGACTGCCTATCTGGCGGCGGATGCGGTAATCGGGGTTTCTCATGGGATGAAGGACGATATTTTGCGCTCCTACCCGCAGATAGACCCAGATAAGGTGCATGTAATCCATAATGGGCTGGATTTGGCGGACTGGCAGTTGCCGAGTGATTCTCAGCTGGTTTCCCACACCCTAGCTAAATATGGAATCGACCCGGATTTACCTACTGTGGTATTTGTAGGTCGGATAACCAGGCAAAAGGGGCTACCTCACTTTTTGCAGGCAGTGAAACAGATTCCGGCTAGCACCCAAGTAGTGCTTTGCGCGGGTGCGCCGGATACTAAAGAGATAGAAAAAGAGGTGCGGCAGCTGGTAGACCAGCTTAGTGGGCAACGTTCGGGGATAGTGTGGATTGAAAACATGATGCCACACGATGACCTGGTACATATTTTGTCCTCCGCTGATGTTTTCGTCACCCCTTCGATTTACGAGCCAATGGGGATTGTTAATTTAGAGGCCGCCGCCATGGAACTTCCAGTAGTGGGAACCGCTACCGGGGGGATTCCGGATTGTATTGCCGAGGGCGAGACCGGATATTTAGTGCCTATTGACCAGCTAACTGATGGCAGCGGTACTCCCACTAATCCCGTTAAGTTCCACCGAGATATGGCCGAGAGAATCACCGATTTGATTGAGCACCCAGATCGGGCAAAACAAATGGGTAAAGCGGGACGGGTTCGAGTAGAGCAGAAGTTTTCTTGGCAATCGGTAGCCGATAAAACCGTAGCGCTTTATCGTTCGCTTTTGTAGTTTTCAGCCGCGGGACGGTTTTAAGCAGGGCGAGCATTTGGGGAAGGTGCTCGCCCTTGCCCGTTAAATGCCTCCTCCAATAGTTAAGATTAGGTTATGGATACTCTGCTGCGATTAAAACACGTGGATTTTATGCGTGGGGGAAATCAGATACTTGATGACGTTTCCTTTCAAACTAAAGAGGGCGAAAACTGGGTAATCCTAGGCCCTAATGGGGCGGGCAAAACCTCTTTGGTTTCTATTTTGGCAGCTCGTAACTATCCCTCTCGAGGGACAGCGACAATCTTGGGACATCACCTAGGTAGCGTGCCGGTACAAGAGTTACATGAGCGGGTAGGGTATTGCTCTTCTGATGTTCTGCGTCTGATTCCCGGACAACAAACGGTAAAGGCGCTGATTCTATCGGCTGCTTACGGCACTATAGTCCGGGGACGCGATCAAGATTTCGAGGACATTGATTATCAGCGCCGCGCTAATCTGATGGAACTATTTGGGGTAGATAGTTTACAAGATCGCTGTCTATCTACTCTTTCTGATGGGGAAAGAGGGCGGGTTTTGATTGCTCGGGCTTTGATGGCAGACCCAGAAATCTTGATATTAGATGAACCGGTAGCTGGAGTTGATTTACAGGCCCGCGAGCTTTTGCTATGCGCCCTAGATGAACTCAGTTCCGATCCAAAATCTCCCCAAATTGTGATGGTTACGCATCATTTAGAGGAAATCCCAGCTTCTTTTAACCGGGCAGCCCTGATGAAAGCGGGAAGAATCATTGATGCGGGTGCAATAGATGAGGTGCTGACCAGTGAGCAGCTTTCTAAGGCATTCTCCTTGCCCTTAAAATGTGGACGTGGAGATAATAACCGCTGGTGGGCTCACGCTCGGTGAAGAGATAATCACAGTGTCAAATATGAAAATCCGGCCGGAAATAAACCGAATAAATAGCAAACGAAAAGGTTAATAATAATGGATTCAGCACAAGAGGATGTATTACAAAAAATTGCTGAACTTGGCGTAAAGTTCATTCGCCTGTGGTTTACCGATGTGTCTGGCTCGTTAAAATCAGTGGCGATTGATCCCGCAGAACTTGAGGATGCCTTTATCGAGGGTATCGGGTTTGATGGTTCCGCTATCGAGGGATTTACCCGGGTTTACGAATCTGATATGTTGCTACGTCCAGATGCCTCTACCTTCCAAATCTTGCCTTGGCGCGGGGATGACGGGGAAGTCGGAAGAATGTTTTGCGATGTTTATACCCCTGATTTGCGCCCTGCCCGCTCAGATCCGCGCCGGGTATTAGAACGCCAACTTGAGCGCGCCGCCGATTTGGGATTTACCTTTCGCATTCACCCGGAAATAGAGTTTTACCTGTTTAAACCGCTCACTTCGCTAGATGAGCCCCTGCGTCCTATCGATAATGCCTCCTATTTTGATCATGTGCCAAACGGCGGGGATAACTCGTTTAGACGGCGGGCAGTGGCGATGCTGGAATAAATGGGGATTTCGGTCGAGTTTTCCCATCATGAAAACGGTCCGGGACAAAACGAAATCGACTTGCGTGCCTGTGATGCGCTCACCGGTTCCGATAACATCATGACTTTTAGGATTCTGATTGAAGAAATCGCGATGCAAGAAAACCTGCTGGCTACCTTTATGCCGAAGCCGATGGCGGGTCAGGCGGGCAGTGGAATGCATATCCATATGTCTTTATTCGAGGGCGAAGAAAACGCTTTTTATAACGCGGGCAGCGATATTTATCAGCTTTCCGATACTGGGCAAGCCTTTACGGCTGGTTTACTTGCTCATGCTCGCGAGTACTCGGCGATAGTGAATCAACACGTTAATTCCTATAAGCGTTTGTGGGGAGGTTCCGAGGCGCCCTCCTATATCTGTTGGGGGCATAATAACCGTTCAGCCCTGGTGCGCGTCCCTCTATATAAACCTGAAAAAGCTGGTGATGCCCGCATCGAGTATCGCGCAACCGATCCGGCCGCTAACCCTTATCTGGCTTGTGCCTGTCTGCTAGCTGCCGGGTTAGACGGGATTGAAAAAGAGATGAAGCTTCCTTTAGAAGCAGAAGATGATGTGTGGCGACTTTCGGACGCGGAACGGCGCGCCCAAGGAATCCCGGCTTTGCCTTTAACTTTAGAGGAAGCCATCGGGGAACTGCGTGAATCTGAGTTTATGGCGAAGGTACTGGGGGAGGAAGTTTTCGCGTATGTACTGCGAAATAAAGAGCGGGAATGGCGTGAATACTCGGCGCAGATAACTCGCGGAGAGTTGGCAAAGTTCTTGCGGGTGTAAAGCGGGCAGGCATGGTCAGGGAAGTTACTTTAGCCTCAAGGCTGCGAGCTAGCGGGGTCAGCGAGGTCGAACGCGCTGAAAAGTGGCTGGCTAGCGACGGATTGGCTCCTCTAGTCGAGCGCGAAGATTTCTGGCATGACCTGGCTGCCTGTGCGCAACCTGACCAGGTGTTACTTTGTTTAATGAACCTTTTCGAGGCAGTAGATTCAGCGAAAAGTCTCTTGGGTGATAACCCTCAGCAGCTTTCCCTAATTATCGCTTTATGTGGTTTATCTAGGTATTGCGCAGACTACCTGATTGCGCACCCCTCGCTACTGGAGAAACTTCAAGTCAAATCCTTGCAGAGCTATTGGGACGGGGAACGTTACCTGGTAGAGCAAGAGCTTGCTATGGTGTCTCGGTTCCGCGAGACTGCCCGGGAATATATTTTGAGCGCGGTTGGGGCTAGAGAAATCCGGGAGGATACTTGGGTAGCGCAAGGCGACCTTAATGATTTGCGGCGGGCTTATCGCTTTCAGCTATTACAGATTGTTGCCGAGGACGCGCTACACCCTGACCCGTTAGCTTTCTTTTCAGTGGTCGCCGCTAAACTTGCCGCCCTTACTGACGCTACCTTAGAGGGGGCTCTGGCACTTTCGCGTACCCAATACGATCCGCAAGGAGAGGTAGATTTTGCGGTGATTGCCCTGGGGAAAACTGGGGCGGGGGAGCTTAACTATCACAGCGATATTGATCTGATTTATGTTGCCGAACCGGCTGCTGGCAGCAATCTGAACGAAGAGGAAGCGCTTCGGGTTGCGTCTCGTCTGGCGATTGGGATTTCGGCTGCCTGTTGCGGCCCGGGAATCGAGATGCCACTGTGGCCAATCGATTTAGCGTTGCGTCCCGAGGGGCAGGATGGGGCTACTTGTCGCACGGTAGCTGCCCACGCTAAATACTATAAAAAATGGGCTAAGACCTGGGAATTTCAGGCACTACTGAAAGCTAGAGCGGCTGCCGGGGATAAAAGAGTGGGGAAAGCCTATATCGACACGGTGTGGCCAATGGTGTGGAGCGCCGTGGAACGGGAAGGTTTCTTTACCGACACTCGGGCAATGAGACGCCGAGTTGAAGAATCTATTCCTGCCGAAACTGCTGGTCGGGAAATAAAATTAGGTCCTGGCGGGCTGCGAGATATAGAGTTCTCGGTACAGCTGATGCAAATGGTTCATGGGAGAACTGATGAGAGCCTACGGGTTCGCCCCACTTTGCAAGCCTTAGATGCTCTTGCCCAGGGGGGATATATCGGCAGGGATTCTGCGCGTAAGTTAGCAGATGCCTACCGTTTCTTGCGGGTAGTAGAGCATCGAATGCAGATGCAGAGAATGAGCCGTACCCATTTATTTCCCCAAAACCCACAGGATGAACGCCGGGTGGGCAGGTCTTTGGGAATAGACCGCTTCGGTAAACGGGGGCAACTAGGCACGTATTGGGAAAAGTTGAAACCGCAAATACGTGCTTTGCAGCAAGATATTTTTTATCGCCCTTTGCTTCCGGCAACTGCTGGTTTATCTAAAGAGGAAGCTGCTTTGAATCCACAAGCAGCCACCGATCGTCTACGGCTTGCTGGTTATCTAGATCCGCGGGGCGCTCTGGGGCATATTGGAGCGCTCACCTCAGGGGTTTCGCGACGTAGTCAAATCCAA
>CABQYA010000060.1:0-9276 GCA_902468275.1 uncultured Urmitella sp. | reverse complement strand
GGACAAGTGGGAACTACAGGGCTTATGTTTTGGAGAACCAGGACTCTCCCCGACGATCTGCTACCGGGGAAGAGGTGTCAGAGCATTCGGGAAGAGACCAGGTGCTCCAGGTCAGAACATTCCGGGTATCACTTCCTCCCCGGTTTGAGAAAACGATTCTTCCTGTTCAGATAGGTACTGGTTCCAGGTATCAGCGTTCCAGATTTCTACGCGCGCACCTGCTCCTATAACGGCTAGTTCTTTTCCTAAATCGGCATAGGTGCGCAGTTGGGGGGGAATCACTATTCTGCCTTGCTTATCGGGAATTTCATCTGAAGCTCCAGATAGCATTACGCGCACATAGTTGCGACCTTGGCGGGAGGAAAGTGGAGCCCGGCGTAGCTCTTGATACATTTCCTCAAACTCTTGGGCGGGAAAAACATAGAGACAGCGGTCTTGACCTCTGGTTATAACTAAGCCGCCAGCTAGTTGATCGCGGAATTTAGCCGGCAGGATTAGGCGTCCTTTCTCATCCATTTTCGGTTCATAAGTACCGAGAAACACTTACGCCACCTCCTTTCCAGCCAGTTAGCTCCACTTTACCCCACTTTCCCCCACTTCGACACAAAAAACAAGCGTTTCCCCAAAAAGATTAGAAAAAATTCAGGCTTTAATCCGATTTGACCTGCAAGTAGGCAAAGTGGAGGAAAAAGAGAGTTACTGACTACAAAAGGTAAATATCTAAACAGCAGCCAGAAAAAGATGCGAAAGCAGATACCTCAGAAAAAGAAAACCCCGAAACGAGCGGAGGAAAAGAAAGATAAGTAAAAGCCGCTAGCTAACCAGCGTTATTGCGGCGATTCCACTTATCTTCTTGACGCTGCCTAAAACTTGGAGCAGCCACCGAGGATGAGGATTGCGCCTTCTTGATAGATTTGCCAGAGCTAACCCCAAAACTAGCGAAGCGGGAATTCATCGGCATGGTCACCGAAAAGAGCACTATCATAAAACCGAAAACTGCAATCACCACAGCTAACAGCTTTGAAATGGACCATAGAGAAATCCCTACCACCAACAGAATTATCCCTACCAAAACCAGGAGTGTGATGGCAGCTATCAGTTTGGGAGAAAGATTAACTCTTTGCGTCTTTACGTTATTAGAGGGTTCTTCCTGGGGAGGTTGCGCTACCTGGACATCAGAAAACTGACGTTCCATATCTGCCAGAATCTGTTTTTCTTTCTCAGACAGTCCCACAGTAGTTCACTCCTCTCCTAGCTGACACTAACCAGCATAAAACAAAACTCTAGTTCAGCGAGATTCACTTTCATAACCCGAAACCTCACGAGGATTATCCACAGCCACTAAGGTGGCTGGCAGCAAGGAAATATCACCAAATTTCTGATGGATTTTATCCATTGCTATTTCTGCCGCCCGTCCTCGCCCATCACTGCCCCAAGACATTTGCACCCCGGAAGACGGAGCAGATAAATCCTTTGTAGTTACCCCCACTAACCGAATCCCCCCATGCGGCATTTTTTCTTTCGCAAATAAGCCCAAGGCAGCCTGAGCAATATCGCGAGCAACATCGGTAGGTTGCAAAAGTGTACGCGAACGAGTCCAGGTACGAAAATCGGCAGCTCGCAGCTTAATGGTGACGTTACCAGCTAAAAGATTATTTGCTCGCAGCCTAGCAGCACATTGATGAGCCTGACTAAGCAAAGTTGAGGCTATTTCTTGGCGCGAATGCACATCGAGCGAAAAAGTAGTTTCGGTTCCAATCGACTTTTCTTTGGGTTCAGCGCCAACCGGGCGGGAATCTTGCCCCCTGACCATCTGATATAGACGCACCCCCATAGCTTTTCCAAACAGCGAGTTCATTTGGGAAATATTTAGGTCAGCTAGTTGCCTAACTGTTTCAATCCCTTTACTTTCTAGTTTTTTACCGGCAGCCTGGCCAATACCGGGAATCGCCCCCACCGGCAGCATATGTAAAAACTCTAAAGTTTTAGGAGCCGGTACTAACAAAATGCCATCTGGTTTAGCATGGGCAGAAGCAATCTTCGCGATTAGCTTATTGCAACCGATACCTACCGATGCGGGAAGCGATAGCTCGCTGCGGATGCGTCCTCGCAATAACCGCGCTATTTGCACCGGGGAGCCCAAACGCCTCTTAGCCCCCGAAACATCTAGAAACGCCTCATCAATCGAGATTTGCTCCATCACTGCCGTAATCTCCCCTAACAGGGACATCACTTTTCGCGACAGTGACGCATAATAACCATGTCCCGAGGAGACCACAATCGCTTCCGGACAAAGCCGTTTAGCTTGAGAAACCGGCATAGCGGCACGGACACCTCGCGCCCTCGCCTCATAGGAAGCAGAAGACACTACCCCGCGGTTACCGCTTCCTCCCACAATCACCGGTTTTCCCCGCAAAGAGGGATTGCGCAAAATCTCTGCTTCTACGAAGAAAGCATCCATATCGACGTGCAAAATATCGGTTCTGCTATCGTCACTACCCCAATCGCGTTTAGCGGCAGCGCAGTAGGGGGACTTACTCACCGTTCAGCTCTTTCTGGAGTCCAGGTAGCGTCAGTTTCTACCTTGCGCATCATCTGTGGAGGCGCTTTCATCACTGTTAGGTGGCGGAGGGGGCGGAGCGAGAATATCGATTTTTTCCACAGAACGCGAGTTTTCACTTTGCTGAGGACGCGAGCGACGCGGCGGGAAATGCCTCCCTTTGGAAATCGACACCGCTGGGGAATCGTCTTTATCTGCCTGGGGGCTTCGCCGCCCAGATATCGACTTATCTGGGCTTTCTAGCTGATTCTTTTCGCCTTCTACCTGAGTATCTACCAAGCTAGGGGCAGGGGTTACTGTACGACCCGGGAGCTTCGGTTCATCGGGGAGCAGCTGATTCAACGCGGCCTTTTTAGAAAGATGTGCCAGCAAATCGTCACGTCCCGCTAAAATCCCGTCAGCATTATTATCGGGAGATTCTTGCGTATTTACCTCTGCCAAGAACCTTTCAATACGTTCTGCGATTGCTTCCCCGGAACGTGAATTTACCGACTCCGCCAAAGATTTCGGATGTAACTCTCCCCAAGGCGAAGTTAAGGCCTCATCGTAGTGCTCTTCCATTTTCTCGATGAGCTCTTTAGCTTCAGGATTTTCCTCTATCTGCTGGTTTATTTCTTTGGTCATCTGGGCGCTGGCAGCTTCCAAATCCCCCAAAGGTAAATCCAGGTTCAAAGTTTCAGATAGATATTGAATCGCGCTGACCGCACCGGGAGGAAATTGCCCATCTGCCAGGTAATATGGCACTCCCACAATCAGCCCTCGGGCTTTAACTGAAATCATTTTGAATAGCATCTGCAAGTACTGCCCGAAAGAGGCAGTGATAATAAAAGTTCCCGGCATTTGGGTTTGAGGAGGCAACAAATCAGGATTCGGGGAAGTTTGATTAATAAACGGAATCCGAGTGTGCGGGATATTTGCTGCAATTCCCATCAAATCAACCGCTTGCTTCACCCCCATCTTCTTACAGACCTCAAAAATTGCTAACGAAAAGTCTTCCCAGTTGATGTCAGGTTCCAAACCTCGCAGCAGTAAAACATTACGTCCGGAATAGTCGGTGATTCGCTCTAGGGTGCAACTGGGATAACGCATATCGGTCATCGTCCAGTTTTCGATAGTGATTCGAGGGCGACGGGCTCGATAATCCAAAACCGTTTCCAGAGCGAAACGAGCAACTTCTTCATGCGGGAGAGCATGCAAGAGCTGTTCAATAATCATTCCCCCGATATCGCCAGCATCTATTGCCCCAGAAAATGCGTAAAGCAGCACTTCAGCCTGAGTATCCTCATAGGCCGGACCGGGAATTACAAAACGGCTATGCTTGGTCATCTACCCTCCTTTTCTGATTCCAGCCTACCTGGCTGACGCAAACCATGCATACCCCCTCGCCCAATCTCTAGGCTTTTCAGCTAAAGCAGCTAGAATGGTTGCCTACTTTTTCTACAGGAGGAAAGGCGCTCTTGAACGATTCCGCAGAACTGGCACGCGAACAGGCAGCAGTCGATAGCATTTACCAAGTCTTAGATGACACCCGCACTCGTTACCGCCAGCAACAACGCGCTATCGAGGCACATGGCGCCACCGGTTCACCCCAGAACCGTTCCGAACGAGACGTGATGTCTGCTCATCTTGGAGATCAAGCTGCCCGCTTAGAGGGAGTAGAAGAACGTCTAGTATTTGGACAAATAACTCCCTTAAAAGGAGAAAAACTCTATATCGGCCGAGTAGGTTTACAAGACCGCAACCACCAACAAGTTTTAATGGATTGGCGGGCAAAGGCCGCTACCCCTTTCTATCAGGCTACCGCGCGTCACCCGCTGGGCATGGCAAGCCGCAGACATATCGGTTTACATCGCCGGAAAGTTATTTCCTTAGAGGACGAGGCATTCAATATCTCCCATGCCCGCAAGGAAGGGATAGAGCTTCAAGGCGAGGGCGCACTACTGGCGGCATTGCAAGCAGAACGCAGCGGACGGATGGGCGATATTGTCGCCACTATTCAAGGCGAACAAGACCGAATAATCCGCGCCAAAACCTCCCAGATTTTGGTGATTCAAGGCGGGCCGGGAACTGGAAAAACTGCGGTGGCTCTACATCGTGCCGCTTTCTTGCTCTATGAACAGTCTGAACGTCTGGCAAAATCAGGAGTATTAATAGTTGGTCCTTCCCCGGCTTTCTTGCGCTATATCGAGCAGGTACTGCCCGCGCTCGGAGAAACCGGAGTGGTATCCACTACCATTTCCACTTTGCTGCCCGGGGTTCGCGCCCAGGGAACAGAGCACCCAAAAATCGCTGCTTTAAAAGGCGATTTACGCTGGGTAAAACTAATTAAACAGGCAGTGCGTTCCCTGCAGAGAGTACCGGATTGCGCCCAAACTATATCTGTGGGGGCTACAAAACTGTTGCTAGCGCCGCAAACCGTGCGGGAAGCGATAAAACATGCACGCCTGAGCGCTAAACCCCATAACCAGGCAAGGGAAATCTTTGTTACCCAGGTACTAGATGCTCTCACTGACCAGTATTTAGATGTTGAAAATCGCCGAGAACGCGAACAGTTAGCCTCCGCCGCCAGCGCTGCCGGTCTGGGAGAGATTGAAACTGTCCGGGACGACCTTAGTGAACGTGCCTTGGTTCGTGAAGAAATACGCGCCAATATTGATGTGCGCCGAGCAGTAAATCTTTGCTGGATGCCCTATTCGGCGCAAAACCTACTACGCCGCCTCTATGCCTACCCGGCTTTTCTTGCTCGTTTCGCCAAGGAATTCACGGCCGGAGAGCAAGAAATCCTCTACCGCCCGAAAACGGCGGATTTCACCCCCGCCGATGTGCCTCTATTAGATGAGTTAGCAGAATTGCTGGGAGAAGTTCCCAGCGCTATCTCCTCCAGTTCCACAAAAGCAGCCCGGCTGGCGCATGAGAGGGAGCTTTCCCGCGCGCAAGCGGCAATTGAAGCTCAAGGCCTGGGAGATGGAATCGTTTCGGCGACTATGTTAGCTAGTAGAGCTGGCGAAAGCGTTGAGCAAATAGCTCTATCGGAGCGCGCCTGGCGCGATCGCAGCTGGACTTACGGACACGTGGTAGTAGATGAAGCCCAGGAACTTTCCCCTATGGATTGGCGTTGTTTACTACGTCGCTGCCCATCGCGTTCTTTTACGGTAGTAGGTGATTTAGCCCAACGTATTTGGGGAGGTAAAACCGGCTGGAAGCAGCTATTGGGTCCGGCGGCTAGCGCCTTGGAGGAAGAAGCCTATTTAACGGTGTGTTACCGCACCCCAAAGGAGATTATGGATTTAGCCGAGAGCGTTAGTTCCGCTGCTGGTCGCCCCTCGCCCTATCCGGTACAGGCAGTACGTAACGATCCCGGCTGTCTTATTACTCGACAAGTAGCAGCTATTGATAGTCCTGTTTTGGAAAGCGTAATCAAGGAAGAAATCGCTTATCTGGATAATCAGCTAGGTAAAGGACGAGGACGAATCGCCTTGATTTGCGGGGAAAATGATTTTGCAGGCTTGCGAGATATCTGTTCCCAACTGCCGTTTATAGTCGGCATCGACCCGATTAGCGAGCGCGTTTGCCTGCTAGATGCGGTTACTTCCAAGGGGCTAGAGTTTGACAGCGTGATTTTGCTAGAGCCTGCCCATATCGGAAAACCAAGCATAGGTAACTTGTTTGTGGCTATGACCCGCCCTACTCGCCACCTGGTTACTTTACACACCGAGCCTTTACCGGCTGGCTGGAACTAGATTATTTGCTGATTTAAGTACCGAAAATCGGACATTTTTGCTAACTGCCTGCTGCGCTGAAAAGATGGGGGTATGACGAAGGCAGTTTTACTTGAAGATCCGCATGAAATGGCGGATGAAGTTTTTTCCAATTACGACATTGACGTAGAACGTATCAAGGGTTCTCTTGACGAGGACGCACTGATTGAGCGCCTCCAAGACGCGGATATTGTAGGGATTCGTTCAAAAACACAGGTCAGTTCCAAAGTAATTGAAAACTGTCCTCGCCTGAAGGCTCTTGGTTGTTTTTGTATTGGAACTAACCAGGTTGATTTAAATGCAGCCACCCGACATGGGGTAGCCGTCTTCAATGCCCCCTATTCAAATACCCGTTCGGTGGTTGAGTTAGCTATCGGTCATATCATTAACTTGGCGCGTAAGGTTGAAACCAGAAACCATGATTTGCAACGTGGCATTTGGAACAAGAGCGCCTCTGGCTCGCACGAGGTACGCGGGAAGACCCTGGGGATTATCGGTTATGGAAATATCGGTACTCAGCTGTCTGTCCTGGCAGAAGCGATGGGTATGAACGTGGTCTTTTACGACTGCGCCCAGCGTCTAGCTATGGGAAATGCGCGTGCCCAAGCTTCAATGGATCAGGTGTTAAAAACTGCTGATTTTATTTCTATCCATGTTGATGGACGTCGCTCCAATGCGGGTTTAATCGGTCGGCGTCAGTTTGAACAGATGAAAGAGGGGGTCATTTTCATCAACTTGTCACGTGGACATGTAGTTGATGTAGATGCCTTGGCAGATAATATCCGCAGCGGAAAGATTTCCGGAGCCGCGGTAGATGTTTATCCAGAAGAACCAGAAAAGAATGGTAACGAGTTCCACTCTCCGCTTTTAGGTTTGCCAAACACCATATTGACTCCACATATCGGAGGCTCAACTTTGGAAGCCCAATTCGATATCGGTCAGTTCGTGGCGCATAAAATTGCCGACTATTGGCGACTAGGAACTACCGAGATGAGCGTTAATCTACCTAATCTCAATCTTCATACCCACAAAGATTCTCTGTACCGTCTTGCGTTCCTACACACTAATACCCCTGGCGTATTAGGACGGGTAAATCAGGTTTTTGCTAATCAAGATGTGAACATTAATGGGCAGATTCTAGGAACTGAGGGGCAGGTTGGCTATGCACTGACTGATATTGCCTCCCAGCTGCCGGTTTCGGCAGTTGCCGAGATTCGTTCAATGCCGGAAACTATTGCGCTTCGAGTTTTGTCTTTGAGTTAGCTTCTTGCTGGCGAGCCCGGATTTCATCAATTGCGGCTTGGAAGTCATCTAGATCATCAAAGCTAGAATATACCGAGGCAAACCGCAGATAGGCCACCACGTCTAGCTCTCTAAGCGGCCCCAGAATGGCGCGCCCGATTGAGTGACTGTCGATTTGAGATTTTCCGGTAGAGCGCAAATCTTCTTCTACTTGTTGCGCGAGATGAGCCAGATTATCATCGCTGACTGGGCGGCCTTGACAGGCTTTTTTTACCCCGCTAATTACTTTTTGGCGGGAAAAAGGTTCAAGTGTGCCTGAACGCTTACTGACCGAGAGAGCGGAAGTTTCTAAAGTGGTAAAACGCTTGCAACATTTCGTACATTCCCGGCGGCGACGGATAGCGTTACCATCTTCAGCCATGCGCGAATCAATCACTCGCGAATCATCGTTATGACAAAACGGACAGTGCAAACTTTTCCCCCATATTTTAAGACTCTGGAGGTCTAGCTTATCGCAAGATTTCAGACCGCTGCACCACCTCTACCCCACTAAACCTTTTCTAGAACTTGAAATATCCAAAAAACGACAAAACTTGGGTTAGATAAAAACGCGGAAGCTGACTCTAATAAAACTAAAGACAACTGGGCTATTGCCCTAACAATAAATCTGCTTGCAGGGAGTGTCCCCCCTGGGGTATGTCTGCCCCTGATACCTGACTAAAACCACTGTCTAGAGGACTATCCAAGTCCCAGTAAGTCCCAATCGTGCCACCCGCCATTAAGGCGCCAGCTACCAAAAGTAAAGCCAGCGAAATTTTGGCTAACTTGAAACTGATAGCAGGAACAATCGCAGCTGAAACCGTCTTGGCTATCCGTTTTATTGGATTTTTAGTCTCCCTTTCCCCGGAGGAGAGCTTTGTAGGGCGCGCCGTTAGTTGCCCAGCAGTCGGTAGAATACCCGGTACTCCCCCGCTCAAGTAATCTTGGTGATTCTTCAAGGTGGACGATACCGGCGCGCTGGCCGAGCTATCGACCAAGACCGGAGACTTAAAGTTGCTAGCTGAGGAAACTTTCGCCGAAGAACTTGAACCTAAAGAAGAAGCGCTATCACCGCGGTGCACCCAAGCTGGAAGTGAGTCGAAAGCTGCCCCTGCCCCATCCGTACGGTTCTCCCTACCGACGGCTTTCGGGCAGGGCAGTTTCGACCCCGCAGGATGACGGGACTTTGCCCGTGCACGTTCAATATAGGTGGCATCAACCAATTGCAGACGAGGACGTTTTACGGTAGCAACCTGACGCTTTGCCATCTGGTAGTCCCCTAAACCCACTACCCGCTGATGGGTCAGTTCTTCCAAATCAAATGAAAGCTGTGCCGACATAACTACCCCTTTCTCGAACAAACGTTCGTAGAACATCTGTTTGATAGACTAACGCTAAGAGTGGGCAAAATCAAGCCAAAATCATTATTTTATCGAACAAATGTTTGCATATTGGGTCACAATTTCTTATCATGGAGCTAACACTCAGGAGGAAACTATGGCAAAACCACAAAGTCAGCACCTTGACCTTACGGATTTACGTCCACGCCCGCGCGCCATTTTTGAGGCAGTTTGCACTGGAATCCGCACCCATGGATACCCTCCATCAGTTCGGGAAATTGCCGCCGAGGTAGGGCTATCATCTTCTTCCACAGTCAAACACCACTTAGACAGTCTG
>CABQYA010000059.1:0-9345 GCA_902468275.1 uncultured Urmitella sp. | reverse complement strand
CGTAGAATTAAATCCGCTAATTGCGCGGAAGTTTGAGGAGTTTCACCTGCTAAGCTGCGCCCCAAAATGTTCTTTACAGAGGGGTAGCAGTAGAAAGCTCCCTTGGGAGTCGGAACTACCAGGTCTGAAACCTCGCTGAGCATAGAAACCATTTTTTTACGTCGCCGGTCAAAGGCTTCCCGCATTTTCTTTACTTGATCTAAAGGTCCAGACACCGCCGCCAAGGCTGCACGTTGCGCCACATTCGACACGTTCCCGGTGGTGTGAGACTGGAACGCGGCGCAGGCTTTAATCACATCCTTTGGGCCAATCATCCAGCCCACACGCCAACCGGTCATCGCGTAGGTCTTGGCAACCCCGTTAAGCACTAAAGTTTGCGCTGCCAGTTCGGGAACCAACTTTACGATATGGGCACTGGGGGCATCGTCATACAGGAGGTGTTCATAAATCTCGTCGGTGATTACCCAAATCCCGTGTTCTAACGCCCATTGACCGATTTCGGTTAGTTCGGCAGGGGTATAGACCGCGCCAGTCGGGTTGGAGGGACTAACCACCAGCAGAGCCTTGGTAGCAGGGGTGCGCGCGGCTTCCAATTGCGCAACGCTCACCTTATATCCCTGTTCTGCGGTGGCGACCATATTTATCATGCGGCCGCCCGCCATTTTTATAACTTCCGGATAGGTCGTCCAATAGGGAGTGGGGACAATTACTTCATCTCCGAGGTCGATAATCGAAGAAAAAGCCTCGTAAACAGCTTGTTTGCCGCCATTGGTGACAATAATTTCGCTGTCGGGATCTACACTGTATCCCGAATCACGTAGCGTCTTTTCCGCAATCGCGTCCCGCAGTTGCGGTAGTCCCTTACCGGGACTGTAGTGATGCATGGCGGGGTCACTGCAGGCTTCCTGTGCGGCTTTCACAATATAGTCAGGGGTGGGAAAATCTGGTTCTCCGGCGCCAAAGCCGATAACGGGACGCCCTTGAGCTTTAAGTTCTTTCGCAGCGGCATCTACTGCCAGGGTTGCGGAAGGTGAAATTTGCGCTAGACGGTTAGAAACTCTGCATTCTTGTGGTTTGTTCATACTCTCATTTTGCCACGCCTGGGGGTTTCCTTTCCCCACAGGACCAAATTTTCATCTAGCTATTGCCAACTGTCTAAATAATGAGGACGTGGCACGGGTTTTTATCTCCAGTTTTCTCTTGGGGCTAGCAAGTTAAAGATGCGTTTTTCCCCACTATGCCGTCCTAGGTTGGACGTGACTAGGAAAACCTCATAAACTTATCTAGCACCTTAATCGGTCAGCCGTTAGGCTGGAAGGGCAGTGGCGCAATTGGTAGCGCAACGGTCTCCAAAACCGTAGGTTGTGGGTTCGAGTCCCGCCTGCCCTGCAAATTTGAAACCTGTGCCGGGCCCGGTACAGGAAGAAATAGGGGCTTCGACGGGAGTCCCAAGACAGCAAGTGAGGAAACGATCTTGGCACCTAACCAGGGCTCAGCCTCTGTAGAGGCAGATGCCAAAAAGGCAAAGAGCGATATTTTCAGCCGCATCCTACAGTTCGTGCGACAGGTTATTGCGGAATTAAAGAAAGTTGTTTGGCCAACCCGCGATGAGCTAACCACGTTCTTTGTGGTTGTGATCGTGTTTGTGTTGGCAATGATGGCTTTTTCTGGGGTTATTGACGTAATCACCGCCTGGCTGGTGAACCTGGTATTTGGCGGTTAGTTTAGGAACAGGATTTGCAAGAAGGCAATATGGAGCAGGAAGAAAATAGCGTGAGTAACGATCTTGTATTCTCCTCGGAGGTAGAGTCCTCCAATAGCGCTGATACGCAGCCAGAAAACATTGCAGAGGCAGTGCAGACCACTCCCGATGAGGTGGCAGTGGCAGCACCGGATGCAGATACGACCCCAGAACAGTTAGCACCCGCCGAGCTGGAAATTACTGATACCGCTCAAGATCAACCGCTCGCGCCCTCGGCTACCGCTGAGGAGCTTAGTCGCCAAGAGCAGGACAAACTACGTGAAGAACTAGAGTTCCTGCCCGGATATTGGTATGTGCTGCACACCTATTCCGGTTACGAACGGCGAGTAAAAGCCAACCTTGAGCAACGGATTGTCACTTTCAATATGGAGGATTATATTTATCAAATTGAAGTCCCCATGGAAAAAGTGGTTCAGGTTAAATCTACTGAACGTAAAGTGATAGACCGGGTACGGATTCCCGGCTACGCTCTGGTACGGATGGAAGCGGTAGAGGACGCCCCTGACGCTTGGCGGGTTGTTAAAGACACCCCGGCGGTCACCGGATTTGTGGGGGATTCCCAGCATCCCGTGCCACTAACCGAGGACGAGGTAGTTTCGATGTTGGCTCCGACCCCCGCCTCCATTAAAGCTGCGGAGCTTCAAGACGAGCGCGCCAGCAAGACCAAAGCCAAAGAACAACCGGTTATTGAGGTTGATTTCGAGGTCGGAGAGAACGTTACCGTTACCGATGGTCCGTTTGCTACTATGCCCGCTACCATTTCGGAAATCATGCCTGACCAGCAGAAGCTCAAGGTATTGGTGGTTATTTTCGATCGGGAAACTCCGGTAGAGCTCGGCTTTAATCAGGTCGCAAAGATTTAATTGCTCACAGTGACCAGTATTAATTGGTTGAATCTGTGCGCACGCCCTTAGAATGGACGATTGTGCTGGCGGTTCTGTTTTAGACAGGACATGGCAGCAGCAAAGATTTCCGGCAACCGTCGGGAAAAGTAAAACAACAAATTATTATTTTGAGAAGGACCCTAAATGGCTGCAAAGAATAAAAAAGTAGTCGGCCTGATTAAGTTACAGATCGAGGCCGGTGCTGCTAACCCGGCGCCTCCAGTTGGCCCGGCGCTATCGCAGCACCAGGTAAATATCATGGAATTCTGCAAAGCCTACAATGCGGCTACGCAGGATCAGCGTGGAAATATTATTCCGGTAGAGATCAGCGTCTATGAGGATCGTTCCTTTGACTTTGTTCTCAAATCCCCGCCGGCTGCTCAGCTGATTAAGAAAGCTGCTGGGATTGCAAAGGGATCGGGCACTCCGCATATCAATAAGGTAGGCAAGCTGACCATGGATCAGGTTAAAGAGATTGCCGAACAAAAGAAAGCCGATTTGAACGCCAACGATATCGATGCAGCTGCAAAGATTATCGCGGGAACCGCTCGTTCGATGGGTGTAACTGTCGAAGGCTAACCTCAGGCAGTAATAAATAAGACTTATAGACCGTGGAGGGGAACGTGCGCCCTCACCACAACTGCAAGGAGTAAAGCAGATGAAAAAGCACTCAAAGACCTTTAAGCAGGCCGCTGAAAAAGTACACAAGGATCGTCTCTACCAGCCACTAGAGGCTTTCCGCTTGGCGAAAGATATTGCTTCCACCAAGTTTGATTCCACTGTAGATGCGGTTTTCCGTCTCACAGTAGATCCCCGTAAAGCCGATCAGATGATTCGTGGCACTGTTTCTTTGCCTAATGGCACTGGTAAGACCGTTAGGGTCCTGGTTTTTGCCAATAGCCCCAAGGACAAGGAAGCATTGGACGCTGGCGCTGACGAAGCTGGTGGCGACGAACTAATCGAAAAGGTTCAGGGTGGATACCTGGACTTTGATGTGGCAGTAGCTACCCCGGACATGATGGGTAAAGTGGGGCGTCTAGGACGCGTCCTCGGTCCGCGTGGGCTTATGCCTAACCCGCGTACCGGGACTGTAACCATGGACGTAGCTAAGGCAGTTACCGAAATCAAGGGTGGTCGTATCGACTTCCGGGTGGATAAACATGCCAACCTGCACGTGGTGTTGGGTAAGAGCTCGTTCGATGCCGATAAGTTGGCTGAGAACTACCAGGCAGTTCTGGATGAAGTTCTGCGTCTGCGCCCATCAGCTCTAAAAGGTCAGTACATCAAGAAGATTGCGATTTCTACTTCGATGGGGCCGTCTATTCCTTTGGATAGCTCGCTGACTAAAGATTTAGCGACTGACGATCCTCGCTAGGAATCCTATTGTCCGCCTTTGGGCGTAGATAATATAGCTGAAACTTAAGGGGGTTCCGCCGGTGGATTTTTCCACCGGCGGAACCCCCTTAAGTTTCTCGCGTTAATTCCAAGTATTTGCTCACATGAGGGGCGCGGCCGGTAAAAGATACGAACGGGGCTTGAGCCGAGCCTCGCGAGGCTCATGGGGTCCCCGGAGTGCTTTTACCGTGCCAGCCCCTGGGCGCAGCGCGGAGAATAACTACGAAACAGGCACTCCGCCGGCACCCTAAATCATAATGGCTTCGGCAATTTGATTGTCGATGCTGTAACGGCTGTCTTTGATTACCACGATGCACATTTTGCGCTTACGAGAGATAACGGTGATTTCTTGTCCGCTGTAGCAGCCGAGACGAAACAGAAAACTATCCATTTCCGGGTCATCAGTAGCTATATCTTTGACGATATAGGTTTGACCTTCGAGAGCTTCCAGAAGATTCATTCGTTCCTTAGTCTGGCAGGCTTGCTTTGTCTGGCACGCTAGTGACAGTGACATTTCTCTTCACCTGGCTGATTGGTAATCTCTGTTATCTGTAGATTATGACGGTTTCCCGACTGGGCTGCAACATTGGGGTTTAAGGTGCAGTCGGAAGAAATTGGACACCCAATACATTTAGTACCTTTGCGTTTTTCTTTCACAATGTAACCGATAGCTAGACCCACGATGAGGGCTAAAGCGAGGCTAGCAATTACTGTACTCAAAGCAATATCTCTTTCTTTAGTTGGCGCTGAGTTTGGCTTGCTGGTGTAGCTGGTATTCGGCAGCAAAGTTAGCGCGTACCCGGCGGGCAATCACCGTAATGACCATAGCCATTAGGGCAACCGCAATTAGTCCCGGTAGGAAACCTGCGGCTAGATGTCCGTAGACTACCAGGGTTCCCACCTGGTTCACCAGGTAAGCAACAGTGAAACCGGTGCAAAATTGGAGACCGATAGCGCTCCAGAGCCAACGGCGATCTTGCATTTCCGAGTTCATAGCGCCGATAGCTGCAAAACAGGGAGGAGTGTACAGGTTAAAGAACAGGTAGGCGAGGGCGCTTACTGAGGTTAGCCCCATAGTGGTGGCAATAGTGTTTGCGCCTCCAGTAATCGCTAGTTCTTCGGTGTCGATGAACCGGGTAAGACCGTAGACCACCGCCAAAGTACCTACTACGTTTTCTTTAGCGATAAAACCTGTGACGGCGGCGGCAGCCAGCTGCCAGGTTCCAAACCCGAGCGGGATTAGCAGAATCGAGAAGGGAGTGGCAATAGAAGCCAAAATGGAGGTGTTTTCGGCGCCCTCTTCAACTACCTGGAAGTTCCAGGTAAAGGTTTGCATTAGCTGTACTACCAGGTTGCAAAGCAAAATAATGGTGGCAGCCTTGATGATGTAGGCTTTGGCGCGTTCTAGCATTGATATGGTTGCGTGCCACGGGTTAGGGACTTTATAGCGGGGTAGTTCCATAATGAAGAAGGATTTGCGGAACTTGTAGCCAGTAACCATTTTTACCAGCAAGGCTCCCAAGAAGATTAGGGTGAGACCTAAAAAGTAGCTAACCCAGCTGACCCAGGCGGATCCGGCAAAGAATGCACCACAGAATAGGGCAATAACCGGGATTTTTGCCCCGCAAGGAACAAAGGAGGTCAGCATGGCGGTTGCTCGCCGTTCGCGCTCGTCACGGATAGTACGGCAACTCATGATGCCCGGAATGGCACATCCGGTGCTGATGATGATGGGAATTACTGATTTACCGGACAGCCCCACCCGTTTGAAAATTGGGTCGAGGACGGCGCTTACCCTGGCCATATAACCAGATTCTTCCAGGAGCGCCAGCAGGAAGTACATCACCATAACCAGTGGTAAGAATCCAATAACTGCACCTACGCCCCCGATAATACCGTCAGCAACAATCGTGGTCAGTAGCGCGGGGCTGTCTGCCATTTGTTCGCTAACCCAGTCCTGGAAAGTTTCAATCCAACCTACTAGCCAATCGGCTAAGAGCGGGCCCAGGTAGGTTTGAGAAATGGCGAAAACTGCCCACATTATCCCAGCAAAAATAGCGATACCAGCAACTTTGTTGGTAAGTATCGCGTCCAGGGTGTCTTGGCGAGTATGGGAGGCGACTTTAACTGCCCGGGTTTCCACCTGGTCTACCACCTGGTCTACGAAATGGTAGCGCTCGCGGTCGGCGTTTTCTACGGCTTGTTTATCGGTAAGGTCAATATCTGCTTGGAGATAGGGCGGATGTTGGGTCTTGCCGAGTTGGGAAAATACTTCCTTTAGTACCTTCGCTAAACCATTGTGGTCTTTCGCGGTCGAAACGGTGGGCACGACCGGACAGCCCAGTTTATTTTGCAGTTTTACCGTATCTATCTGGGTGTTTTCTTTTTCGTTGATGTCGCTTTTATTGAGGGCGATTACTACCGGAACTCCCAGCTCAAGTAGCTGGGTGGTAAAGAATAGGGAGCGACGCAGATTGGTGGCATCAACGATATTCACAATCGCATCCGGATTAGCGTCACGGACATATTTACTGGTGATGGTTTCCTCGGGGGTAAAAGGAGACATAGAGTAGGCTCCGGGCAGGTCTACCGCTGTGGCAACCTGTTGCCCACTTAGCTCCGGCTTTAGGCTAGCCTCAGTTTGCCCTACGGTAACTCCGCTCCAGTTTCCAACTTTCCCTTTTTCACCGGTTAAAGCGTTAAACATAGTGGTTTTACCGCTATTGGGGTTACCGGCAAAGGCGATTCGCATAGCCTAATCCTCTCTGAAATCTGCGATATTAGTGAAGCTGCTTACGTGCACCTAACTAAATATAACCTTACCTATTATAAGGCAGACCTTAATGGGACTTAGAGCTCGGGGTTAGCTATGCGAAAGATTACTCTTTCGCATTCTGTAAAGAAGTCTGGTGTGGAGGAAGGGTTAAGGCCACGCAGGTTAGCTTTCGCGCACTCTCGTCCTTGGAACTGGTCTCGGTGGGGGAAAGAGGATAAAGATCCCAGCGGGAATCGCGGTAACTAATCCCCACGAAATCTTGAAAATCCTGAGCACACTGTTTAAGAGCCAAATCGTAGAGCTGTTTTTGAGACGGAAAAGAGCTTCCGTCCAGGGATTTTATCCCAACCACTTGCGAGTTATGAGAGCGGCTACAATCTACCCGTTCTACCTGTCCGGCCGGTTGCTTTCCGGTCAAGACTTCCTCGCTCATATTGAAGCAATCGCCAACTTCTAAATCAGAGGTAGCAACTGGCTGAGAGGAACACCCAGATAAAGACCCCAGGCTCAAAGCTGCCAGGGCGCAAATCAACCCCAGGTGCGTCCTTAGACGAGGAAAAGTAAAAACAGTCATTACTTACACACTAGCGCCTAATAAGGGAATACGGCGTGAATCAAGAAATAACTGAGCGCCCCAATCAAACCTGCCCCGGGAAGCGTAAGCACCCACGCAATCGCGATATTACCGGCAACCCCCCAGCGAACCGCAGACAGACGCTTAGTAGCCCCTACCCCCATAATCGCGGAAGAAACCGATTGAGTAGTAGAAATCGGAGCATGCCAAACGAATGCGGTGAAATACAGGATTGAAGAAGACGTTAGCTCTGCAATAAAACCGTGAGCCGGAGTAACGTCGATAACCTTAGATCCGAGGGTATGCATAATCCGTCCTCCCCCGAAATAGGTTCCCAGAGAAATCGCACCGGCAGCAGCAACCTTAACCCAGAAAGGAATCGTCAAATGCCCAGTTGAACTCCCATGGTAACCAGCGGTAAGCAGCGCCATGGTAATAATGCCCATAGTCTTTTGGGCATCTTGCAAGCCGTGACCGAGCGCCATGGCAGCAGCCGAAAAACGCTGTAGGAAACGGAAATTGTTCATCGTGCGGTGATAGCTGACGTTCTTGAGCATCGCTAAGAGCGCTCGCATTATCAAATAGGCAGTAAAGAAGCCTACCAGGGGAGAAACTATCATCGGGATGATTACATGATCTAATATCCCCAGCCATTGGACGGTGATGGCGGAAGCTAAACCAACCCCTGCCATCCCCCCAATCAAGGCGTGGCTAGAGGAAGATGGAAGCCCAAAATACCAGGTGATAATGTTCCAGGCGATTGCCCCCACTAAGGAAGCCAAAATAATCACTAGGCCATGATGCTGCTCGGCAACAGAGGTGGACTCGGTGAAATGGGAAATGTCGATAATCCCGTTCCCAATGGTTTCAGCCACCCCCGTTCCCAGCATGGCTCCCACGATGTTCATTATCGCGGCCATTAACAGAGCAGATTTAGGACGCATCGAACGGGTAGAAACACAGGTGGCTATGGCGTTAGCGGCATCATGGAAACCGTTAGTAAAGTCAAAAACTAAAGCGATAACCACAACGATACTGACCAGTACCAAAGTAGTGTCCACGATTTAGGACTCCTTGATATAGATGGCCTCAACCGCGTTGGCTAGGCGTTCAAAAGAATCACAGGTGGTTTCTAGCGACTCGACCACATCTTTCAGTTTAATAACATAGATGGGGTCGGTTTCGGAGCTAAAAATCTCTGCCAAAATCTTGCGATACTGTTTATCGCCCTTGTTTTCTAGGCTATTGATTTTTACCGTGTAGTCTTTGATGTTCTGCTTTTTCCGCAGTTTCGGGAGAGCCTGCACGGTTTCCTTAGCGCATTCTTGCAGGATTTGTGCCTGCTTTTCTAGCCGCCGGGGAATATCTTCTATTTCGTAAAGGACGATTAGGTCGCCTGCTTCGTCGATACCGTCCATGCAATCATCTAATGCTGCCGTTAGCAGAGAAATATCTTCGCGATCCATGGGGGTGACAAAGGTGGCGTTCAGCATATTCATAGTGCGGTGCGTAATCTCGTCCGAGTTATGTTCGAGATCGTGCAGCTGAGAACGTAGCTGTTTTCGCTCCTCAAAGGAATCTACACTGGTAATTTTAAGCAGTAATTCCGACGCGGTTTCTAGGTTATGCGCCGCTTTATTGAATAGGTCGAAGAAATCTTCTTTATCTTCTTTTTTCTTGCCGAACAGCATCTTGCCTCCTTGACGAAGAACCATCCGCCTTAAGGGTATCCAACTTTTCTAGCTAACCGATAATTAGTTTTCTTAGTATTTTTATAGGGGGAGCTGCCCAGGGGGTAGGGAGAGAAAACGCCGGACCGTCAAGCGCCAGTCGGCGCTGAGGCCGCTCGTAGCGGCAATTTTTGGAGCCCGGGGCTAAACGATCCGACGCTCCTATAGTCTATCGAAAGCTACCTCCCCTTGCACCCTAGGTGCAAGTGGAGGTAGCTTTCGAT
>CABQYA010000058.1:0-9360 GCA_902468275.1 uncultured Urmitella sp. | reverse complement strand
AGACTGGCCGGCGATTCCGGTTTACCAAGCCATCTCTAAGGCTTTAGGGGAAGAAATTACGCCAGATACTGATGAGAGCGTTCTCCGGCAGGCTTGTCAGAAGTTCGGTATCGAAACTCCTCCCGGAGCTGACCATGGAAGATTAATCGGGGCGCTCTATGATGAGCTGGTCGAGGCTAAAACCACTCGCCCCACTTTCTATATGGATTTCCCGGTTTCGTCCTCGCCGCTGACTCGTAAACACCGTACCGATCCCCGCCTGGCAGAACGCTGGGATTTGGTGGCTTTTGGTATGGAACTAGGAACCGCCTATACCGAACTGACAGATCCGCGTGACCAGCGTGAACGTTTTACTCAGCAGTCGCTGGCGGCCGCCGCGGGTGACCCGGAAGCAATGAGCTTAGATGAAGATTTCTTAAACTGTTTAGAACTGGGATTATTGCCTTTGGGCGGGCTAGGATTAGGTATGGATCGCATGGTAATGATGCTGCTAGGTTGTGATATTCGCCAAGTGCTGGCATTCCCGTTCGTCAAACCGCGAAGCTGAAAGCCGAAATAGGTTGGAATCAATGGATAATCAGAAGAACAAGCTGGTATCAGTAGCAGCAGTCGTGCTGACTTTACCTCTAAAAATGCCGCAACTGCCCGAGCGGGGAACCACCGTTCTAGGGCAGGCGCAACGTCCGGGAGTAGGGGAGGCGGCAGAGGTAATGATAGCTGCCGCTCGCCAGGCAGTACCGGTAATCAATATGTCCTGCCTGGGAACTGGCCCTAACTCTACCCAGGCACGCCAAGTGCTGCGGGATGCCAATATCCAGACCAAAGCGATGGAAGTAGTTGGCGATATTGGCATGAAAATCCAGATGATTGAGACTGGAGGGTACTATGCCTCGGTGCTCACTACCGGGGTAGAGGTCGATATTTCCGCCCTAGAACTAACTAAAGTTGCCATGCAACCGGGCGACTTAGTATATATTTCCGCTGGCGACCTCATACATTCCTCGTATCGTTCCGCTCTGGGGCAATGGTTACCCACCATAGCCGCTGAGGTAACGGTAGTGATGGCTGCTACTCCTCGAATATCGCAAATCGACCCGCACTATGTTTCACAGGTGCTACCTTATGTTGATGTCCTGACCTGTAACGAGCACGAGTCTCGATTCTTACCCGGCTCTGTGGGGCATCTTAGCTGCGGATATGTGGCGGAAAAGCTTCCAGAATCTGCCTGGGCGGTAGAGCGAGTGGGTTCTCACGGTGCGAAACTTATTGATGGTCACCGTGAAACCATGATTCCCTCTCTGAATGTGAAAGCTGTCGATACTTTGGGGGTAGGGGCGACTCATACCGGGGTTTTGCTGGCGGAACTGGTTAAAGGGCGTAAGCGCCGGGAAGCTCTTGCCCGGGCGAATATCGCCGGGGCTTTAGCAGCTACGAAGGCAGGAAATGATGCCTGCCCTGATGAAGCCGAAATTAGTCGATATCTCGATAAAATCGTTTTCTAGTCTTAAAGGCTGATTGTGGCGTAGAAATCCCTTTGAGCAGCTAATTTGTCTATTTGCGGCGTGGCAGTCGGCGGGAAGTAATCCTTGAAAGGTAAATTGCCATTGTTATGGTAGCGAGAAAAACAAATAAGAATCAGAAAACAGACAGCCCGGAAACAGGTAATTCCCGCTTGCGAGACGGGATAGCATTTTTACTAATTGCCCTGGCTGCAATGTCGGCTTTAACCGAATGGTTCTCCATGGACGCCCTCGCTACCCGGATGCTCCATCATCTAGCTGCCGGTTTGCTCGGTATCTACAGTATTTTTGCCCCGCTACTTTTGGTGTGGGCAGCCATTAGCCTGTTCCGTCACCGTGACCCGGAGTCTTCTCAGCTACACATTCTGGTGGGCACCATTGGAATGGCTGCCGCCCTAAACGGCATCACCCATGTGGCTTGCTCTAGCCCCAATATCAGCAATTTTGCGGCAATTGAGAGCTCGGGCGGTATTTTGGGGTGGTTATTTGGGCATCCCCTCAAAATTATTGTTACTGCGGTCGGGGCGGTAATTCTGTTGGTTTTACTGGGATTATATTCCCTGCTAATCGCCACAGATACTTCTTTGTCTCAGGCATTCGCGGCAATCAGCAAGCTGTTTCACCATTTCCAGGACACTGTTAATCAAAATAAAGACCAAGCGGGCAGCGGTAGCGAGAATCAAACAGACGATAATGACCAGACCGGTGGGCAGGACGAGCCGGATTCTAAGACGACCAGGCGGCTTAAACGTTGGGAACGTTTAGCAGCGCAAGAATCAGACGATGAGGATAAGTCCGAATCGGCCACCACGATTCTTCAATCTCCAAAGCAAGCTGCGAAAGACGAAAAACCAGCGCGTACAACCCGGTTAAAGCTCCCGGAAGAAACTGCAAAGACCGAAGTGTTAGCAACCCCTAGCTCGCAGGTTACGGATTCAACTGCGGCAGAACAGACCGAGGAAGATGACTCCCAGCTACAACTGCCGGGAGCCGGGCAGGCGGGGATAGAACTCGCCGATGGACAAACCTATGACCTACCCAGTGAAGAACTGCTTGTAAAAGGAAAACCACATAAAGTTCGTTCGGAGGCTAACGACCGGGTAGTATCCGCCCTAGAGGCAGTGTTTACCGAGTTCGGAGTGGACGTTTCCGTAACCGGTTTTTCCCGCGGTCCAACCGTAACCCGTTATGAACTTGAACTGGGACCAGGGGTAAAGGTAGAAAAAATTACCAACCTCAAAAACAATATCGCTTACGCGGTAGCCAGTGCTGACGTGCGGATTCTATCTCCGATTCCCGGCAAGAGCGCTATCGGGATTGAGATTCCTAATACCGACCGCGAAATTGTGGTACTGGGTGATGTGCTGCGTTCTGCCGCCGCTCATCAGTCGAGCCATCCGATGCTGGTTGGGGTGGGCAAAGATGTCGAAGGCGGATACGTAGTTACCAACCTGGCTAAGACCCCTCACCTTTTGGTCGCAGGAGCTACCGGTTCCGGTAAATCATCTTTCGTGAACTCGATGATTACCTCTTTATTGATGCGTTCAACTCCAGAACAGGTGCGTTTAATCCTGGTTGATCCTAAACGGGTGGAATTAACTATTTACGAGGGTATTCCGCATCTAATTACCCCGATTATTACCGACCCCAAGAAAGCGGCGGAAGCCCTGGAATGGGCGGTAAAAGAAATGGATCATCGCTACAACGATATGGCCAATTTCGGGCATAAACATATTGTTTCTTTTAATCAGGCGGTTCGGGAAGGCGAGGTAGTGCCCCCGCCCGGGTCTGAGCGGGAAATCAGTCCCTACCCCTATTTATTAATTGTGGTAGATGAGTTAGCCGATTTGATGATGATTGCTCCCCGGGACGTAGAGGCCTCTATCCAGCGGATTACCCAGTTAGGGCGCGCCGCTGGTATTCACCTGGTGGTTGCTACCCAGCGTCCCTCAGTAGATGTTGTAACCGGTATTATTAAAGCTAATATTCCCTCCCGACTGGCTTTTGCGACCTCTTCAATCACGGATTCCCGCACTATTTTGGATCAGGGGGGCGCGGAGGCTCTTATTGGGCAAGGTGACTCTTTGTATCTACCTGCCGGTACCTCTAAGCCCTTACGTATTCAAGGAGCCTGGGTGGGCGAGGACGAGATTCAACGGGTAGTCGATTCGGTCAAATCCCAGATGAGTCCGGAATATCGCGAGGATGTGATTGTCAAGGAAGAAGATAAACCCAAGGTTGCGGAAGATATTGGGGATGATCTTGATGACCTGTTAGAAGCCGCGCAATTGGTAGTAAATACCCAACTGGGCTCTACTTCTATGTTGCAGCGTAAACTGCGGGTAGGTTTTGCGCGTGCCGGCAGACTAATGGATTTACTGGAGTCTAGGGAAATTGTCGGTCCATCTCGAGGCTCTAAAGCCCGGGAAGTGCTGGTTTCTCCCGAACAGTTACCAGAAGTATTAGCAATGTTGCGAGGGGAGAAACCCTCCGCGAAAGTCGCCGATTCTCCCTCGCCAAGTGTGCTAACCAGCGAAGATGTCTCGCTTTTGGAAGAAGTTGAGGGCGAAAGCGAGGAGGACGCTTGGGAACTTACTGGGCGCTAAGCACCTATAATGCGGTTTAAGAGCACAAAAATCTATTAGGGTAGTAGTTGATGGAAAGTAAAGATAAGCCTACGGCTTCACCAACCAGCTGGCAGCAGATAATCCCGAACGTCCTCACAATCGTGCGAATTGTGCTGGTTCCGGTTTTTATTGTGCTGATGATTCTGTATCATTTGCACGCTTCTACTGTGCTACTAGCCTTTTCGCTGTTAGTTTTTATGGTGGCTGCTTATACGGATCATCTGGATGGAAAACTGGCGCGCCGTTGGCAAGTAGTATCTGACTTTGGAAAACTCCTTGACCCGATTGCTGACAAAGCCTTGATGATTTCGGCTTTTGTCTTACTGTCCCTGTTTCAAAACCTGTGGTGGTGGTTTACCGCAGTAGTGATTTTGCGGGAGTTGGCAGTCACCGGGTTGCGGATGTATTTACTGCGTTCTGGGGAAGTACTTCCTGCCTCCAAGGGGGGCAAGATTAAGACCAGCCTGCAGATTTTAATGGTGTTCCTGTGGATGATGGCGGGGATTTGTTACCCGCTCCATGCACAATTGGGAATTTTCATTATGTATTTAGCAATCGCTGCTTTGATTGCTGCTTTCGTAGCTACTGTTCTTTCGGGAATGGTGTATTTCCTAGATGCTCACGATAACCAGAAGAAACAAACTGAGCATCCAGAAAGTGACAGCAAGTCGGAAGATAAGCCAGCTCACAGTAGCGATAAACCGCATGAGGGAGAGAATAATAAATCCCTACTACCGCAGGAGGAAGCTACCGATTCCAGTTCTAGAGATTGTAACTTTTCTAAAGATTTACCGTCCGAGGTTGATAACTCGCTTAGCGATAGCTCCCCGGATTCTATAAAGAATCCCGTATCTAAGGGCGAGGACGAGGCGAAGCCAGAATCTAAAGAAAAGGGGGAGGAAACAGACTCGTCTCCCTCTAGTGAACTGGATTCTGCAGAAAACACCCCGCATAAAGCCGCTTTCCCTTCCCGTAGACAAAGGCGAGCTAAACAAAAGACATCAGGCAAAGACCGGGCTGACTTTGAACGTGAGGACAGTGAACAAGTTACTGGGATTGACTCCTCTAAGACCGAAGCTAGTTCTATTCCTCATTCGCGCTTCGACGTGCCGGATTTATCGCTAAACTCTGCGCAGGCTGGTAAGGACCAGGACGGATTAAAAGAAATCGAGGAGTCGTCCTCAGAATCTGAGAAACTAGCCGATAAACCCGGTAAAACCGGTAGTGATGATTCGGAAACTAAGAATCGCTCTACCGAAACTGACCGGGAAGAGAAAGCTAAAGAGGCTAAGAGCCGATTTGCGCTTTCGCGTTCCCAGATGCGGCGCAACCATAAAAAGAAATAAGCAGCCAGCTAAATCACATAGCTGTGAACACTCGCACTTTTAGGGAATAACGGAATGAGAACGTAAATAGCGGTGTTGGAATTAATGTAAAGCAAAACGAGGATATGTGACTAGCGATTGCCACGACCAGCTCAAAGCCCGATGAGGCAATCCGCAGATAAGGGGATATGCTATGGATATGACGGAAAAAGATACAGAGAAGAAAACACCGTTGCTGCGTGAAGAGATTGGTCAAGTCTTAAGAATGGTGCGGCGTTCTCAAGGGCGTACTTTACGAGAGGTTTCCACCAGCGCTCAGGTGTCTTTGGGGTATCTTTCCGAGGTTGAGCGGGGACAAAAAGAGGCTTCTTCAGAGCTTTTGGCTTCAATCTGCAAAGCTTTAGAAGTGCCGATGGCAATGGTACTACGGGAAGTTTCTTTACGGGTTGCGGTAGCCGAGGGGCTTTCGGTGCGCCGTCAGATGCCTGAAGTTCCGGTGCATTCGGTAGTCTAGCCAGGTGAAGCGCTCCGAATTTGATTATGCCCTGAAAGCCGTTTTTGGACAGGCTTTCGGGGCATCTTTATTGACTGATTTGTACTTACCCCAGTTGGGGGCTACTCCCGCACAAGCCTTAGCGGCGGGAAAAGATTTACAACAGATTTGGGATTCATTACTTGTAGAGACTGATAACGACCCCGAATTGCGTTTTATTCACCGCGCTGACCAGCGAACTTTAGATGAGCTCTGTGTAAAAGGGGTTTTAAGGAAACAAGCCCGGAAATAGCCGGGGCTTTTACTATTAAGGACGCAGACAGGTTTTTCGGATTGCTCTTTTCGGCGTGCCGAATTTGTCGAACATCTGTTCGCTAGATAAAGTTGTACCCAGGCGTGCAGCCAGCGATTTATCCTCCTCGGATTATCGCCAGGCTGTTAAACGTATCTGGTCGTGCGTAGCGTCAGCTTGGAACCTCGGTGAGGGGAACACCAAAGCAGGGGAAACCCAGACCAGCCTATTAACAGTTCGGAGAGAACCAGAAAGGACTAACTACCATGGCAAAGAAAACTGTAAAACGACAGGTAAATGCGGGTGGCAATCGGGAACAGGCGCTAGACATGGCCTTAGCAGCGATTGATAAACAATTCGGTAAAGGCTCAGTGATGCGCCTAGGGGAGAACACCCATCGTCAGGTAGAGGTCATCTCTACTGGTTCAGTAGCGTTAGATATTGCCCTGGGAGTGGGAGGACTACCTCGGGGGCGAATTATCGAGATTTACGGTCCAGAATCTTCCGGTAAAACCACAGTCGCCCTGCACGCAGTGGCAGCAGCCCAAAGGGCAGGCGGCAACGCCGCCTTTATTGATGCTGAGCACGCCCTCGATCCTGAATATGCGAAAAAACTAGGGGTAAATACCGATGAATTATTAGTGTCTCAACCGGACACCGGGGAACAGGCACTAGAAATCGCCGATATGCTGGTACGTTCGGGCGGTATCGATATTTTAGTAATTGACTCGGTAGCGGCGCTAGTTCCCAAAGCTGAAATTGATGGGGAAATGGGGGATTCCCATGTTGGTTTGCAGGCGCGACTAATGAGCCAGGCACTACGTAAAATGACGGGTGCGCTTTCTGCTACTGGCACAACTGCCATTTTCATCAACCAGTTGCGCGAAAAAATCGGAGTTTTCTTTGGTTCTCCGGAAACCACTACCGGTGGTAAAGCCTTGAAGTTTTATGCTTCCGTACGCATTGATGTACGCCGGATTGAAACCCTCAAGGACTCTTCGGGACCGATTGGTTCGCGTACCCGCGCGAAAGTGGTTAAAAACAAAATGGCTCCGCCTTTCAAGACTGCCGAGTTCGACCTGATGTACGGAGAGGGAATCTCTAGAGAAGCCTCGATTATTGATTTGGCCACCGATCTAGGTATCGTGCGCAAATCTGGAGCCTGGTACACCTATGAGGGCGACCAACTGGGGCAAGGTAAAGAAAACGTGCGCCAATACCTAAAGGATAATGCAGAACTAGCTGGGGAAATTGAGCAGAAGATTCTAAAAGCAGTGGGAATTATCAATGATGACCCTGCAGATAGTTCCAATGAGGAAACGCCAAAGGCGGCCGATTAAAGGGTAATCCTAGCAAAATCTCTATGGTTAGATATTTAGATCCGGAAACTGATTTTGGGATACCCGCCCGGAAGAAAACAGCCTCATCTTTAGCCTCCCGTAGGCAAAAGAATGGGCAGCTTCCGCGCGAACAAGCCCTAGAAGCAGCGCGAGAGCAAGCGTTGCGAGTGCTAGATCGCAACGCTTGCTCTAGTGCCCAGATTCAAAAAAAGCTCTCAGTCGCGGGATTTCAACCGCAGATTTGCGAGGAAATCGTTAATCACCTCCTTGAAGTGGGGTTACTAAACGACCGGGAATATGCTGCCATGCTGGTACGAACCCGCTTTAGTGAACGGGGATTAGTAGGGCGCGCCCTAGTGCAAGAGCTAAACCGGAAAGGAATCCCGCTGGCGTTACAGCCGGAGGCATTGGCGCAAATTGATGCTACGCAACAAGAAGAAAGGGTAAAAGAGCTGGCAGAAAAGAAGGTACGCACTCTGGGAAATGTTACCTACCCACAGGCGATGCGCCGTCTTGCTTCCTTTTTGGCACGTAAAGGCTATTCGCCAGCTCAATGTCGTGAAGCTACCCACGAAGTATTGTCTGCTATGGAATTTGACGAAGATTAAACCCCTCCAGCTTGTTAGGTGCAATGATTAAGATATGAACGAAGAACTAGATATACTTGCCCGTCGGTTACTGGAACTACTCAAAGATAATAACTACTCAATTGCCTGTGCAGAATCCCTGACTGCGGGGCTAGTATGTGCCACCCTTTGCAATATTGCCGGAGCCTCACAGGTAGTAGCTGGTGGGGTAACTACTTACCAGACTCGCACCAAACGGGAAATCCTGGGGGTATCATCATCGCGTCTAGAAGAAACTGGCGCGGTAGATTCGGTGGTGGCTGAACAGATGGCGCAAGGGGTAGCCAGCCTATTTGGCGCTGAGGTAGCGCTGGCAACTACCGGGGTTGCCGGTCCGGGCAGCCAAGATGGTCATTCGGCAGGAACCGTTTTTATATCGGTTATAACTCCCGCCGGGGCAGCAACCACCGAGCTTTCGCTATCGGGAAGCCGTTTACAGATTCGTTTAGCAACGGTAGCAGCGGTTTTAGAACTAGCAATCGCGGCTTTGAGTTAGGGATTTATCCACCGGGCTACTTCCTCAGGTAACCTGGAAAGGTGGCATATGACTATGATGAAGAACTTGAGCGGGCGCAAACTACTTTAGAGAAAATTCGGGCGGTTACGGTTCCCGAAAAGCTTCAGGCACAGATAAAGACCCTGGAGCAAGCCAGCACAGACCCTAATCTGTGGGACGACCCTAACCGAGCTCAGGAAATAACCTCGAAGCTATCGCATTTGAAGTCCCGCCTGGGGCAGGTTGATAGGCTCGGTCAAAATCTAGAAGATGCCCTCACCCTAAAAGCAATGGCCGGGGAAGAATTAGGCAGTGACCGCGAAGAAATCCTAGCTGAGTTGCGCGCCCTTTTACGCAAGCTGAACAAAGAATTGGCTGACCTTGAGGTGCATACTTTACTTTCCGGTGAATATGATGAACGCCGGGCGGTGGTCACTATCCGTTCCGGGGTGGGGGGAGTAGATGCGGCCGATTTCGCTCAAATGCTACTTAGAATGTATTTACGTTGGGCAGAACGTCACGATTATCCCACCCAGGTGATGGATACGTCCTATGCGGAAGAAGCCGGGATTAAGTCGGCGACTTTCCAAGTGGACGCGCCCTATGCCTATGGGACTTTATCGGTAGAGGCGGGAACGCAC
>CABQYA010000057.1:0-9654 GCA_902468275.1 uncultured Urmitella sp. | reverse complement strand
CCCCGAAAAGGAAAACCTCCACAAGAAAAACAAAAATGCAATGATAGAGGGGTGAGTAAGAAACGGCGAATGAGCGGAATCGAACGGCGGGAACAACTGATTGGTGTGGCCAGATCCATATTTGCAGAAAAGGGATTTGAGGCTACTTCCATGGAGGAGATTAGCGCGAAAGCAAAAGTTTCCAAACCGGTAGTTTATGAGCATTTCGGAGGCAAAGAAGGGCTCTATGCGGTGATTGTAGACCGCGAAGTCCAACAGCTAGTTTCCGCCATTATCGGGGTGTTAGAGCAATCCCAGTCACCGCGAGCTATGGCAGAGGGGGCAGCACTTGCACTGTTAGATTACATTGACACCTATACTGACGGATTCCGGATTTTGGTGCGTGATTCGCCCGCCTCCCAGTCGCGGGGCTCTTATTACTCGGTGATAGGGGACGTGGCTCAAAAAGTTGAGGCTCTATTAGCCGAGCACTTCCGAGACAGTGGTTTTCATGCCGATTGGGCACCGATGTATGCCCATATGATGGTGGGATTGGTCTCCCAAGTGGGGCAATGGTGGCTTGATGAACGCAAACCTTCTAAACAAGAGGTGGCTGCACATATTGTTAATCTGGTCTGGTATGGTCTGTCCGGAATGCGCAAAGATCCGCATTTGGTGACCGATTCTGCGAAGAAACTAGCTAGTTAGCCATTCCCGGCTAAGCAATCTCGCCCTCTAGAGGGCTATCCTCGGGTCGCTTCTATCAATAAATCTTACCCACCCCAGGTAAAGCTAGAGCTAAGAGGATAGAGGTCGGCGGGAAACAATAGACCGTTCTCGCCACTTCCAGTAAACTTGGCTTGTGCTTGCAGAAAACTATCCCGCCGAGGCTACTGACGAAGTAGACCGCATCATTTTAGCCTGGCAGATTGAACGCCCTGACCTTGATGTTTCCCCAATGGAAGTGTACTCGCGGGTAGCGCGCCTGGCACGCCATCTTGATTTGGCTCGTAAAGAGGCTTTCAGCGCCCAGGGGATGGAACCTTGGGAGTTCGATGTACTCTCGGTACTGCGCCGTGCCGCCTCGCCCTATTCCCTAACCCCGGGCACGTTACTGCAAGAACTGCTGGTTTCTTCCGGAACTATGACCAACCGGATTGACCGTTTAGAAAAGAAAGGCTTGGTTAAGCGCACTCCCTCTCCGCATGATCGCCGGGCGGTATTGGTAACCCTCACCGATTTGGGGGTTACCCGGGTTGATTCGGCTCTCAAAGAGCTACTGATGAGGGAGTCTGAGCTACTAGCTCCCCTGGATGAGGACGAGCGGAAAACCCTTTCGGCTTTGCTGCGCCAGCTACTGCTTCCTTTTGAGGGTACTCCGGTGCGTCCTCTGCGCTAAGCCCCAGCCTTCCCTACCCCACCCAACTACCAGCGCAACTATTTTCCCCGTACGCTGAGCAGGTTAGCTAATCTAGAATCTCGCTAAGACGCAGCCAGTTTTCTTCCAGTTCTTCTTCGTTAGCAACTAGCTGTGTGCGAAGTTTATTTAGTTCTTGCAGGTGAAGCAAGCCTTGAGGGCTGCTATCGGCTGCACCTTCACTTAGCTGCTCATCAAGAGCGGCTAGTTGAGTTTGCACCTTGTCAAGTTGCTTTTCAATCGCCGACAGCTCTTTGCGGGTGCGATAAATCTCAGCCCCGCTTTTCTTAGGGGTTTTCGAGGACGCTATTTCGCCCTCGCCTTCGCTCTTTTTCTGCTCTCCCCCACTATTACTAGCTGTCCCGACTGATTGACTGGCAACGCGCATTTGTAGATACTGTTCCACCCCTCCCGGTAACGCCGCCAGGGTTCCATCAGCCAGCAGAGCGACCTGCGAATCTGTTACCCGTTGCAGCAGGTAGCGGTCATGGCTAACCACTATCAAGGTGCCGGGGAATGAATCTAAGAGATCTTCAAGTTTCGCCAAAGTGTCGGTGTCTAAATCATTAGTTGGCTCATCTAAAATTAAAACATTAGGCTCGGCTAGCAGCTGGGTAGCTATCTGCAAGCGGCGCATTTCCCCACCGGATAGTTCGCTAACCCTTGTCCAGGCACGTTCTTTTGAAAACCCCAGTTTCTCAACCAGTTTTGTGGCGGTGATTTCTTTTTCTCCCCAAATAATCCGCTCTTTTATCTGCGAGATTGCTTCCACTACTCTAAGGTCGGGGTTCATCTTCCCGATTTGAGGCGACTGCGCCAAGGTGGCGAGCTGCACGGTTTTTCCCCGTTTGATTTTTCCACTTGCAGGGGTGAGTTCTCCGCTCATTATTTTCAGTAATGTTGATTTACCAGCCCCATTAACGCCGATTACTCCAACGCGCTGCCCTGGGTTTAATCGCCAGGTCACCTGGTTTAAGACATTTCGCGCCGATTCGGGATAAGAAAATGAAACATCTTCGAGTTCAATGACTCGTTTCCCTAAACGCGCTGAAGCTAAGCGCACAAGTTCTACACTGTCCCTTAAGGGCGGAACGTCACTGATTAAGACCTCTGCCGCTTCGATACGAAATTTTGGTTTTGAGGTACGAGCCGGTGCCCCTCGCCGCAGCCAGGCCAGCTCTTTGCGTAACTGATTTTGACGTTTCTCTTCCGCCACTTCGGCTTGCCGGGATCTCTCCATCCGAGCCAGCACATAGGCCGCGTATGAACCGTCATACTCTTCAACATGTCCTGGTATTTGCGGACGACCATTTCCCGAATCTGCGCCTGGAACCACTTCCCATATCCGGTTGCAGACCGCATCGAGAAACCAACGATCATGGGTAATAACCACTAAAGCTCCTTTTCCTGAGCTGAAACGGTTATTTAGATATTTAGCTAGCCAAGCTACGCCCTCGACATCTAAATGGTTAGTTGGTTCATCTAAAGCAAGAATCTGTGCATCTTGCCCTAAAGTTCGTGCGAGCACTACCCGGCGCGCTTGTCCCCCGGAAAGCTGCCCACAGCTAGCCGCCATATCCACATCGGGCAATAATCCTTGGTCGATGGCTCGCAAATGAGGTTGAGATGCCCACTGATAGTCAGGAATATTTGCATGAACCGCCTGTTTAACTGTTAAAGCGGGATCTAGGATTTCCTGTTGTGACATGGCAGCAAAACTGATAGCGGGCCCATAGGTTACGCTACCGCTATCTGGTTGTTGCTCTCCACTGAGCAGACGAAGCAGGGTGGATTTCCCGGCTCCATTTGGTCCGAGAATACCAATCCGGTCAGCGGGGAAAAGGCTTAACGTTACTCCCGCCAAGAGTCTGCGCGGCCCGGCCAACGCGGATACATCTTTAGTTCCAGCTAGGAAAGTTTTCACGCTAACCAATGCTCTCTATCTAGGGGACATTCGGGGGTCGAAAAAGTAAGGGGCAGCGCGTAGGAGACGGTTTCTAGTTTCGCTAGTTCTACTGCCAGGGCACGCGCGTGCGAATCGGTTTGTACTAAAGCAATCACGGTAGGCCCAGAGCCGGAAATAAAAGCCACCGCTCCCTGTCGTCTGGCTGCCTCTAAGGTTACTGCCAGCTGCGGCAGGAGTTTGATAGCTGGATTTTGCAAATCATTTTGAATCAGCTTTGCAAGCACCGGCAAGTCTGCCTGATAGAGAGCCTGAAGTAGGGAATTTAATTCCGCCAAATTAGGTAATTTTTGCCGGAGAAAACCACTTTTATCGTATTGCCTAAACACTTCGGGGGTAGCAAGGGTGTTAGGAGAAACCGCGGCGACTACAGACAGGGAGTTCGCTGGCGGAAGCGGGGTAATCCGGTCTCCGTATCGATCTGCAAAACAGGTTCCCCCATAGATCCCAAATGGCACATCTGCCCCGAGTTTTGCCCCGATTTCAGCTAATTGGTTACGAGAAAGCCCGGCAGCTAAAACCTGGTTAGCAGCCAGCAAAGCCGCAGCCGCATCGGCTGACCCTCCTGCCATCCCTCCAGCTACCGGTACTTGTTTCTCGATACTGATTTTTGCTCCCCCCTGGTAGCCACACTGCTTAGCTACCAGCAAAAAGGCGCGAGTTGCGAGGTTATTTTGTACTTCCAACCCGGTTAGCGCTTGTTGGTCGCGGTCAGGACTATAACCAACCGCTCCCTCAGGAGCATCGAATTTTATGTCGATATCGAGACCTTGTTCTTGTAAGGTGATTGTCACTTTCTCACGCAGATTAACCGCTTGAAACAGAGTGGATAGGGGATGGTAGCCATCATTTGCCCTGGTAGCTGCCAAAAATAGGTTGATTTTGCCGTTGCTTACCGCTTGGGCTTGCCTGGCAGAGGCAGTTTCGGCAGCTGGAAGGCTCGGCTTTGAGGGCGCGGCGGGCGAGGACGCGGGAACGCTATTTTCTTCCCGCTCTTGGGTAGTTACATTGATACCCGTCTTATCCGAGATAATCGAACTTTTTTCCACTCGAGATTCTAAAACGGAGCGTAGCTTGGCAAGTGCCACAAAGTCGCGAATAGTTAAGGTTTCTGCCCGGCTGGTCGGGGCAATTCCCGCGGCTTGCAATAGGGGCGTTACTGCGAGAGGAGCTGCCCAAGTTTTCAATGAAGAACGCAGCATTTTCCGCCTTGAGGCAAAGGCACAATCTATGAGTTCAAAGACCACTTCCCGTTGCCTGTGTTCTTGTTCTGGCGCGGTGAGTGTTTTTCCTAGATACCCACTGATTTCTTTTTCACTGCTGAGGTAGCCTGTTTGCTTATCTTCTTGCTTATCTTCTCGAAGGCAAAGACTGCGGCTTGGAGCGCGAACAATTTCTACCAGCGCGGAGTCTACATTGGGCTGGGGGTAAAACACCCGCCGCGAAATATCGGATTTCATGCGCGCCTTGCCATACCAGGCTATTTTAACGCTGGGAACCCCATAAACTTTACTGCCCGCAGGGGCGCTAAGGCGCACAGCTACCTCTTTTTGCACCATTACTAACGCTCTTTTTAAGGAGGGAAAAACTGCAAATAGATGTAATAGCACCGGAACTGCCACGTTATAGGGAAGATTTGAAACCAGAATTTCGGGCAAAAAAGCCTTCCCAGGGTGTTGCTCGCTACCTTGCTGCTTATCTAGCTCTTTGCCCGTCTCACCTGCGCTCTCTGACAGAGCCGCTAAGTTCTCTAAATCTGAGGGGACTAGCTTCAAAGCGTCCTTATTTACCAGGTAGGCCCGTCCTAGAGATTGAGGAGCGTGACTGGCAATCGTAGCCGGCAGAAAAGCAGCCAAGCGAGAATCAATCTCGCAGGCAGCCACATGCGCCCCGACCTCTAAAAGCCCCAAGGTAAGAGAGCCCAGTCCCGGCCCGACCTCTAGAACCTGTTCCCCTGCTTTCACCCCCGCTTCGCGCACAATTTTACGAATCGCACTGGGTTCGGTAACAAAGTTTTGCCCTAACTGTTTAGTAGGACGAATATCCAGCGTCTTACAGAGCTGGCTGACAGCATTAGGGGTCAAAAGCGTAACCGGAGGGTTTTTTTCCACCCCCCTAGCTTACTAGTACCAGCCTATACGTTCAGAATGATTCCAGGCTTCACAGGGACTGCCATAGCGTCCTTGAATATATCCGAGTCCCCACTCGATTTGAGTAGCCGGATTAGTACGCCAATCCGCACCCGCAGATGCCATCTTGTTTGCTGGCAGGGACTGAGGAATACCGTAGGCTCCCGAACTGCGATTTCTCGCTGAAGCATTCCATCCTGATTCCCGATTCCACAATTTAACTAGGCAGGTAAACTGCCCCTCGGACCAGCCGCGGGCAATAACTTTTTGGTGGGCGATTTCTTGCGCCTGTCCGGCGGGAACTACCGGTCCATAATTGGTGTCACCAGAATTATCTGCCGGTCCGAATCGCACAATTTTTGGTTCTGCCTTTACCAGGGTAGTTACCTGTTCCGCAGACTGGAAACTGACGCTGCCATCAACTTTTTCTACAAAAGTAGTTTTTGCGGTAACTCCCTGTTTTCCTTCGTTTTCTACAACCTCTTCACCGGGTTGCAAAGTCTTGTCTTCTACTTTTTTAACTTCGGGGGCAGATTTTTCTTCCTTTTTTTCTATACCCCGCTGCACCCGCGCGACTTTAATCGTTGCCGTATTTTTACTGCTTCGTTCAACGGTGACTCTGTCTAGGTTCGACAGTTTGATACCGGCTGCCTGGGCTGCTGTTCGCGGGTCTGAACCCGGTTTATAGACACCTTTAACCTCGGAATTATCTACCCGGAAAGTTGTCTGCAATACAGGAGCATCATGGTGGGCAGTTTTCCATACAACCTGGGCATTTTTTGTTTCTTGGAGGACGACTGGGCGAGCGTGAACTATCTTGATTTTTTGGTTTCGGGAAATTTTTGTATCCAGGGCGGGACTGACTTGATCGTATTTACCCACTTTAATTCCCATATCGGAAACCACTTGTTCAACTGTGCGATTCGTGGTTTGCATTTGCCGGGTAGCGCCATCAACGGTGACGGCTACGCTTTTATATTCACTGGCTACCGCCCCTAATCCTCCCAGGACGATAGCTGTGCAAATCCCGGCGAAAATGGCCGTTAGCTTCACCTGGTTGCGCCGATGTTTCCTGCTCACGTGTATCCTCGCTGCACTAGATGGTAACCCTGGGAAATAAAACACTCAATCAGAAATAACTGTAACCTGATTGTTACCAAATAGCTACCTGTTCGATACATTTCCTTAGTGGAATAAAACACCACCAGTCTACCTCGCACAATAGACTTTGTGAATAGATATTAACGTCCCGCTAATCTAGCGCCGTTACCGCCTGTCCATACACCTCACGAGTATTACTAAGCAGCTGGCTCACCAGTTCAGGTTCGCTTTTATCGGTGATTTCTGCCAGTTTTCGCACCGTCCAGGCAAGCATATAGGAAGCATTCGGCTGCCCGCGGTGCGGATGTGGAGTTAAATAGGGCGCATCGGTTTCCACCAGCAATAGCGAAGCTGGCATCTCTCGAGCCGCATCGCGCTGCCACTCGTTCGCATTATAGGTGACCGGTCCGGCAATAGAGGCATACCACCCCTGCTCTGCCAGTACCTGAGCCATTTCTTTATCTCCACTAAAACAGTGGAAAACCGTACGCTCAGGAGCGCCCTCTTCCAATAAAATCCGAATAGTGTCGGCATGAGCCTCCCGGTCATGAATCTGCAAAGGTAGATTCAGCTCTTTAGCCAGGGAGATATGCATCCTAAAAGCCTGCTGTTGCGCAGATTTTCCCTGCGGAGAGGTGCGAAAATAGTCCAATCCACTCTCGCCTACTGCTACCGCCTTACCGCAGCCTTTTACCTGCTCATAAACTTCCGCTATCGCCTGTTCTAAGGAATACTCTTCATGCCAAGGCTTCAGTGAATAGGTTTGCCCATCGGGTGCTTTAGCTACCACTTTCGCATGCAAAGCGGCCTCATTCGGGTGAATAGCAAGCGCGCAAAACACCTGGGGATACTGCTCAGTTAATCGCACTGTAGGCGCAAGCTCATCAATTTGACAGCCTGAAGTAACCAAGGCGCTCACCCCTACAGTTTTCGCCCTCTCCAGCTGTTCATCTAGACTCAGACGCACTCCCTCTACCAGGGGAATCTGTTCTTCCCACAGCGGCAAGTGCGTATGATTATCAACTATTTTGCCCGCCAAAGAGGTAGGCAGAGGTGGCCAGCCACGCCGTCTACGTGATTTCCCCATTTATCTAATATCCTCCTCAATGCGGGAATGGATATGCACCTCGGTACCGCCCTCCTCGGGGCAACTCCAATCAATAGAGCCCTTAAGATTTGCGCGTACCAGAGTGCGCACAATATGAGTTCCCAGTCCGCTAAGCGGTTTATCTTCTAAACCACTACCATTATCGCGCACCCAAACATCGAGTTCACTGCGCTTACGTTTAGCCTCTAAAACCACTTTCCCATCATGATTTGCCAAACCGTGCTCAACCGCATTAGCAACCAGTTCTGAAATCACCACTGCCAGTACCGAAGCTGTCTCGGCATCAATCATTCCGAAACTACCGACAAACTCAGTATCAACTTCTTGATCGGTTGCCGCCATTGCCGCCGACATTCTAAGTAGGCGAGAAATCATGTCGTCAAAATCGACGGTTTCGCTGACTGTTTGCGATAGCTCTTCATGCACACGCGCAATCGAGGCAACCCGCCGTTCTGCCTCCCCTAAGGCTGTTTTAACCTCCTGAGAATCGGAACGACGAACCTGTAGACGCAAAAGCGCACAAACAGTTTGCAGATTGTTTTTCACTCGATGATGAATCTCGCGAATCGTAGCGTCTTTGCTCATCAATTCGCGTTCGCGTCTACGCACCTCAGTAACATCTCTGCACAGTAAAAGAGCCCCCATGCGCTCGCCAGACTGCTCTAAAGGTAACGAACGTAAAGAAACAATACCCGAGGGCGACTCCACTTCTGCCAGCCAATACGCTTTACCCATTACCACCACCGGCAAGGTTTCATCAACCTGGCATTGATCTTGAACCACCTCGGTTATCAGCTCAGCGAGAACAGCCCCAATAACCTCTTCCCGAACTCCCAAGCGACGTAGACAAGAGCGCGCATTGGGAGTCAAATCCAGCACTCTGCCCTCCGCGTCCAAATTAATCGCGCCATCAATCAGGCGCGGCATCCCGTGAGTAGTAGCTGCCGGGAGAGAAGCAGCCGGAAAACTACCTTGAGAAATCATTTCACAAAGCATATTTGCGGTTTTATGAAACCATTGTTCTTGCTGTTCAAAAACACGTAAAGACTGAATATTAACCTCTACGGTGAGGGCAGCAATTACCCGAGAGTTGTGACGCACCGGAAGCGCATTGGCGATTACCGAATAAGAACCCGCCCAGCGCACTTCCGGAGTAGTAGGCTGCGAATCCGGAGCAAAGGCAGATTTAAGCATTCGAGAGCGCGTTGGCGAAGCCGTAAGCCCCACCACATCATCAAGGTGGATAGTAAAACCAGATCCCGGACGGGTATGGGCAATCGCTACAAACCGCCCTTGGTTATCTGGAATCCATAGAATCAAATCGGCACTGCCAATATCAGCTAAAACCTGCCAATCGCCCACCAACATATGCAGATGGTCGCTATCACTGTCCGATAAATCCTGACCGTACCGGCGAATCAGTTCCCTCATCCCGCTCACGGTTACCAGTCTATGCTAGGAGCGACGTCGGCAAGTTACGAGGTAACCCGGAACGGAAATTTTATTGAGCGCCACCTTGCAGCCAACTTGCCGCTGCGTCCTCTTCCGCGCTAGCCAACAATTGCATCCGGGAGAGAATTTCCCGCTCAACTTTACCGCCGATGAACGGCAATTTTACTTCTAGTTTTCCCGATAGGTTACGTACGGTTTGCTGCCCATTACTTTCTGAATGCTTCAGCTGGCTATCTGCTTTGATTGTTACTGGAATACTAGCGATATTTACCTGAAAACTACCTTCAGCTATTAGAGGAACAGCCGGATTTTCTACCCAGGTTTCCACTATTTCTATTGCTAATTCTTCTGGAAGCAAGTGGGCATATTTGCCAAGTTCTTGCCAGGCGCGAGCCTTAAGGGTCGCGCGCGAAATATAAATACCGGAATCTGCTTTTTCAACTTGCACCTGGCCAAGAAAAGCCGGGATTTGCCTGAAGCGAAACTTTAGAAAATCCGGATTGGT